>JAKLKE010000187.1 GCA_023150775.1 Myxococcota bacterium
CGCCCCGCAGGGCTCGATCCACGCCGCCCACGCGAAGGCGGGGCTGAAGCCTCGGCGCGCCGCGTCCCCGCCGCCCCCCGCGCCTTTGGGGGGCCCCGACGTGTGGGTGTATGGCTATCTGCCCTATTGGGTGGACGGCGTGGACTCAGTGCCTTGGGATCATGTCACCCACGTCGCCTTCTTTGACGTGGGGCTGAACTCCGACGGCAGCCTCAGCTCGACCTCCCGCTGGACGTCGATCGCGGACGAGCTCGTGACCGCCGCCCACGGCCAAGGCGTGAAGGTCCACCTCACCTTGACCTGCTTCGATGACGACGTGATGGACGTGATCTTGCCCTCAGCCACCCAGCGGGCCAAGGTCGTGCAGAACGTCAAGAACCTCGTCGACGCCTACGACGCGGACGGCGTCTCCGTCGATTTTGAGGGCATGGGATCGTCCAACCGCGACGGCCTCGTGAACCTCGTCGCCGAGCTCTCCGCCGCCGTGGACGAGGTCACCGTCGCCACCCCCGCCGTGGACTGGAGCGGGGCGTATGACTACGACGCCTTGGCCGCGGCCTCCGACGCCTTGTTCATCATGGGCTACGACTACCACTGGTCTGGGGGCGATCCGGGCCCCGTCGCGCCGCTCTACGGCGGAGATCCTTGGTCGAAGTACAGCATTGACTGGACGATCGAGGACTACATCACCTACGGCGGCCCGCCCGAACGAATCCTCCTCGGCCTGCCGCTCTACGGCAAGGTGTGGCCGACGACGAACAACACCGTGCCCGGCAGCGCCACCGCCGACGCCGACTCGATCACCATGGCCGACGCCGTCGATGAGGTCGACAGCTACGGCCGCCGCTACGAGAGCCTCACCGAGACGCCGTACTACTTCCCCTCGTCCAAGTCCCAGGCCTGGTACGACGACGAGCAGTCGCTTCGGGCGAAGGTTCGGTATGCCGTAGACGAGGGCCTGCTCGGCGTCGGGTTCTGGGCCTTGGGCTACGACAACAACGACGCCTCGTTCTGGGCGATGATGGCTGAAGAGACCACCCTCGACGACCCCAGCGGCGACGACGACAGCGGCGACCCTTCAGGGGATGGGGACAGCGGCGACCCAGGCGAAGAGGGCGGTCTGCGCGCCCGGGCGGGCCAAGACTTCATGGCCTATGTCGGGCAGACGGTGATCCTCAACGGCCGGGCCCAAGGCGCAGACGAGCCTAGCTTCGCCTGGACCCAGACGAGCGGCCCCGGCGTGAACCTCAGCGGCGCCGACACCGCCCAGCCCAGCTTCGCGCCCCAGCTCGCCGGCACCTTCACCTTTGAGCTGATCGTCGGCGACGGCGACACGCTCAGCGCCCCCGACACCGTGACCGTCGTCGTCACCACCGCCCAAGGGGGCCTCTGCGGCCTGGGCAGCGGGGCGGGCGGTGGCCTCGTCGCCGCCGTCGGGCTGGCCCTCGCCGCGTCACGCCGCCGCCTTGCGCGGTGAGCCGGAGTGTGTTGGGGTGTCGCGGAGGACACGCCGCGTGACACAGCCAACACGAGAATGACGGCATCAACGCGGTTTTTGACGGCTCTGAGCGCCTCAGCCCTCGGCATACTCCTTGCAATTAAGGGAGCGGACGACGGGAAGCGGACCCGAGGGTGACCTCGGGGGAACTGAGCAGGGGTGCTTCCGGGGGGCCCGAACGTCCGAACGCGCTCCTCGGTCGTGTTGGTGATGAGCACCGACATGACCGGGGAGCTGCCGTTTGGATCTTCTCGCGTGGATCAGGCGGCGCTGAGCAAGGCGCGAAGGGCCTCGGCCAGGGGCGCACGACCGGCGGTCTCGGTGAGACGCGCCGCGAGCTTGAGCGCGCTGACCACGTCGGCGTCGGCCTGAACGGGGCCGCTCAAGCTGGGGCCGAGGCGCGCGCAGACGGCGTCGAGGCCCGCCCAGTCGTGGCGCTCGGCGAGGCCTGGGGCCTGGAGCGCGTCGGCGACCAAGGCGGCGTCGTCTCGGCCTTGGGCGCGCAGGGCCTCGGCGGCGAGGCGGGCGTCTTCGTAGGCCTCGACGATGGCGCCGCGGCGCAGCTTGAGCGTCGCCAAGGTGAGGCGCACCGAGGCGGCGCCGGGCTCGGCGAGCAGATCGAGGCGGGACAGCGCGCGGCGGGCGCGGCGCTCGGCCTCGGGCAGGGCCCCGGCGCGCTGGGCGAGGCTCGCGAGGCCAAACTGGGCCCGGGCCTCGGCGAGCATGTCCCCCACGGCGCGGGCCCGGCTCAAGGCCCGACGCAGACGCGCCCCGGCCTCGTCGGTGGCGCCGCGCGCCAGGGCGAGCTGCCCCAGGCGGGCGAGGGCGTCCCCGGCGGAGAGCGGGCAGGCCGCCTCGTCGTAGACCTCCACGGCCTCGTTCAGCAGGATCTCGGCGCGCTGGGGGTCGGCGGTGAGGGAGGCCGCGGCGCGGATGGCGTCGCCGAGGGCCTCGGAGGCGCCGAGGGGACGCAGGGTGTCCATCGCCTGGGCGGCGAGGCGGGCGGCGACGGCGCCCTCTCCTAAACCCGCCGCGGTGAGCGCGAGCTCGGCCATGGCCCAGGCGCGTCGATCGGCGCTGGCTTCAGCGGTGAGCAAGGCCTGCTCTCCCGACCGTTTGGCCTGGGCCTGGTCTCCCAGGGCGCGCAGGCAGCGGGCCCGCTCCAGGTGGGCCTCGGCCTGATCGTCGGCGCTCGGCGTGAGCCCCCGGGCGGAGAGCGCCTTGGTCCGGGACTCCAAGAGCGCGGCGGCCCCGCGTGGATCACCCCGCCGACGGCGGGCACGGGCGGCGAGGAGCAAGGTGGCGCTGGGGTCGTCCCCGGCGAGCTCGACGTAGTGGGCGATGCGCTCCATGGAGCCGCCCGAGCCGCGCAGCGCCTCAGCGACGGCGCGGTGGGCCTGGGCGCTGAGCCCGGCGCGCTCGGCGACGAGGGTCGCGGCGTCGAGCGCCGTCGTGGAGGTGAAACGCCAGCCCCCGGGCGTGTCCTCCCAGATCCCGAGGCGGCAGAGGCGCGTGGTGAACGCGGCGCTCGGCGGGGCCCCGAGCTGCGCGCAGGCGGCGCTCCACAAGGCCTCGGGCACCTCTCGGCCCAAGGCGGCGGCGACGGCGAAGGCGGCGCGGGCCTCGGGGGGATCTAGCAGAGCGCGCAGGCGGCCAAGGATCAGCTCCAAGGCGCGCTCGGGCGCGTGAGCCGGCGGCGGGGCCGTCCAGGCGAGGCCAGGCTCGGCGGCGGACAAGGCGCCGTCCTCGATCCAGCCCCGGGTGGCCTCTAAGCCGACGCTCGGCGTGACGAAGCCGCCGATGAGGGGATCACAGCGGGACTCCTCGACGCCGAAGAGCAGGTGGCGGCCCAAGGCCCGGCCCGTCTCTGGGGCGAGGGGCCCCACCCGCAGGCGGCTCACCCGGGCTTTGCCGGTGAGCGCCTTGAGCGCCGTGGCCCCGGGCGAGCGGCCGACGAGCTCATCGTCTCGGGCGGTCAACACCAAGAGCAGCGCGCCGCTCTCGCGTAAGGCGGCCCGGGCGAAGGCCGCGGCTTCAGGGTGGCGGGGCGCGTCGTCGATCCAGATCACCTGGGGACCGGCGCTGAGCAGGTGGCGCAGCCAGCCGAGCAGGGCCACGGGGGCGCCTTCGGCGGTGCGCAGCGCGGCGCGGGGCGGCGCGGCGGGGGTGATCCCCCCGGCCAAGGCGGCGGCGAGGGTGGGATCCTGCTCACCACCTTTGAGGGCGAGGGCGGCGCTAATGAGCGCCTCGGCGTCCTCTAAGCCCGCGCCTTGGGTCTGGGCCCAGGTGTTGATCAGGCTGACGAGGCCCCGGGCGGGGTCGGCCACGCCGGAGATGGCGCTCGCCGCGCCGAGCTCTTCAGCGCGCTCGCCCACCCACCGACCCAGACGGCTGAGCCCCACCCCGGCGGGGCCGTGGAGCACGACCACCCGGGGGCGGCGCTCGGTGAGGGCCTGCTCAAGCTCCGTCCACAAGGCGCGGCGCTCGGCGTCTCGACCGAATAGGGCCACCGGGCGCAGGTTGCTGGCCTCAATGGCCGCCGAGCGGATCGGCGCGGCGCTGCCCCGGGCGCGGGTGACGGCGTCTACGGCCTCTTCAGCGGAGCGCAGCACGTCGTCGGCGACCCACAGCTCCCCAGCGGCGGGGCGTGGGCTCAGGCACACGAACGAGGGCGCGTCGTTGAGCCACCACGCCGGGGCCCGGGCCCAGCCTTCGCCCTCGGCGGAGTGCAGCTCTAAGGAGGCGAGCTCCTCGTCGCCCACGGGCGGCCCCAAGGCGAGCAGGGCCTTGGTGGCCTCGGCGGCGGAGGCGAAGCGGGCCCCGCGCTCCTTCTCCAAGAGCCGCCCGAGCCAGTCCCCCAAGGCCGAGGGCACGGCGAGGCGGGGCCGCAGCGCCGGCAGCGCGCCCTTGAGGTGGCCCTGGCGGATGCCGTAGACGCTGGAGCCACGAAAGGGCAGCACCCCGGTGACACACTCCCAGGCGACGACGCCCAGAGAGTAGAGGTCGGTCTCGGGGCCCAGCTCACGCCAGCGCCCGGCGAACTGCTCCGGGGCGAGGTAGGCCGGGGCCCCGGCCACCCGGGTGCGCGTGGGGGCACGGGCGAGGTCGAGGGGGCTCGCGAGGCCCAGATCGGCGAGCTTGGGGCCCGGCCTCGCGTCGCGGGGCGCGCCCCAGAGCACGTTCGCGGGCTTGATGTTGCGATGCAGCAATTTACGCGCGTGCAGGTGCGCCAAGGCGTCGAGCACCCCCAAGAGCAGGCCGCGAAGATCCTCCCAGCCCAGGCGCGCGGCGTAGGTCTGGAGGCTGCCCGCGGTGACCAGCTCCATCGCCACATACGGCGCGCCTTCGGGCAGGCCGTTGCGGGTGGCCTGGGCGAGCCCCGCGTCCACGAGCCCCCAGCCGAAGAGCTGCACCACCCCGGGGTGATCCACCCGCGCCGCCCGGCAGAGCTCGGCGTGGAGCGCGTCTTGCACCTCGGGCTCACGGTAGCGGGCGTGGGTGAGCACCTTCACCGCCACCGGCAGGCGCCCCAGCGCGTCCACGGCCTGCCAAACCTCACCGACGCCGCCACGCCCGATGAGGGACTGGAGCTTCAGGGCGCCGAGGGGGAGCGACGAGTCGGACATACGGACCTAAGCTAACCCACGGCCCGTCGCGCGGCGGCCCGCGCGCAGATCCGTTCAAGGGGGCGCTAGACCCGCCGTGTCCCCGATCAGGGTCTTGGCGATCTCCTGCGCGTACCAGCCATAGACCTCTGGCGCAGGATGAACCTCCCTTCCTGCCGATCCGAAGGGCTCACCCGCCTCACCATAAAGACTGTGCAGGTCAATCACCGGCCACGGCAGCTCCGGGCCCCCGGCGGGTGGGATGAGCCCCCACACCTGGGCCCCCCCGGCTTGGCGAAGGAGCGATAACGCCGCGGCCTCATCCCGCGACGACGCCCGGGTGATGAGCGGCCCCGCCGGATCCCAGGCCCCGCGCCCCGCCAACAGGCGGTTCACCCCGATCACCCCCACCCGCAGCCCCGCCCAAGACCGCCAGATCGGGCTCCACCACGACTGAGCCTCGGGCGCGCCCCAGATCCACTCCGGCCACAGGTCCGGGCTCTGGCGCAGGCGCTCCAGCGGATCATCATCGAGCTGCAGAAAGCGCCGCCCCTCGTTGTAGACCTCGACGATCACCACGTCGGGGCGAAGACGCGGGATGAGCGCCTCGGCCCAGGCCACCTTCTGCCGGGTCATGTAGCCGTTGACCCCGGCGTTAAAGACCTGGGCGCGCTGGCCTCGGGCGCTGAGCTGGGCCTCAAGCTGGGCCGGCCAGGTCTCGTCGTCGCTCACCGTGGCGCCAAAGGTCGTCGAGCCGCCGAGGCAGAGCACCCGCAGGGCGGACTCATCAACCACCCGATCGGCGCCGCGCAGGCCGAGGGAGTCCGTCGTCACCACACGCTCGGGCCCGCCGTCGGGGCGCGGCAGCCGCAGCGTCTGCCCCGGGCGCAGGCCGTAGAGCCGCTCGGCGTCGTCTACGGGGGTGTGCAGCTCGGGGTCGCTCACCTGCAGAGGCACGAGCGGCGTGAGCAGCCGAGCCTCAACCCCGAGGAGACGCAGACCGCCCTCGATGAGCAGCCCACCGATCAAGAGCCCGCCGAGGAGCCCAAGTCGCCGGAACGACGAAGAAGACATGCCCCAGGGTAACAAGCCCAACGACAAGGCCCTGCGCCGCGCTCCCAGATCAGGCACACTACAAGGGATGATCCCCCTCCTCGTCACCCTCACGATCGCCTGCGCGCCGACGTCGCTCACGCCCTCGGAGCGCTGGCCGGAGTCGGGCTGCGCCGCCGAGGCCCCGAGCCTCGACGACCCCTCCCGGCGAGCGCATCGTGAGGCGCTGCGGATCACCCTGCCTGATGGCGTCACCGTCGCCGCCGAGCTGCTTCGCCCCCCAGGCCGAGGCTGCTGGCCCGGCCTCCTGCTCATCCCCCCCGGCTTTGAGCCCGGCCTGCCCCTTCAAGACTCCGACGCCGCCGAGCTGCTCGCCCGCTCGGGCCTCGTCGTCTTGACCTACGACCCCCGCGGCCGCGGGCTCAGCGAGGGGGTCGAGGACCACAACGGCCCCGTGCATCAGGACGATCTGGCGGTGCTGATGCGCAGCTTGGCCAGCCAGCCCGAGGTCGATCCCGACCAGGTCGTCGCCCGCAGCCGCTCCTTCGGCGTCGCGACCTTGGCCGGGGCCTTGGCGCGCCACCCCGACCTGCGCCCGATGGCGGTGATGGACATCGAGGGCCCGGCGCTTCTGCCCGACGACCTAGAGCACGCGCCCGCCCGCAACCAAGAGAGCCTGGCGGCCCTGGCCATCGACGAGCAGTGGTGGCGAGACCGCAGCGCGGCCTTAAACATCGGCGCCTACACCGGGCACTACCGCCGCGTGCAGGCGAAGAACGACCACGTCATGGGCGAGTGGCTCGGCCACGCGGCGTCGATGCTCAGCGCGGCGGCGGAGGGAGAGGCCGCCTGGGTCGATGAGAACGGCCTGGAGAGCGGCCTTGAGGGCGGGCTCTGGACAGAGGACGAGGTCGAGGCGTCGAGCCTCGGAGGCCGGGTGAAGGCCGACGATCCCCGGGCGATCGAGCTGCTCATCGACCTCTACGCTCCCACCCTCGCCCCCTAGACGCGCCGCGCGCCACGCCGCGATCTCCATTCGCGCCACGGCACGCGCTCCACACAAGACCCGCCGCGCCCTCAAAAAGATTGAAGATCCCGGTCCCGCCGCGCCGATCTTGCGCTTTTTTCGGCATCCCCGGACAGTCTTGGCCTTCACCGCACAAGAGATTTCATAGGCGGGTTGACCATTCCGGGTGAATCGGACTATAAGGGTGAGGATCCGCCAAGGCGCAGAGCGTGCCCGGCGGTTCACCAACGTGTGTGAGAGTTCGAGTTCCACCAGGACGGATTCAAGGCGGAGTCAAGATGGACCAGGTACGCCAGCAGCTCGCTCGTCGCATTCGCACCCTTCGTAAAGACGCGGGTCTCACCCAGGCTGAGCTGGGAGCCCGCGCGGAAGGGATCAAGACGAGCGAGATCAGTCGTTTTGAGCTCGCGCATCGCACCCCCAGCCTGGAGACGCTCGCGCGTCTCGCCGAGGGCTTGGGTGTGTCGCTGCCGCAGCTTGTCACCTTTGATGAGAACAACCGGCCGGGTCGCCCCGAGCTGGCTCGCATCAACCGGCTCCTCGCGGATCAGCCCGACGAGGTGCTTCGCGCGGCGTTGACGGTCCTGGAGACCCTCATCGCGGTGCGTCGTATCCCCGAGTCCCCCTCGGCTGACAACGACTGATCGCTGCGGTCACCTCCCCCACGGCCCGGCCGGGTCGTGGGGGAGTGGATCCGCGCTGTCGCAGGGTTGATTTCGCTCCTCCGCCGTTGACACGACAAGGCTCGTGCTTGGCGGGTGCGCGTGTTCCCCTGCGCTCGCCCGCTGTACGGGATACACGGTGGCCCTATGGAAAGAGCCATCCCTGCCCCGACCGGATTTCGCGCCGTGCCCCGCACCGGCGTCATCTATGTCATGACCGAGGCCGCGCGCCTCGGCTACCACCACGGTCACCCTGATTGGGCGAACCTGGGTCAAGGTGCGCCCGAGACGGGCCCCTTGGAGGGCAGCCCCGCGCGCATCGAGTCGTTCCAGTTCGACGACCTCCAGCACGAGTACGCCCCCGTCGATGGCCTGCCCGAGCTTCGGGACGCCGTGGCCGCGCTGTACAACCAGCGCTACCGCCAGGGTAAAAAGAGCCAGTACACCCGGGAGAACGTGGCGATCAGCGCCGGGGGGCGCGTGGCACTCACCCGCCTCGTCTCCACCTTGGGCCGGGTGAACGTGGGGCACTTTCTGCCGGACTACACGGCCTATGAGGAGCTCCTCGGCAGCTTCAACACCTTCGTGCCCATCCCGGTCCTGCTCGACCCCGACCGCCAGTACAGCTTCACGGCGTCCCAGCTCCGCGACGAGGTGCTGGGCCGGGGCCTCAGCGCGGCGATCCTCTCCAACCCCTGCAACCCCACGGGCAAGCTCCTCCACGGCCCGGCCTTAGAGGCCTGGGTGCAGGTGGCGCGTGAGCTCGACTGCGCGCTCATCCTCGACGAGTTCTACAGCCACTACACCTACAGCGGCGGCCAGCTCACCACCTCGGCGGCGGCCCACGTCGATGACGTCGACCGTGACCCCGTCGTGATCCTCGACGGCCTCACCAAAAACTGGCGTTACCCCGGCTGGCGTGTGGCCTGGACGATCGGCCCCCGGGCGGTGATCGAGGCCGCGGCCTCGGCCGGGAGCTTCCTCGACGGCGGCTGCCCCCACCCCATCCAGCGCGCGGCGATGCCCCTCTTGAGCCGCGAGGTGGCCGACGCCGAGGCCCGGGCGGTGCAGCGCGCCTTCCGCGCCAAACGCCAGCGGATGTTGGAGGGCCTGGAGGAGCTCGGCATCCAGGTGAACCTGCCTCCCCAGGGCGGCTTTTATTGTTGGGGCAACCTCAGCCGCCTGCCCGCCCCGCTCAACACCGGCATGGGCCTGTTTCGTGCGGCGCTCACCGAGCAGGTCATCGTGGTGCCCGGCGAGTTCTTCGACGTGAACCCCGCCCGCCGCCGCCCCGACCGCCCCGGCCGCTTCTTGCAGTACGCCCGGTTCTCCTTCGGGCCCAACCTGGAGTCCGTCGAGCGGGGTCTCGCGGGGCTAGGGCGCCTGATCCGCGGGTGAGGCGGCGGCGGGGGTGAGGGACTAGGGTGAGGGTCTAGGGCGAGGGGCGCGCGGCGCTCCTTCTTCCGCGCGCCTACGCTGGTGACGCGCTATATTGGCAAGCTCTGGCCCCCCCCTCGCACCCCGCTCGGCCCTCGGAGGCCCCTCCTATGCTTCGCACCGCACGTCTCTCTCCTGCGCTCCTGCTCGTCGGCTTCGCCTTCGGATGCTCGGACTACAAGCTCTTCCCCGACAAAGACGACGAGAACGGCGGTCGGGACGACACGGGCAACGGCGGCGGCGGGGACTCTGGCGGGGTGATCGCCATTGGTGACTGCTCCGTTGAGGCCGACGCCGGCGCGTTTCAAGGGGTCGGCGACACCTGCGAGGCGCCCCCCGAGGCCGGGTTCACGCCGGTCGTCGAGTGGAAGTACGCGCCCAACTCCGGGTGTACCTCTCAGCCGATCGTCGCCGACGTGAACGGCGACGGCGCACCTGAGGTTCTGGTCAACATCACGCCCTTCATCGGCAACGGGCAGCTCCACGCGTTTAAGGGCGACGGCTCCGGTTTGTTGTGGAAAGAGACCACGGCGGGCAAGCTCGCGTATGGCTCGCCCCCAGCCGTGGCCGACCTTGACGGCGACGGTGACGTCGAGATCATCGGCGTGCGGGAGTACGCCAGCTCCTTGTTCGCCGTGGGCGACTACCGGGCCGTGGCCTGGGACCACACCGGCAAGCAGCTCTGGGAGACGGGCACCTTTGAGGGCCGGGACTTCGACTGGGCCTCGGCCCCGGTGATCTCGGACATGGACCACGACGGCTCGCCAGAGATCGTCATCGGGCGGGTGATCCTCAACGCCGACGGCACAACCCGCGGCATCGGCGAGCACGGGCGCGGCTCGTATGGCATCGTCGATCTCGGGGCCTTCGCCATCTCTGAGTCCAGCGTGCCCGCGGTGATGGACCTCGACCTCGACGGCGTGGAGGAGGTCATCGTCGGCGACGCGATGTACTCCCCCGACGGCGTGACGCTTTGGCACGACTCCAGCCAAGAGGACGCCATGATCAGCCCGGCGAACCTCGATGACGACGAGTTCGGCGAGTACATCGCCATGTCCTACAACACCATCCGCGCCGTAGACACCGACGGCACGGTGATGTGGGGGCCGATCACCCTGCCCACGGCGAACATCTTGGCCCCAGCGGGCATCGCCGATCTCGACGGCGACGGCCTGCCTGAGATCGTGACGGCCGGCGGCAACGAGCTCGTCGTGTTTCGCCGCGACGGCAAGGTCTTCTGGCGGGCGCCGGTCACCGATGAGTCCGGCGCCACGGCGGCGAGCTTCTTCGACTTTGAGGGTGACGGCTCGATGGAGGTCGTCTACATCGACGAGCTCCAGATGTTCGTCTTTGACGGGCCCACGGGCGCGGTGAAGTTCTACTCCACGGATCACGCCTCGGCGACGATGTTTGACTACCCGACCATCGCCGACGTGGACGAAGACGGCCAGGCGGAGATCATCGTCTGTCACCAGGCCAGCGACGGCGCGGTCTCGGCCTATGGCGACGTCGACGGCACCTGGCGCCCGGCGCGTGAGG
>JAKLKE010000188.1 GCA_023150775.1 Myxococcota bacterium
GACCGTCATCGACATCGACTGCTTCGCCGTTGAGAACATGTTCACGCTCAACTACGACTCGCCCCCAGGGGCCGTCGGGTTGTTGAACATCGGCGCCTCGTCGATCAACATCAACGTGCTCTACGACGGCGTCACGAGCTTCACCCGCGACCTGAACCAGGGCGGGCGGCAGTTCACTGAAGAGATTCAGCGAAACCTGAACATCTCGTATGAAGAGGCCGAGCTGCTCAAGGTCGGCGGCGACAACCGCGACGCCGACGCCGTCGTGCCTGAAGAGATCGAGACCATCCTCTCCGATGTCTCCGAGACCTTGGCCACGGAGATTCAGCGCAGTCTCGACTTCCACCTCTCCCAGACGCCGGGGCTGAGCATCGGGAAGATGTACCTCGCTGGCGGCGCCTCCCGCACGCCGGGCCTCGCCACCGCCATCGGGCGGCGCAGCGGCGCGGACGTCGAGCTGGTCGATCCCTTCCGCAACATCGAGGTCGATGAGCGCGCGTTCAACCCGCGCTTCCTTCACGACGTGGCGCCCCAGGCCGCCGTGGTCACGGGCCTCGCCCTGCGGAGGCTCGGCGACACATGATCAAGATCAACCTCCTCCCAGTACGCATCTCCAAGAAGGTCGAGGCGCTCAAGCAGGAGCTGATCTACGCGGCCCTCGCCGTGGCGGCGGTGCTCGTGTTGTGCCTCGTCGTCGGCATCTACCAGGCCGCGACGGTCTCCGACGCCAAGGCGCGGCTCGCGGCCCTTGAGAAGGAGATCACCGCGCTCAAGGCCGACGCCGACCGCGTGGACGAGATCGCCAAGATCCGCGAAGATCTCAGCGCCAAGCTCGCGGTCATCGGCGACCTCAAGAAGAGCCAGTCCGGCCCGGTGCACCTCCTCGATGAGCTCGCCGAGTCCGCCCCCGAGGCCGTGAGCCTGACCCAGCTCAGCGAGGTGCGCGGAAAGCTGGAGCTCAAGGGCATCGCCCAGTCCAACGAGGTCGTCTCCCAGTTCTTGACGAACATGGAGCGCTCGGACTGGCTCGACCAGGTCTACCTGGTGGGCATCGACTCCGTAGACAAAGACGGCAAGAAGTACAAGACCTTTGAGATCACCGCCCAGGTCTCGCCGCCGAAGACCCCGGAGGAGATCCTCGCTGAGGAGAAGAAGGCCAAGGCTGAGGCCGCCAAGGCCGAGAAGGCCGAGAAAGACGCCAAAGCCAAGGCCAAAGCCCCCGCCGCGCCCGCGCCCGCCGCCGGAGGTGAAGGATGAACCGCCTCCAAGACCTCATGGAGAAGCTCGCCCCGCTGCCTCGCGCGCAGAGGATGGGCATCTACGGCCTCGTCTGCGTCTTGATCATGGCGCTCTTCTACACCCTGGTGTGGTCCTCGGGCAGCGAAGAGCTCGCGGGCTTAGAGACGAAGATCACCGAGCAGACCGCCAAACGTGACGAGGTCAAGCGCCGCGCCGCGAACCGCGCCGAGAGCGAGCGTGAGCTTGAGGAGCTGACCGAGGCGCTCAAGAACGCGCTCCGTGAGCTGCCCAACGACCGCGAGATCCCCGAGCTCCTCAAACGAATCTCGACGGCGGGCAAGAAGGCCGGCTTAGAGATGCGCAAGTTCCAGCCGCTGCCCGAGGTGGCGATGAGCTACTACGCCGAGGTCCCGGTCTCTCTGGAGATCACCGGCAGCTACCACGAGGTCGCCGTCTTCTTCGACGCGCTCTCCAAGCTCGGCCGCATCGTCTCGGTGCAAGACATCAAGCTCGAAGATCCTGAAGAGCGCGCGGGCAAGGTCTTCCTCAACGTCTCGGGCAAAGCGGTGACCTACCGCTTCTTGACTGAAGAGGAGATCGCCAAGAAGAAGGCCGATGATGAGGCCCGGAAGAAGAAGGGAGGCAAGAAGTGATCACTCCCCAACGACGCGCGCTCCTGCTGATGTCCTTCGCGCTGGCCCTGGGCGCCTGTGATCCCGAGTCGACGGGGCAGCGCGCCAACATCGGCGGTGAGGCCCCGGCCGCCGCCGCCAAGCCCGCCGGTCCCGCCGCCGTCGCCGGCGCCGCCGACCCGGCCAAGGCCGGCGAAGAGAAGGCCCCCGAGGCCCCAGGCGAGTACGCCTACAACCCCATCGGCAAGCGGGATCCATTCCGCTCGTTCTTCCGCGCCGTGGAAGACACCGAGATCCCCAACCCCACGCCGCTGCAGCGCTTCGACATCGAGCAATACAAGCTCGTCGGCGTGGTCTGGGGCATCGACAGCCCCCGCGCCATGGTCCAGGATCCCGAACAGACCGGGCACATCCTGGAGCTCGGCACCTACGTCGGCAAACACTGGGGCCGCGTGACGCAGATCTCGCGGACGAGTGTGGTCGTCACTGAAGAGTACAAGGAGGCGGACGGGAACCTCGTCACCGAGCAGACCGTCATCGCCCTGCCCGTCGAGGAAGGAGGCACGCTGTGAGCCACCTCCCCTCAAGTGCACCCCAGGACAGTCGCCCCCACCGCCCCGAGATCTCGGAGCGGGCTGAAGGAGTCAAGATGGGCATTCGCTGGATCGCGAGGAGCCTGGCCGTCGCCGCTGTCGTGAGCATCGCCCTGTTGGCGCCGCCGCTGTTTGGCCAGGATGGCGCGCCCGAGCTCTCTGCTGTCACCGTGTCATCCACCGATGGGGCGACGGTCGTTCAGATCCGCACCCAAGGATCCCTCGACGCCGCCGTCATCAGCGACTTCTCGACGGCCTCGCCGCCGACGGTCGTGATCGACATGATGGGCGTTGACGCCGGGGACGTGGGCTCCGTCGTGGGTGGGGTCTCCACCCTCGTGGAGAACGTCGAGGTCAAGCAGCTCGCCGATGGATCGGTCACCACGGTTCGGGTGATCCTGCGTGAGCAGGCGTCGTACACCTTGGTCAAGCGTGGAGACGGCGTCGAGCTGCGGCTCAAGGCGGGCTCCATGAGCGACGACCCCCTCGCCGCGGCCCTCGCCGGGAGCGGCGGCGGCTCGGGCGGCGCTGACGCCTTGGGCCTCGACGACCAGGCGAACCGTGGCCTCGCCGCGGGCGCGGTCTCCGGCCCGAGCGCCGTGGGCGGCCTCTCGATGTCGTCTTTGGACTTCGAGAACAAAGACACCGTCTCCCGCGTGGTCATCGGCACCACGGCGGCGGTGGACTTCACCTCCAGCCAGCCCGAGCCCAACCTCATCGTCGTGGACCTCCCCGGCGCCACCCTGCCGACCTCCCTTGAGCGGGTGCTCGACGCCAGCTCCTTCATCTCGCCGGTGCGGATGGTGCGGGCGTACCGCACCCGGGACGGCGTGCGTGTGGCGATCAGCCTGCGGCGCACGACGGACTGGAAGGTCGTCGCGGGCCCCGACAACCTGCTCTACGTCGATCTCGCCGTGCCCGCCGACATGCAGCAGGACCGCGCCGTCGCCAAGCAGGGCTTCTCGACGGTGGCCCCCGGCGGCGACGACGGCGGCGGCCTCAAGGGCGCCTACACCGCCGAGACCCTCATCGGCGAGTCCGGGCGCACTTCAGATCCCCAGTCCGCCTTCGGCGCGGGCCGCGGCTCCAGCGACCCCTCGTCGATCATGGGCGGCACCGGCGTGTTTATGTCCGAGTCCGGCAGCGCGGGCTCAGGCGGCTTCACCGGCCAGCGCATCAACATCGACCTCGTCGACGCCGACATCCACTCCGTCTTCCGGCTCATCTCCCACGTCAGCCGCCTGAACATCGTCGCGGGCGACGACGTGAAGGGCTCGGTGACCGTGCGCCTTGAGGACGTGCCTTGGGATCAGGCCCTCGCGGCGATCTTGCAGGCCAAGGGCTTGGGCGCCCAGCGCTTCGGCAACATCGTGCGCATCGCGCCCATCGAGATCATCAAGGCCGAGCAGCAGGCCGCGGTCGAGGCCCAGGCGTCCATCGAGCAGCTCACGCCGCTCAAGCTCTTGGTGGTGCCGCTGAACTACGCCCAGGCCGATGACCTCTCCAAGCAGGTCGCGGAGCTGGTGTCGTCTCGGGGGAGCGTGCAGGTGGAGTCCCGCTCCAACCAGCTCATCATCCAAGAGACCGAAGAGCGCCTCGCCCAGATCCGCGAGCTCATCCGCCACCTCGACAAACCGACGCCCCAGGTGCTCATCGAGGCGCGGGTGGTCGAGGCCACGTCGAGCTTCTCCAAGCAGCTCGGCATCCAGTGGGGCGGTGAGCTGAACGCCTCGGGCACGACGGGCGCGGGCACGGGGCTGTTTTTCCCCAACTCCGTGGGCCTCTCCGGCGGCAAAGAGTTTGTGGCCCAGGGCAACCCGCGCAACATCTTCTTCTCGCCGGGCACCGACAACCTCGCCGTGGACCTGCCTTCGGCGGCCTCGTTCGGCTCTCTCGCGCTCAGCCTGGGCAGCCTCTCGGGCCTCATCAACATCGACGTGCGCCTGATGGCCATGGAGAGCGAAGGTTACGGCGAGGTGATCAGCTCGCCCAAGGTGCTCACCCTGGACAACGTCGCGGCGCAGATCACCCAAGGCGCGCGTATCCCCTTCCTCTCCACGTCCGCGGGCGGCACCCAGGTGCAGTTCATCACGGCGGCCTTGGAGATGAACGTCACGCCGCACATCACCTCGGACGGCAAGGTGTTCATGAAGCTGAGCATCACGAACAACCGCCCCGACTTCTCCCAGGCCGTG
This sequence comes from Myxococcota bacterium, assembly GCA_023150775.1. Classification (GTDB taxonomy): domain Bacteria; phylum Myxococcota_A; class UBA796; order UBA796; family CAJQPC01; genus JADKFE01. The sequence continues at coordinate 4,660 of JAKLKE010000188.1, forward strand.
CAGGGCCAGCCCGCGATCCAGATCAAAGAGGCGAACGGCCAGTTCCTCATCGATGACGGCGACACGGTCGTGATCGGCGGCGTGTACACCAGCTCCGAGACCGTGAGCAACAACCGCGTGCCCCTGTTGCACCGCATCCCGCTCCTCGGCTACTTGTTCAAGAACTTCGCCCGGACGATCGAAAGAAACGAGATGCTCGTCTTTGTCACTCCCCGAATCGTCAACCGCTCCCGCTGAGCCCAGCCGCTCGGATCCCATGAGCGCCGCTCCGCGAGGGGTGGCGCTCATCGGCTTTATGGGCGCGGGAAAGTCTACGGTCGGCGCGGTCTTGGCCCCACGTCTGGGCCTGCCGCTCATCGACCTCGACGCCCGGATTGAACAAGAGACGGGGCAGAGCGTGCCTCGTTTGTTCGCCGAGCGTGGTGAGGCGGGTTTTCGAGCCGCCGAGGCCGCCGCCCTCGCCGCGACGCTCCGCGAGGGCCCCTGCGTGCTCGCCTGCGGCGGCGGGGCGCCGATCCCGCCCGGGGCGATGGAGGCCCTGATCGCCTGGGGCCTCGTCGTCTGGCTCAAGGCGCCGATGGCGCTGCTCCGGGCCCGGGTTCAAGAGGGTCAGGGGAGGCCGCTGTGGGGCCCCGCCGTAGAAGACTTGGCGGCGGCCCGCGCGCCACGCTACGCCCAGGCCCAGCTCACCCTCGACGCCTCTCTGCCCCCTGAGGCCCTCGCCGGGGCCATCCTCGATCGCTTGGAGCGCCCGTGATCGTCCCGCCCCAGACCGTGACCTTAGGTGAGCGCAGCTACCCCGTGGTCTTCGGCGAGCTCGCTGGGCTCGGCGTGGCCCTGGCCGAGCGCCGTCGTCTGGGGCCCTGCGTGCTCGTCACCAACGACGTCGTGGGCCCGCTCTACGCCGAGGCCGCCCTGGCGAGCCTTCGGGGGGTGGGCTTCTCGCCGAGCCTCCTCACCCTGCCCGACGGTGAGGCCAACAAGACGTTGGGCACCTGGGCTGGGCTCGTCGAGGCGCTCCTCACGAGGCGGGTCGATCGCCACACCCCGGTCATCGCTTTGGGCGGCGGGGTGACCGGCGACATCGTCGGCTTCGCGGCGGCGAGCGCGCTGCGGGGCCTGCCGCTGGTGCAGGTGCCGACGACGCTTCTGGCGATGGTCGACTCCAGCGTCGGCGGAAAGACGGGGGTGAACGCCGAGGCCGGAAAAAACCTCATCGGCGCGTTTTACCAGCCGAGCCTCGTGTACGCCGCCATGGACACCTTGGCCACCTTGCCCGATGACGAGCTGCGCTGCGGCCTCGGTGAGGTCGTCAAGCACGGCGTCATTCACTCTGAGGCCCTCTTGGCGAGCTTAGAGACGGACGGCCCGCGGGTGCTCCGGCGCGACGCCGAGGCCACCGCCCGCGCTGTGGCCGAGTGTGTGCGGGTGAAGGCGGCGATCGTCAGCCAAGACGAGCGTGAGGAGGGCCTACGCGCCATCCTGAACCTCGGGCACACCCTGGGCCACGCCGTGGAGCGTTGTTTGGGCTACGGCGGAATCCGCCACGGCGAGGCGGTGGGGGTCGGGATCGTCGCCGAGGCCCGCATCGCCGAGCTGCGCGGCGAGGCCGACGGCGCCTTTCGGGCGCGGATCACCGCATTGCTCAGCGCCTTGGGTTTGCCCGTGCGCTGCCCGACCCTGTCCGCTGAGGCCCTGGTCGCCGCGACAGGAATGGACAAGAAGCGCGCGTATGGTACACTCCGCGTTGCTTACCCCATCGAGTGTGGACGGGTTCGGCTGGATGCTGTGACACCCGAAGAGCTGCACGAGGCCGCCCTCGTGATCAGCGCTCGCGAGGAGGACCGATGACGCGCGCCCTTTCGCTGACCTGCCTTCTGACCCTGGCCGTGCTGGCCTCGGGCTGTGTGCCTGAGACCGGTTACCCCGCCCCCTACGGCGCCTCGATCACCGGGGTCACCGACATCACCGTCTCCCCGAGCGTCGCCTTCGCTGAAGAGGCCGACGGCTACGCGCTGATGCTCGTGCTCGACTTCGGCGTGCTCGACACCAGCGGCGTGCCGCTCTCCGGCGTGCGGATGGAGTTCTTGTCGTCTTTCAACGGCCTCGTGCTCTTGCCCCAAGGCGCGGTGAGCGTGGCCGACCCGCCGCCCCCGCCCGAGGGCGACTGCGAAGAGAACTTCGACGAGAACACCTGCCCCTGGTACGACATCTCCTCGGGCCAGTACTACACCCTCGCCAACGACTACGGCGCGGGCAACGAGGACGCGTACCGCCCGAACTACGCGATCATCCCCACCGACAACCGCGGCCTCGTGCGCCTCTACGGCCTGCTCGACGCCATGCCCTACAGCACTGAAGACTCAGACGGCGACGGGGCGATCAGCGGTGATGAGCTGGTGTTCAGCTCCGTCTACCTCACCGCCAGCATCGCTTATGCGACCGAGCTCATCGAGATCGCCACGGACGAGACGAACTGAGCTCGTCTCGGTGGGAGCAAACGATGGTTGGAGCCCTGTGAAGATCCTCGTCATCAACGGCCCCAACCTGAACCTGCTCGGCCAGCGTGAGCCCGGTGTTTACGGCGCGGAGACCCTCGACGCCGTCCTGGCGCGGCTCATGGCCCTGGCCATCGATCTCGGGGTTCACCTGGAGACCTTCCAGTCGAACCACGAGGGCGCGCTCATCGACCGCCTGCACGCGGCGATGGGGGAGGTGGACGGAGTGCTGATCAACCCCGGCGCCTACACCCACACCTCGATCGCCCTGCGCGACGCCTTTCTGGCCACGCGCCTGCCCTTCGTCGAGGTCCACCTCTCGAACGTCTACGCCCGCGAGGCCTTCCGGCACAAGTCCCTGCTCGTGGACATCGCCCGGGGGCAGGTCATGGGCTTCGGCCCGGACAGCTACATGCTCGGCCTGCGCGGACTGGTGGACGGGCTGCGCCGAGCCCGATAGAGCGCCGCAGCGCTTTCCCAAAAGCCCCTCTCTCCCCCATGCGGAGTGGCCATGGCCGCCGAACGTCTGGACCTGCAGCGCTTAGAGACGCTGTTGGATCTCCTCATCGCCAAGAACGTCTCCGAGTTCAGCTACGAAGACGAAGAGGTCAACCTCAGCCTGCGGATCGGCGGCGCCGCCGTCGCGGCCGCCGCGCCGGTCGTGGTCGCCGCGCCGGCCGCCCCCGTCGCCGCGCCGGTCGCCCAGGCCCCCGCGCCTGCGCCGGGCCACGTCGTCAGCTCGCCGATGGTCGGCACCTTCTACCGCTCGGCCTCGCCCGACGCGCCGCCTTACGCCGAGCTCGGCGCCTCGGTGCGTAAAGGCCAGGTGCTCTGCATCATCGAGGCCATGAAGCTGATGAACGAGATCGAGAGCGACGCGGACGGCGTCGTCGTCGAGATCCTCGCCCAGAACGGCCAGCCGGTGCAGTTCGGCCAGCCCCTCTTCCGCGTCCGTAGCTGACCCATGGCCGCGCCCAAGCCCCCCTTCGGCAAGATCCTCATCGCCAACCGCGGCGAGATCGCCCTTCGGGTGATCCGCGCCTGCCGTGAGCTGGGGGTGAAGACGGTCGCGGTCTACTCCCAGTGTGACGCGAACGCCCTGCACGTTCGTTTTGCCGATGAGGCCGTGTGTATCGGGCCCCCGGCGGCGCGGCAGTCGTACCTGAACATCCCCCGGGTGCTGAGCGCGGCGGAGATCACCGGGGCCGACGCCGTTCACCCCGGCTACGGCTTCTTGGCTGAGAACGCCGACTTCGCCCGCGCGGTCACCGAGATGGGCATGACCTTTGTCGGCCCCGACACCAAAAACCTGCGGGTCTTTGGGGACAAGCTCTCGGCCAAAGACGCCGCCCGGGCGGCGGGCCTGCCGCTCTTGGAGGGCTCTCCCGGCCCGGTTGGCGCCATCGAAGAGGCGCTGACCATCGCGCGCAAGGTGGGCTACCCCATCATCCTCAAGGCCGCGGCCGGCGGCGGCGGCAAAGGGATGCGGGTGGTCGAAGACGACGACCAGCTCCGCCGCATCTTTGAGCTCACCCGCACCGAGGCCCTGGCGTCTTTCGGCAACGGCGACGTGTTCATCGAGCGTTACCTGCGCGAGCCCCGGCACATCGAGGTCCAGGTCGCCGGAGACAAGTACGGCGCGGCGATTCATGTCGGCGAGCGCGACTGCTCCATGCAGCGCCGCCACCAGAAGATCGTCGAGGAGGCCCCGGCGCCTGGGCTCAGCGAGTCCTTGCGTGGGCGCATCCGCGAGGCCGCCGCCAAGCTCGTGGCCTCGACGGGCTACCACACCGTCGGCACCTGCGAGTTTCTGGTCGAGGGCGAGGAGTTCTTCTTCTTAGAGGTGAACCCGCGCATCCAGGTTGAGCACTGCGTCACCGAAGAGGTGAGCGGCATCGACCTCATCCAGCTCCAGATCCGCCTCGCCGCCGGGGAGCCCATGCCCCTGCGCCAAGAGGACGTGCGCTTAGACGGCCACGCCATCGAGGCCCGGGTGAACGCCGAGGATCCTTGGCGTTTTACGCCCTGTCCCGGCCAGATCACCGGCTACCACGCGCCGGGCGGCCTGGGCATCCGCATCGACTCCGCGGTGTGTGAAGGCGCCTGGATTCAGCCCTACTACGACTCCATGGTCGCCAAGATCATCGCCTGGGGCCCCACCCGGGAGATCGCGCTCTCGCGCCTCGTGCGGGCCATGGACGAGGCCGTGGTCGAGGGCGTGAAGACGACCCTGCCGTTGCACCGCGAGCTTCTGCGCTGCGAGGAGTTCGCCACGGCGCGCTTCTCCACAAAGACCTTGGAGGTCTGGTTGGCCCGGCGCGCCGCTGAGGGATCGACGAGCGGTTGACCCCTTGTCCGCCGGGGGTGGCGTAGAATAAGGTCGCCGATGGAGAGCCCGCTGCGCGGTGGCGCGTCGGGCCTCTCCCTGCGCATGACGCCGCACCCAGGAGCCCTGTCGTGGCCTTCGACCGAAACGAGCTGGAGCAGCAGGCCCTCAAGTTTGTCGCGCGAGAGCAGCTCGACAAAGCCGCCGAATGTTACGTCCAGATCCTCAAAAAAGACGCCCGCGACGTGCGCGCCCGGCAGAAGCTGGCCGAGCTGTACTCGAAGATGGGCAAAAAGGCCGAGGCGTTTAAGCTCTTCTCCGAGGTGGCCCGGCTGCACGCCGCGGCGGGCAACCACCGGGCGGCCTTGGCGCTCTACAAGCAGCTCGTGCCGCTCAAGCCTTCAGATCCCGAGCTGCAGCAGGCGCTCGGCGAGGCGTACTACAACTCCGGCTTTCGCGCCGAGTCGATCCCCGCCTTTGAGGCCGCGTTTGAGGGTTACCTCGGCGCCGATCCCAACAAGGCCGTCGAGGTCGGGCAGCAGCTCCTCAAGCTCAAGCACGACGACGTGGCCCTGCGCCTCAAGCTCGCTGAGGTCGTGAAGGGCTCCAAGCCCGACTCGGCCTATGCGTGGTACCGCGAGGCCATCGACGAGTACCGCCGCCGCGGCCAGATGGGCGAGGTGGCGCGGGTGGCGCGCACGGCCTTGGCCTTACGTCCGGGGGATCCTGACCTGCTCGTAGACGCCGCCGAGGCCTCTTTGGCCGCGGACGAGCGCCCCGAGGCCCTGGAGCTCCTGCGCGCGGCGATGGCCAACGACGGCGGCAATCTGCGGGTGCTGGAGCTCTTCGCCAAAGCCCAAGAACAAGGCGGTGACCCCGGCGCGGCCCGCGAGGCGCTCTTACGCCTGGCCACGGCGCACCAGAGCGCGGGGCAAGCGAAGGCTGAGCTCGCGGCGCTGGAGCGGGCCCTGGGTTTTGGGGACGCCGACGGTGAGATCGAGGCCCGCCGTCGCCGGGTGCGGGCGACGATCGACGAGGCCGAGTTTCGGCTCTACCGCCTGCGCGCCGCCGAGCCCACCGACGACACCGAGCTGCGCCTCGCCGCGCGCTCAGACGTCTTCTGCCGCTACGGGATGCCCCAACGCGCCGCCGACGAGCTGAGCCGGGCCCTGGCGCTGAGCCCCCGATCCGTGGTGATCCTCGCCTGGGCCGCCGAGGTCGCCGCGAGCTTGGGCGACAACGAGACGGCGCTCTTACACGCGG
>JAKLKE010000189.1 GCA_023150775.1 Myxococcota bacterium
GGCGCGCTGTTGAGCATCGTGAGCGCGGCGGACGGCGCCGTGCTGCAAGACTTAGAGCTCCCCGAGGCGGGCACGGCCATCGTCGCCGACCCCACGGGCCACTGGATCGCCGTCGGCACCGCAGGCGGCAAGCTCTGCGCGTTTGACGACGAAGACAAAGAGCGCTTCTTGGGCGGCGAGGCCGTGAAGGCCCACGAAGGCGCGGTCACGACGCTCTGTTTTGAGCCCGGTGAGCTGCGGGTGCTCTCCGCAGGGGTCGATAACAAGCTGCTCTCCACACACCTGCGCGGTCGGCTGGAGCCTGAAGACCGTGGCGGCGGCGCGGCCCATGACGGCCCCGTGCGCGGCATCGCCATCGGCGCTGAAGAGCACTCCGACCGCCGCTTTTACACCGCGGGTGATGACGGCGTGCTCAAGGCCTGGCCCTTGGGCGCGGGCCGCAAACGCCCGACGACGACGAAGGACTGGATCGCCAAGAGCGTCGGCCTCATCGTCGTGAAGTACAAGGCCCGCCCGGCCTTGGCCCTGGCGCTCCTCGACGGCTCGATCCGCATCCTGCTCATGGACGCGGCGGGCAAGGTCGGCGAGGCGGCGATCACCGCGCGCGGCGCCTTGGCCTGGGCCGACGCCGAGCTTGGCCGCTCCGAGCCCCAGCAGCGCGAAGACGCGATGCGCACCCTGGCGCGTTGGGGCGACGCCGAGAGCGTCAGCCGCCTGAACGACCGCGCCCGGGGCGACGAGCAGGTGAGCCTGCGTGGCCTCGCCGCCGAATTGCTCGCCCAGAGCGACCACCCGAGCGCCCGCAAGCTGCTCACCGGCCTGCTCAGCTCAAACGACGCCGTGGTGCGGCTTAACGCCTTCAACGGCCTGCGCCGCATCTCCGGCCCCGAGAGCCTCGACCCGCTCAACGCCGCGCTCTCGGCGAAGAAGGCCGATCTTGGCCAGGCCGCGGTCAAGGTGCTGCAGGGCATGGCGCCGACGGATGAGCTGGCCATGGCCCGCCTCGTCCAGGCCCTCCGCGACGAGCCCCAAGAGGTTCGCACCGCCGCGCTCTACGCCCTTGAGGCGATTCACCCCGACGGCGACCCGGCGGCGGACCTGCTCGCGCTGGACTCCAACCGCGCCGATGTGCGCCGTCTGGCGCTTCTGCGCCTCAAGCAGCGCGGGCTCCTGCACCTCGCCGAGACGGGCATCGCGCTCCGCCGCCACGGCGAAGACAAAGACGCTGACGTGCGGGTGATGGCGTTCCTGGTGAACGTCTCGTCCCGGCCCCTGCTCGCCGAGGCCCTGCGCCACCGCGACCGCGACCTGCACCGCCAGCTCTTTGAGCTCGACACCTGGGGCCTGCCCGACGATCCCGAGCGTAAGCCCCCCAAGACGAAGAAGGTCGACGCGGCCACGCTCAGCGGTGACGACCTGCGCCCGCTCTTGGAGGCGATGGCCTCCCGGGCGCTGGACACCTGCCTTCGTGGCGCGGTCGGTCTCGCCTCCTTGGGTGACTCTCGGGCGCTCGGCGCGCTCCTGCAGCTCAGCCGCGACGGCGACAAGTCGGCCCGGGTGCAGGCCTGTAAGGCGCTGGAGGCCCTGGGTGACGCCCGGGCGCTCAACCGCCTGCGCCTGATGATCCGCGACGCCGCCCCCGAGGTGCGCGACGCGGCGTTCTCTGCGCTCACGCGCATCTTGGAGGCCAGCCCTCTGGAGGCCGCCGACGCTGGGCTTCACGCCGAGCACGACGACGTCCGGAAGCGGGCGCTCCAGGTGCTCACGGCCAAGCTGCGGGCGAGCAAGACGGAAGATCCCGTCGCCATCGCGCTCCTGCAGCTCGCGCTGAACGACATTGACGCCGGGGTGCGCGGCGAGGCCCTCAAGGCCGCGCTCAACCTGGGCGTGTCCGGCGGCGGCGCGAACACCCAGCGCTTCGCCCTGCGCTCGCTCCATGTGGACGTGCGCCGCGAGGTGCTCACCGAGATCATGGCGCGGCCCGATGAGCCCTGGGCTTGGGGCCTGCTCTTGGAGCTGTTCGACGACCCCGACGCCACCCTGCGCAGCGACGCCTTCGCCTTCGCCCAGAAACGCGCCAAGGGCCGTCGTCTGGAGCCTCTGGCGGCGGCGCTTCGTTGCCAACACCCCGATCTGCGGCGCCGGGCGGCCAAAGAGCTCGCCGAGAAGCGCAGCGACGGCGGCCAGGCCTTGCTGGTGAAGGCCTTAGAGGACGACGACGCCGAGGTGCGCAGCCTCGCCATCGGCGCGTTGGTCACCGCTGAGGCCCACGACGCCTTGTCGGCGGCGCTCACGGCGCGCTGGGCCGATGTGCGGGTTCGTGCGGCCTCGGCTCGCGCGGCGCACGGCGACCCTGCGGCCTTGGGGCCCCTGCTGGAGGTCGCCACCGAGGCCAAGCCCGAGACGGGCAAGGGTGACCCGGCGGCCTGGGAGTCCCGGGTCATCACGGCCTTGGGCGGTTTGGGCGGTCTGGGTGAGCCCGGGGCCCTTGAGCCCGTCGCGGCCCTGCTCAGCCGTGAGCAGCCCAAGATTCGCCTCGCCGCCGTCGAGGCCTTGGCCTGGATCTCCCGGCCCGGCCAGCTCGACGCCCTTCGTGCTGCATTGCGGCATAGTGACGCTGAAGTCCGGTTGAAGGCCGCGTTTGGCCTGGCCATCAACGGCGACGCCGCCGGGGTGAGCCTGCTCTTCGCCCGCCCGAAGGCCCCGGACAACTCGAACAACCGCAACAAACGTAACCAGCCCGCCGCCCCCACCGAGCCGACCTTGGGTGAGCCCGAGCGCCTCCAGGCCGCCTTGGCCTTGGGTGAGTCGGGTCGTGGCGCGCTCTTAAGCCTGCTCGACACCGACAACGCCGCCGTGCGTCGCCGGGCCCTGCTCTCCGTGGCGCTTCTGGAGCTCGCCGAGCCCCAAGATCCGCCCAGCCGCCTGCTCTCCGCGCTCTCCGCCTCGTCGGGGCTTGTGCGTCTGGCCGCCGCCGAGCTTCTGGAGCGCTGCCCCGACGCCGCCGACTTCCGCGCCGCCGCCGTGGAGCGTGTGAACGACCGGAGCTGGGCGACGCCGATCTCCCAGTCCGAGCTGATGAGCCTCGTCACGACGCCGGGCCGGGCGGGCTCTGTGCCTCCGTGGACCGTCGCTGAAGACGTGGTGATAGACCTCACCGCGGCCTTGGCCTCGGCGGATCCTCAGCTTCGTGCTCGCGGCGCCGCCGTGCTCGCCGGGCTGGAGCTGCCTACGCAGGAGCGTTTTGAGGCCGAGTGGAAGGCCCTGCGCGCCCGGGCCGCTGGGGCGCTGGACGCTGGCAAAGCGGAGGTGGCTCGCCGCCTTCAGCACGACGCCCGCAGCAAAGAGGCGACGCTGCGCCCCGTGGTGTTCGGCGCCTGCGTCGGCTTGGCCCGCGAGGGTGGCTCGAACGAGGCCGGCGTGCGGGTGAAGGCGCTGAGCCGCCTGCTCGCCATGGCCGTCGAGGAGCCCGGCTTGGGCGCCTCCGTCGAGCCAGTGATGGTGCTCGCCCTGTCTGACCCCATGGCCCCGGTGCGCATCACCGCGCTCAACGCCCTGCAACGTCTGGGCATGGAGCCCGCGCGCCTCGGCGCCGAGGCCCTGGCCGCGTCTCACCAAGACGTCGGCGCCTTGGGGATGCGCGTGCTCGCCGAGCAGGCCGGCGGAGACGCCGCGGTCAACATCCTGCGCCGGGTGGCCTTGGAGCGCACCGACGGGATGCAGACCCCTGCGGCGAACCTCATCGCCGAGCGCCAGGGGGAGGTGGTCGCCGGTCGCCTCGTGCTCGACGCCCGCGACGCCAACCTGCGCCAGCAGGGCCTCGCCTGGCTGGCGAAGATGGCCCCGACCGAGCCCGCCGCCGTGGACGCCCTGCGCGCCGCCTTGGGCTCACGCCACGCTGAAGTGCGTCTTGGCGCGGCCCGCCGCCTCGCCGAGCGCCGCGACGGCGCCGCCTGGGATCTTCTGGTGAAGGTGCTCAACGGCGACGACACCCGGCAGATGCGGGAGGCCCGCGACGGCCTCATCGCCTTGGGTGATCCCCGCGTCGTGGACGCGCTCCTCGACCGTGTGGATCGCCCTGACAAGGGCTCGGGCCTGGGCGATGAGCTGATCCGCTTCGCCGCAGACCTTCGGGTGGCCGCGAGCCTCCCCCGCCTGCTCAAGCTCGCCGACGTCAAGGAGCTTCGCCGGGCCTCGCTCTACGGCGCGCTCACCGTCACCGGCTACGACCAAGACATCGACGACACCGAAGACGAGCGCCTGCACGACCGCGCCTGGCTCAAAGACCAGCACCCGCGCAGCGATGAGGGCCTCGTCGAGCTGACCCGTAAGGCCTCGGCCTTAGGCGAAGACCGGATGTTGTCCAACGAGCTGCTCCCGTCGCTGCGCTGGGCCCCAAGCGCCGTCGTAGACGCGGCCCTGGCGGCCTTGGTGGGCTACAACAAGCCCGAGATTCGCCAAGAGGTGATGGAGGCCATCGGCTGGCGTCTGCGGAAGCGGGCGGGGCCGTCGGACACCCTGCTTCGGGCGCTGCAGAGCCCCGAGGTCGAGCTTCGGTTCTTGGCCGCCGAGGGCCTCGCCTTGGCCGACCGCAACGAGGGCGCCACGGCCCTGCTCGCCGCGGTGGAGCTCATGCCCGAGCTCGACTGGCGAGTGCGCGCGGTGAAGGCGCTGGGCCCCTTGGCGGATGCCCGGGCCCTGGAGCTGCTCTCCCGCCTCGCGACGGAGGAGGGCCACGCGCTGCAAGAGGCCGCGGCCGAGGCGCTTGGCCACCTCTCTACCGGCGACCGCGCCGAGCAGGTGCTCAAGACCTTGACCAAGCTGGCCGAGGGCAGCGGAGAGGTCGGGCTCAGCGCGCTCTCCGGCCTGCGCCACTTCGGCTCCGAGCCCGCCTGGGTCATCCTGCGGGCCCGGGCGAAGGACGACAACTGGCGGGTGCGTCAGGTTATCGCCGAGGTGCTCGCCGATGAGCGCACCGAGGCCGGCCTCGACGTGCTGCGTAAGCTCATCGACGACCACGACGGCGACGTGAGCGGCGCGGCGGTGGAGAGCCTCCGCGCTCGCCTCGGCCCCGACTCTCTGGAGCCCGACCTCCTCGCCGCCCGCTCTCCCCGGGGCCTGGACGACGACGAGGGCGCCTTGGAGCGCATCGTCACCCGGGCGACGGCGGCGCAGCTCTTCACCTTGCTCAACGAGCTCAAGCCCGAGCGTTACCAGCACCAGCCGATCATCGAGGCCGTGTCCGTCGCGCTCTTGGGCCGCAAGCCCGCCCCGGCGGCAGAGGCCGCGGCGGCGCTCGGCTCCGACAAGCAGGCGGTCGTCACCTTGGCGGCGCGCCTCGTCGGTCGCGGCGCGGACGCCTCCCACGGCCCGGCCCTGGTCACGGCGCTGGGTCGGCTTGGCGACAAGCTCGACGCGCTGCGCGCTCGGTTGAGCCGCGGGGCGGACGCCGAGGCCGCTGAGGAGATCCCCGGAATCGCCAGCGCCTTGGAGCCCTTGGTCTGGGCCTGCGGGCGCCTCGGCGTGGGCGCGGAGCGGGTGTTGCCTCTGGCGAGCCTGCCCGGCGTAGAGCTCGGCGGACTTCGTCAGGCGGCGATCTTGGGCATCGGCGCGGGCTTGGGCGGTGAGTCTGGCCTCAGCGCCCTGGAGCGCATCTCCCGCGACGGCGACGCCAGCGAGCGCAGCCTCGCGGCCCACGGTCTGCGCGGCCTCAACCCCGCCCGGGCCGAGGCCCTGGCGGCGGGTGCTCTGGAGGATCCGGTGCGCCTCGCCCGGCTCATCGGGGCTGGTGGGGCGTCGGACGCCCTGCGCGCTGGGCTCACGAAGACGGCGTGGCTGGGCTCAGTCTTGCCGATCCTCGTCGGTCGCGGCGACGTGGCGGGCCTCGCGGCGGCGCTGGGTGACCGCAGCTTGCCCGAGGCGGCCCGGCTCGGCGCCATCGAGGCCTTAGGTCGGTTGGATGATCCGGCGGTGGAGGCGCCCTTGCGGGCCGTCGCCACCAGCACGGCAGAGGATGAGGAGCTTCGGAAGGCGGCCTGGCGGGCCTTGCGGCGTGCGCGCCGCCAGCGCAGCCGGGCGCAGGAGACCCACGCATGAGCGGCAACACCCCTGAGACCCCGGCGGCCGTCGAGCCCCCGAAGGTGGAGCGCAGCGCCGTTGACCTCGCCTATGGCGGAGACAGCGGCCTCAAGACCCAAGACGGCGACACGGTGCTGGCGCTGTTCGGCGACCTCAAGCGCGCGCCGGTGCAGCTCAACGCCCGGGTGAAAGACCCCGTGCGGCTGCGCGAGGCCCTGGCGGCGCTCTACGAGGTCGTCTCCAGCGACTTCTCGTACCAGCCCAAAGATCGCACGGCCTGGTTGGCGTTCCAGCGGATGCGCCAGCAGTCGGGCACGGCAGCGAACAGCGCCGCGGCGCGTAAGGCCTACTTCGATTGGCTCTTGCGCAACGATCCTCTGGCGTTCATCCTCCTCGATCCCCTCGTCTCGGTCTTCCCGGACGAGCTCTCGTTTGAGGTGTTCTCCAAGGACGAGGGCAGCTACGCCCGGCTCTCGATCCAGCGTGAGGCCTTGGAGATCGAGGGTGAGCCCGTCTGCGGCACCACCCACATCGACTTCTCCCAGGCGCTTCACGACAGCGTGCAGCGGATGCGCAGCTACCGCCCCACCCGCATCAGCGTCGGCCAAGAGGCCGTTCGGGTGACGGCGGGCGAGGCCAGCACCTTAGAGAAACGCATCAGCGTGCCCGACTCCTGGCTGCGCGGCTTCTTGCAGGTGCAGTCGGCGGCGAGCCTGCCCACCACCAAGGTCACCATCGCGCCGCTCGACCTGTACAACGTCCTGCGGCACCTGCGCCTGAACGCCGACCAGAAGAACAAGGGCCGAGGCCTACGGGTGGAGCTGGTGCCCGGCGAGGCCCCGCGCCTCGTCTTGGAGCCTTGGGAGCTCGTGCTGCCCAGCCACGGCGCCGCCTACACCGGCCGCCGCGCCGAGGTGCTGCGCCTCTGGGGTCGCCGCCGCCTGATGATGATGCGGCGCCTCTTGCCGTTCTCGGACTCCGTCGAGCTTCACCTTCTGGGCTCGGGCCTGCCGAGCTTCTGGGTGCTGCGCGCCGGGCCGATCACCTTCACCTTGGGCCTCTCGGGCTTCACCTCGGCGGCCTGGTCGCAGTCGGTGAGCTTCGACCTGCTCTTGCCCCGCGCTGGCCGCGACGACTCCGACCTCCCGGCGGTGCTCAAGGCCCTCGCCGGTCCCCGTGTCGCCAGCGCCGAGGCCTTGGCCACCACGACGGGCCTGCCCTTGGCCCGGGTGCTCTCGGCCCTGCAGCTCGCCACCCAGCTCGGCCAGGTGATGATCGACCTCGCGGGCGGCGTCTATCGCCTGCGCCCGGTGCTCGCCGAGCTGCCCGACCTCACGCGCCTGGAGTACCGAAACGACCGCGAGCGCGCGGCCTTTGACCTGCTCAACGTCAAGGGCGCGGTGAAGGTCATCAAAGAGAACCACATCCACGGCGAGGGCTTAGAGCTCATCGGCAAGGTCGTGGTCGAGGCCGACAAACGTGAGTATCGCCCGGAGCTTTTGCTCATGGACGATGGCCGGGTGCGGAAGGCGACGTGCACCTGCGCCCAGGTTCGCCAGCACGGCCTCAAAGAGGGCCCCTGCGCCCACCTCATCGCCCTGCGCCTGCAGCAGGCCCGGGTGGAGGCCGAGCGCCTCGCCAACCGTGGCAAGAGCCGCGACACCATCACCGTCGAGACCCGCACCTACGTCAAACGAAAGGGCGCGGCGGAGGAGGTCTACCAGCTCACCCTGGACCTGCGCAAGCTGCGGGTGCGCTGGGGCAGCCGGGGCGAGAGCCTGCGGGCCCAGAACTTGGTCTTCAACACTGAAGCAGAGGCTCGCGCGGCCTACTTTGGGCGCGTGGACACGCTAGAGGCGCGGGGCTTCCTCGACGCGACGGCAGGTGGAGCATGAGCGACTTGACTACGCTGTGGCTCGCGGTTCGATCTGCGGGCAGCGTCGACAACTACGTCCGGCAGCAGCTTGAGGCGAAGGGCTTCCTCGTGAAGCGCCGCCCCACCGACGGGATGAGCCCGAAGGAGCTGGAGAAATACAAACAAGAGCTCAAGCGTGAGGCCGCCGAGGCCCGGTCGCTGCGGGCGGCGGCGTGGAAGGCCCACAAGGCCAACCACATCGTGCATGTGGGCGAAGGCGTCTACTGGAACGACGCCGACGACCTCGACCGCTTCGACGTCCCCCAGCCTGAAGAGCGCCAGGCCGAGAACGGTCTGCCGCCCCTCGACAGCCCCAAGAAGCTCGCCGAGGCCTTGGGCCTGAGCATCATCGAGCTGCGCTGGCTCTCTTGGCACCGCGATCTGGCCACGGGTGTTCATTACCGCCGCTTCACCATCCCCAAACGTTCAGGCGGCGAGCGCGCGATCTGGGCGCCGATGCCCAAGCTCAAGAAGGCCCAGCGCTGGATCCTCCGGGAGATCGTCGAGAAGCTGCCCGTTCACGGCGCGGCGCACGGCTTCTTGGCCGGTCGCTCCATCGCCACGAACGCCGCCGCCCACAACGGCGCCTTGGTCGTGCTCAAGCTCGACCTCAAAGACTTCTTCCCGACGCTGACCTTGCCTCGGGTGAAGGGCCTCTTCCGCCGGGCGGGGTACCGCGAGCAGGTCGCCACCTTGTTGGCGCTCCTGTGCACCGAGTCTCCGCGCGAGATCGTTGAGCAAGACGGCAAACGCCTGTTTGTGGCCTTGGGGCCGCGCTGTCTGCCCCAGGGCGCGCCGACGAGCCCCGCCATCACCAACGCCGTGTGTATGCGCCTTGACCGGCGCCTCGCGGGCGCGGCGGCGAAGCTCGGCTGGCGCTACACCCGCTACGCCGACGACCTCACCTTCTCCCGGGTGCGCCCGGCGGAGGCCCCTGTCGTCGAGGCCGCCCCGGCCGCCAAGCCCGCCAAAGGCAAGAAGGCCGCCGCCGCCGCCGAGACCACCCCGGCGCCGTCTCAGGCCCCCGCCGCGCGGCTCTCCAAGCTGCTCGGCGTGGTGCACGAGGTCGTGAAGGACGAGGGCTTCATCGTCCACCCCGACAAGACCCGCGTCGCCCGCTCCGGCGGTCGTCAGGCGGTCACCGGCCTGATCATCAACGGCGACCAAGGCCCACGCCCGCCGCGTGAGCTGCGCCGCCGGGTGCGCGCCGCCCTGCACCACCTCGCCCAAGGCAAAGCTCTGCCCGAGGGCGAGACCGTCGAGCGGGTGGCGGGCCTCATCGCCTACATCCGCATGACCATGCCGCAAGAGGGCGAGCGCCTCTACGCCGAGCTGCAGAAGGTCACCGGCGCGGCCGCCTCGGCCTAACCGTCACCGCCCCCGCCGCACCCACGCGGCGGCGGGCAGGGACACAAAACACACCGCCGCGAGCCAGCCCAGCGCGCAGCCCGCGACCACCCCATAGGCGGGCAGGGCGAAGGCGGCGGTGAGCGCGAAGGCCGAGACGGCGGTGGAGCCGAGCATCATCGACCCCACGGCGCCGCTCTGAACAGCCTCCCCTTGGCTGAGCCACAGGCTCACCATCGTCGTGAGGAAGATCACCGGGAACACCGAGGCCATGCCGGCGGCGAGGGGACCGCCGAGACGGCTCCAGATCACGGCCACGGAGACGGCCATCGCCGCGAAGAGCCCCCGGGCGAGGAGCACCCCGAGGGGCACTGGGCGCGGTGGGCTCGATGGCGTCGCGGCGTCGCGGCTGGTGATCAGCCCGAGCGTGATCACCGTCGCCGTGACCCCCGCGCCGATCCACAAGAGCGTCCGGATGTCGCCCGCCGCACGAATCGGCGCGAGGACCGTCACCACCCCAAACGCGCCGAGCAGCCAGGCGCTCAAGGAGAGCGTGGTCATCATCGCCAGCCGCGCGCCCAGGCCCCACTTGGGCAGATGCGGAGGCAGAAGCCGCCACAGCCACAAGAAGAGCGCGTTGAGCAGCATCCCCGAGGGCGTCGCCGACATCGCCGACTGAAACGCCTCCTCCGTCGGCGAAGCGATGAAGACCCCCGCCGCGGCGGCGATGATCGTGGACGGCGTCGTGGCCAACACGCCGCCGAGCTTGCCGCCGAGGCGCTCGACAGCGACGGTGGCGCAGGTGGCGACGAGGCCCGCGAACAGGGCTGAGGTGAGCACGACCATGAGGAGAGACATGGCCCGGAGGTATCGTGCCGGTCACCCGCCGTCGACTGGACCTACTCGTCCTTCGTGATCAGCCACACCGCGAGCAGCATGATGGGGATCGGCACCCAATAGAGCTGCAACCAGGGGTTGTTGTACGGCGAGTAGGGCCACCAGCGGATGTACTTCGCGCGCATCGACAGCGGCTGCGGGTGTTTCTCGCCGTCGAGGATCTTCACGCTGCGCACGGCCTCCTCAAAACGGGACATCGCGCCCGTCTCTTTGTCCGTGAAGCTGCCGACGCAGGTGAGCCCGACGTCGCCATACGCCGTGTAGAAGATCCCGCCCTCGGCGGGCTCGCCGTACTGCTCACCCTTCACGGGCCAGTAGTAGGCCTCATGGGTGCCGAGGTTCACCAACTGAACCTCACCCTCTTCTTTGGGGTTGACCGGGTCGAGGTTGGCGATGTCGATCTGGGCCTCTTCAGTGCCCGAGATGATCTTGTACCGGCCGCCGC
>JAKLKE010000018.1:0-5128 GCA_023150775.1 Myxococcota bacterium
TGAGCGTTCACATCGGCCGGGACAACGTCGAGGTCGCGCGGATGGGCCGAGGGGAGGTCGTCGGCGAGATGGCGCTCTTCGGCGTGCTCGACCGCCGCGCCGCCACGGTGCGCACCCTGAGCCCCTGCCGCCTCTTGATCCTCGACCTGTCCGGGCTCACCTTCTTGCGCCGCAAACGATCTCCGGTGGTCACGCTCTTGGAGGAGTACGCCCTGGTGATCATGGCCCGGCGCCTGCGGCAGACGAACGAGCGCATCGGCCAGGTGGGTCGAGGCGAGCCCCTGCCGCAGAAGACGGGGGGGAGCCTCTGGGGCCGGGTCTCGTCGATCTTCGGCGGCGGTCGCGGCGGCGGCGGCCCGACCCCCGACCCCCTCGTCTTCTTGGTGAACCTCCCCGCCTTCCGTGAACAAGACCCGGGCTCCATCGCCGCCTTGGCCGCCCGCCTCAAGCCCGAGGCCGTGCCCGCCGGGGAGGTCATCGTGCGCGAGGGGGAGGCCGGGGATCGGGCCTGGCTCTTGCTCAGCGGCCAGGTGCAGGTCTATCGCTCCTGCGGCGGTGACCACCACGAGCGCATCGCCCGGCTGCGAGAGGGCAGCTTCTTCGGCCTCGCCTCCATCATCGACGGCTCCCCACGCTCGGCGACCTGCATCGCCGAGACCTCGTGCTGGGTGGCGGTCGTGCCCGGCGACTGGCTGCGCACGAGCGAGCTTCTGGAGCCCCACGAGGCCGCGCTCCTCCGTCGTGGCGCCTTGGAGGCCCTCGCCGCCCAGGTGCGCCTGGCGAACGCCCACGTCGAGCATCTGGAGCAGCAGCTCTCAAGCCGCCCCACCGTCGAGATGACGGCCTCGCCGATGCGCCCGCCGGCGCAGCCCAGCGTCGGCCTGCCCCCCATGGGCGCCACCCCGGCGGCCCCGCGCCCGCAGCTCCCGCCGAGGCGACCGAAGGGGTGAGCGTCTCGCCAACCGTTGGGACATGATGACGTTAATTGGTCAACCAATCAACATCGTCTCGCGCCGCCGCCTTGTGTGGATTTTGGGTGCCATGTGAATGGCTAAGATATTGTCAGTATTGCGTTTCTGTGAACGCGCCACGCGCCGCCCCTCGCGCTTCTCCCGACGGCCGATCGAAGGCCCCGCCCCGCCGTCCCAGGCGCCTTCGGGCGCCGAGGGCGTTGACGCGCCGCCCCGCTCGGGGCATCCTGCTTAGGCACCTCCCGCCCGAGCCCCCCGATGCTGAGCCCCGACCTCATCCGGTACACCACCGAGCCGCTCCCGCCCTTCGAGCTGGTGCGGGTGCCGAAGGTGCCCACGGCGACGCCATGCCCGGCGGAGCTGCGCGAGCGCATCCTCATCGACACGGTGCATGACGGCCCGGTCTTGCCCGAGCAGTTCTTGCGGCGCCAAGACGGCAGCCGCGTGCCCGATGAGGCGTTTCTCGGCGCCTACCTCAGCGAGCGGGACTGGGGCGCGAACATGGTCGCCGAGAACCTCGCCATGGCCTTGGGCATCGAGGGGTACCACCGCGTCAACCTCGCCCGGGTGCTCATGGATTATGGGCGTTTTCCAGGGCTCACCCGGCAGACCGGGGACCATCTCGGCCGCTTCGCGCTGAATTACCCGTTTTCTGAGATCTTGTCTTGGGAACAAAAGCGGATCGTGCTGGAGGATTATTACGACCGGATCTCCGCGGGCTACGATCACGCCGTGCGCGGCAAACTCATCAAGATCGCTGTGCACACCTACGACCGCTGCAACGCCTCGGGCACCGTGCGGCCCCACATCAGCCTCGTGACGCTCTCCAACGCCTACTCCGCGAACAGTCGCCTGCCCTTCGGCGTGTTTGACGCGCTCTTCCCCGACATCCTCGGCGAGTTCACCTGCAACCGGATGCTGCGTGACCGGCTCTCGTTGACGATGGAGAAGGCCGGCTTCCCCGTGGCGCACAACTACCCGTATCTGCTCCCCGAGGGCAGCATCGAGGTGCGCGCCCAGGTCTGGTACTTCTTCGATTACCTACGCCGCCGCTTTGAGGCGATCAACCCCGCGTCGAGCTACAGCCCCGCCTTCTGTATGGTGTGGGACATGCTCATGGACACCAACCTGCGCAACTCCGAGTCGGAGATGCTGCGCAGCTACATCCACATGTTCCGCCGGGCGCCCAAAGGCCAAGAGGAGACCTTCCGCGAGGCCCGGGACGCCTACCAGGCTATCGCCGACTTCACCGCGCACAGTCACATCGTCGAGGAGTACCGCCACTCTGAGGAGCGCCCGAGCTGCGTGGGCATCGAGGTGCGCAAAGACCTCGTCTGGGACTTCGACAAGGACGGTCGCCCCGTCGCGCCAAAACCTGAAGTCGCCGCCCGGGTGGGCCAGGCCCTCGCCCGCGCCGTGTACACCCACCTCACTGAAGACCGTGACGACGAGGTGAAGCTCACGCTGAACGAGGACGACCTGCGCCAGCCTTGGTATCGGGACGTCGATCGCTGAGGCGGGGGCCCGCGCTCAAGACGATTCAGGGAATCTGGACATCTGTATCGGGCTCAGGAGCGCCTCGCTGAGCCGGTACACACGAAGGTAAGGCAGCCTCGCCAGGGCCCTCTCACGCGCCATGCGGGCCTCATCCTGCCTCCAGGCGTCGTCCCACCACGGCTGACCGTCGGAGCCGGTCGGGAGCTGCGCTGCGCGCGCCACGCCCGCTCCGACCCGAGGCGTAAGCGTCATCCACCCGAGGAGGCGCGGGTGAGCGGCCGGGGCGCGCAGCCCCCTGCACCGTCGTCTACGCAGATCATCACGGTCACCAAGAGCCCCTCCGGGCCCTCGACCAAGGTGAGGTCGAGGCGCTCGGCGTCCCGACGACGCTCCTCGGAGGTGCCTACAGACGCCACCAAGGTGTAGCTCGCGGCGTCCAACGCCCTCGACCACGCCTCCCAGACCGGCGTCGTCGAGCCCGAGGCGTAGGTGAAGCTGCAGGCGATCGGACGACACACCGTCGCCAAGGCTGGCGGAGGGTTGAGCGCGGCCCAGGCGGGCAGCATGGCGCTCGTCGCCCAGGTCGCGCTGCCCCGCGCGTTGGGCATCCCCGGCAGGCGCAAGAGCCCGATCTCCCAGCGCTGATCCCCTCGGGTGAAGGTCCAGACGCGCATGTCCTCATTTTGTTGCTCCTTCGCCAAGGTCCAGCCCAGCGGCACAAGCTGCGCCTGGAGCGCCTCAGGGAAGCGGTGATAGTCGGCGTCCAGCACCTCAAACCGCGCCTCTCCCAGCGCGCCGCTGAGGTTGGACACCTTCATGGCGTCGAGCGTTAGGCTCGCCCAGTCACCGTCCTCCCCGGGAGACGTCGGCGCTGGCGTCACCTCCGCGGGCGCCACCACGGCGGGCGTGGCCTTCGTTGGTGTGGCCTCGGGACGATCCACACAGCCCCAAACCGCCCAGAGGCCGAGCGTGAGCATGGGCCCGGTCATGGCGACACCGGCAGGCTGAGCCCCGCCCGGCCCAGCACAACCAGCACCTCCTCGGGCAGGGGGATCCGCCGGGCGCTCGTCTTGTCTACGGCGCAGTGAACCAGGGTGACCGTCGCCCGGAGCTCGCCTTCAGCGCCACGAACGGCGTAACGAAGGGTGATGGTGGACGCTCCGACGTCGGTGAGGCTCGCCTCTACCCGAAGGCGCTCCCCAAACCGCATCGGGCGGCGATAATCGGCCTCGGCGTGGATGAGCGGCAGAATCCACGGGCGCCCGGGGATGGCCTCGTGCAGGGGCAGCCCCCCGGCGCTGAGCAGCTCTTCCCAGGCGAGGTGGGCGTAATCAAACGCCTTGGCGAAGTACACGATCCCGGCGGCGTCTACGTCGGGAAAACGCACAGAGAGCTCGGTGGTGAAGGCCCCGGCGGCGGGGCCGTGGCCAGCGCGGTGTGTTGGGGGGACAGTCACGGGTCACCTCGGCGAAGGAGCGATGAGGAGTGTATCTCAGCGGTCCTCAAAGTTGCACACGACCCCGTCGGCTGGCCTTCGCCCGCGGCACCGAATAAGCCAAGGGTCCCTTCTCGGAGCCTCCCCGATGCGCCTCACCCCCGCCCTCGTCGTGGTCACCCTCGCCCTCTCCCTCGCCTGCGGTCGCCCCGCCAAAGAGGGCGATCGTGGCGGTCTCTTTGGCGATGACACCGGCGATGGCGGCGAGGTGATCCCCAGCCTGCCCGACGTGCCCAACGCCGTGGCGTACCTCAACAACGACGTTCAGGGGCGGCACTACACCGACCTCCCCAACCCCGGCGACGTCTGCCCCGAGGGCTGGATCCACCTCGGCGGCGGCTACAACACCGTGGCCTGCGGCAGCGGCAAGCCCGGCGTGGTGGCGCTGATCGATGAGTCCGTAGACGGGGCTCATTACTCCACGTTTGACCAAGAGGGCGAGGTCTGCCCTGAAGGTTGGGAGTACGTCGGCGGCGGCTACGACAGCGTGGCCTGCCACAAAGCCGGCAACGAGGGCCCGCCGGTCTACATCGACCAAGACACCGACGGCGTCCACTACGCGGATCTCCCCCACGCCCGCGAGGTCTGCCCCGAGGGCTGGACCCACCTCGGCGGCGGCAGCTACACCCAGGCCTGCCAGGCCCCGCCGCGCTGGGCCGCGGTGTACCTCAACAACGACCAAGACGGCGTCGCGGTTGAAGACCTGGCGAGCCCCGGCGAGGTCTGCCCCGAGGGCTGGCAGCACGTCGGCGGCGGCTATTACACCCAGGTCTGCGCGAAGGACGGCGGCGGGGCCATCGGCACGCTGAACAAGAACAAAGACCTCGTGCACATGGATGAGCTCGACAGCGAGGGTGAGGTCTGCCCCGAGGGCTGGCTGTACCTCGGCGGCGGCTACCAGAACGTGGCCTGCGAAGGCGCCAAGCCAGGCAACGTGCTCTTGCTGAACGACGACGTCAACGGCGTACACATCGACGACATGGACAACCCCGCGGATGTCTGCCCCGACGGCTTCAACTTCATCGGCGGAGGGTATTACACGATCGCCTGCGCCGACATTTGAGGCGAGGCGGCGCGGGTCGGTGTATCCTGGTGAAAACCATCGCCAGGACGGCCCAAGATGACAAAAAACCTCCTCCTCCTCGCCCTTCTCGGCCTCGCGGCC
>JAKLKE010000018.1:5138-41657 GCA_023150775.1 Myxococcota bacterium
TGCGACACCGACGACGACAAGACGGTCCCCGAGAGCCTGCCGCCCGACGACAGCGGCGAGCCCCTCGTAGACGCTGACGGCGACGGCTCCCCCGCCGGAGAAGACTGCGACGACAGCGACCCGGCGGTGAGCCCCAGCGCCCAAGAGCTCTGCGACGGCCTCGACAACGACTGTGACGGCGCGATTGATGATGACGCCACCGACGCGACGGCCTGGACAGCCGACACAGACGGCGACGGGTACGGGGCCGGGGCGCCCACCTTGGCCTGTGAGGCCCCCGAAGGAACGGTGAGCCAAGACGGCGACTGTGACGACGCCGACGCCCGCTACAACCCCGGCGCGGAGGAGACCGACTGCGCCGACCCCAACGACTACAACTGTGATGGGTCTACGGGCTTCGCCGACACAGACGGCGACGGCTTCGCCGCCTGCCAAGAGTGTGATGACGCGGACAGCGCGGTGAACCCCGACGCCGCCGAGGTCTGCGACGGCATCGACAACAACTGTGATGGGTCAACAGACGGCGCGGACTCCGCCGACGCCCAGACCGTCTACGCCGACACAGACGGCGACGGGTACGGCGACGCCGACTTCCCGCTGCAGAGCTGCGCGCTCCCCGAGGGTTACGCCGAGCGCGCCTTGGACTGCGACGACGGCGACGGCGCGGTGAACCCCGACGCCGCCGAGGTCTGTGATGGCCTCGACAACAATTGTGACGGCGCCACAGACGAGGACAGCGCCGCCGACGCCAACACCTACTACGCCGACCGCGACGGCGACGGCCACGGGGACGCCGACTACGCCCTCGCCGCCTGTGAGGCCCCCACGGGCTACGTCAGCGGCGCGACCGACTGTGACGACGGCGACGCCGAGGTGAGCCCCGATGGCCTAGAGCTCTGTGACGGCGCCGACAACGACTGTGATGGGTCTACCGACGAGCCCGACTCCGCCGACGCCGAGAGCTTCTACGATGACGTTGACGGCGACGGTTATGGCGACCCCGCCGCGCTCAGCCGGGCTTGCTCCGCGCCCAGCGGCGCTGTGGCCGACAAGACCGACTGTGATGATGGTCGGATGAGCGTCAACCCCGGCGCCGCCGAGGCCTGCGACGGCCTGGACAACGACTGTGACGGAGACGTCGATGACGGCGTGCTGGGCAGCGGCCTCGCCTGCGCGGCGTCGAGCTGCGCGGACATCCTCGCCGATCAGCCCAGCGCCCCCAGCGGCGACTACAGCGTCGAGCACGACGGCGTGGTGAACGTCGTCGAGTGTGACATGGACGAGGGCTGCGCGGTGGTGGTGATGGAGGACTTCGAGTCCGGCGCGTCGAGCGACTGGAGCCTCACGACGACCTACAGTTGTGGCGCCTTCTCGACCATCCTCGGGGGCTACGGCATCATGGCCGGGGGCACGATCAGCGCCACCTGGGATGTCTCGGCCTACCCCCACACCGAGGCCCTCGTCTCTTTGGCGTACATCAAGCTCGACTCTTGGGACGGTGAGACGGCGAGCGCCGCCGTAGACGGCGTGAACTTCTGGAGCGAGGGCCTGTACTACTACGACGGCGCCGAGGTCTGCGGCTGGAACCGTGGGTATGAGGGCAGCTATGACGAGCGCCATGAGCTCAGCGCCACCGTGGCCCACAGCGCCGACACGATCACCGTGAGCGCCTCCTCGGCCCTCAACCAAGACGCCGGGGACGAGTCCTTCGGCATCGACGACGTGCGGGTCTGTCTGCGCTGACCGTTTCGCGCTACAAGGCGTCCCGCACACCTTTGGGCAGGCGTTTGAGGCGCTCGTCGCCGTCCCAGCGCGCGGCGAGGGCCTCCCGCAGGCCGTCGCGCAGGGCGGCGTTCTCTTCCATGGCGTACAGTCGGCTGAGGTACTGGGAGAGGCGCGGGGCGTCGGCAAAAAACTCGCGCAGGCGCTTGAGGCTCTGCACGCTCGCCCAGGTCTGGGTGGCGGCGAGCACATGGTCCTTCAGCGAGCCGCCCTCAAAGCTCACGAGCAGGTGGTTTAAGGCGGCGCGCTCCCCCGCGTCACACACAAACACCCGGGTCATCGGGGGCTCGGTCGTGGCGGCGGGCTCGGGGGAGGGGAGGGCGGGCGCCGCGTCGTTTCGGGTGAGCGCCCCGGCGGCGGAGACGGCCTCGGCCCGGGCGAGGGCCTCGGCGCCGCGCTCGACGAGGGCGAGGGGCCCCAAGAGCACAAAGAGCTGCACGAGGAGCTCACCGTTTGGGTCCACGAGGCGAAGCTCAGCCCCGGCGCCCAGAGGCGCGGGCGCGTCGGGGGTGACGCGGCGGAGGGGGGCGTTCGGCAGGAGCGGCGCGGCGAAGAGCGCGGCGGCGACCTCGGGCAGGGCGCTCACGACCAGACCTTGGGCGTCTCGGGTGAGCAGCGCCTGGGCCCGGCTCAGGCGGCGCTGCCAGCCGATCTCGACGCAGGCGGGCTCGCTCTGGGGGCTGAGCCGCTGGGTCGTCTCCATCCAGAGGGAGGCTCGGCGGTCTCCGCGCTGGGCGGCGCTCTGCAGCTCCCCAAACGAGCGCGCCCGGCCAAACAACACAGACGCCGCGGAGAGATCCCGGCGCAGACCGCCCACGCGGCCATCGGGCTCTAAGGCCGGGGAGACCAAGAGCACGATGGGCGCCTTCGCCTCCTCGGCCACGCCGGGCAGGTGGCGGCGCACGGTCTCCAACCGCACACAGTCAGACTCGACGGCGCGCAGAGCCGCCATCGCCGCGTGCAGCTCAGGCCAGCCGCCCCACCACGGGCGGCGCTCTAGATCCGCGAGGGCCTCGGCGGTGACGCCCCGACCGTGGAGCAGCCAGAGGATCGCCGCGCGGACGGCGCTCGGGCCACGCTCCCGCAGAGGCGGCACCCGCAGGCGGCTCGCGCCGTGGATGAGGGTGTCGAGGGCGGGGTCGGTCTCGGCGGGGCCCGTGGTGAACAGCGGCGTGGGGCGCCGGGCGCTGGGCGAGAGGGGGCCGAGCTGGCTTGGGTCCACGGGGCTCCCCGGCGGGCAGACGGCGGCGGCGTAACGCATGAGGCTCTGCAGCTCACGCACGTTGCCTGGCCAGCGCCACGCCATGAGCGTTCGGGCGGCCTCCGGGGTGATCCACGGCTCGGCGACGGGGCCTCCGCGGGCGGCGACGTACAGCACGCGGCCCAGGCGCAGCACATCTTCACCGCGCTCACGCAGGGGCGGGAGGGTGAGCCGGGCCTCCTCAAGCCTCCCCAAGAGGTCGGCGCGAAACAGGCCCCGGGCCACCATCCACGGCAGGTCGGCGTTCGTCGCCGAGAGCACCCGCACGTTCACCTTCACCGGGCGGTCTTCACCCACCGGTGAGACCTCTCGCTCTTGCAGCGCCCGCAGGAGCTTGGCCTGCAGCGCGAGGGGCAGGTTGCCCAGCTCATCGAGGAACAGGGTGCCCCCCTCGGCGGCGCGGAAGGCCCCGGGGCGGCTGCGGTCGGCGCCGGTGAACGCGCCTTTGCGGTGGCCGAAGAGCTCGCTCTCGGCGAGGCCCTCGGGGATCGCGCCCAGATCGACGGCGACGAAGGGGCCCTCCCGGCCGCTCAGGGTGTGAATCGCGCGGGCGAGCACCTCTTTGCCGACGCCGGGCTCGCCGACGAGCAGGAGGCTCAGGCGGGTGGGGGCGAGCTCCAGGGCCTCGGCGAGCAGGCTGGCCATGGCGGGGCTCTCGCCGAGCACGGCGTCGAAGGCGGGGTGATCGGGGCGAGGGCGACCGGGGCGCGGCGGCGGCGGGGGAGGGCGCGGGGCCCGGGCGCGCTGCAGCTCGACCAAGGCCGCGAGGGCGTCCGGGGCGAGGCGATCGAGATCTTTGAACAGGCACCACTGGCCGGGGCGCGGCGCGCCCTCGTTGCCCTCGATCCAAGCCAAGGGGCGATCGTCCAAGACGGCGTGCACCCAGGCGACGAGGCTCGCTCGGCCCACGCCCGGCTCACCGCTGAGGTGCACGGCGCAGGCGCCTCGGGCGTTGGCGAGCATGGCCCGGCGCAGGTCCACGAGGCTGGGGTCGGACGCGGTGAACGCCACCCGCTCGATGGCCTCGACCTGCGCCCTCCAGCTCAGGTCGGCCTCGTGCTCCGCCCCCGGTGCCCACAAGGTCACGCCGAGGCGCTGGGCCTCCTCGATCGTGGCCGGGGTCGGCGCCTCGGTGAGGTACAGCCAGCCCCCGACGTAGGGGTGAAGCAGGCCCGGGGCGTGGCCACCCTTGAGCCAGCCGCAGGGGAAATACCGGCCCTCGTCCTCCATCGCCACGACGTGCAGGGCCCGCAAGAGCCGCTCCGGGGGGAGCTCAAGGACCTGGGGCAGGCGCGGCGCCTGGCCCGTTCGGGCGTCGGAGAGGGCGTCCGCGAGCGCGGTTTGAAGGGGCTCAGGCGCGGACACGAGCAGGCTGGACATGCCCGAATCATACCTCACGGCCCTGCACAGCGGCGCACAGCCCTGCACAGCTCTGCACAGCGGGGGCCTGCACAGCCCTGCACAGCTCTGCACAAGTGACGGGTCCGACCCCTGCGCCGACCCTTCATCGGGCCGTTTGGGGTCGAGGACCCACTTGGGCCCGACTTAGAGTGCTGGCACGCCTGTTGCACTTCCCTGTGCCGCGAGCCTGGACGGCCCGCCGGGGCATCGCCCCGCGACACACATCGAGGACAACACCATGGCCATCACCTTCCAGACCGACGACCTCAGCTCCAACCGCTCCAGCGCCCTCCCCAACGGCACCCTGCAGCTCGTGGCCTTCTACGACGGCAGCGGCCTCGCCACCCTGTCCTTCGAGACCAAAGACACCAACGGCGCGTCGAGCTGGACGACCGTGAAAGACATCCCCAACTTCTCCAGCCAGATCGTCACCAAGCAGTACACGATCAAGGGTGAGGTGCCCACGGGCAACTTCGTCATCGAGGGCGTCGTCGCAAACGGCGTCGTGGACGGCGTGGCCTTCGGTCTCCTCTGGCGTGACCTGAGCGGCGGCTACCACATCCTGCGCTCCAACGGCGTCTCCAAGGGCAGCATCGCCGACTTCGTGAGCGCCTGGCCCCTGGGCATGAACAACACCGTCTTCGCCCCCCGCGTGCCCCAGGTCACCGACGGCTACGCCCGCGAGACGGCCTTGGCCGTGATCAGCGGCGCCAAGCTGCTCCCCAGCGGCAAACACAGCCTCCAGGTCTTCTGATCGAGCCTCTTGATCGAGACCTTTAGAACCAGCCCGCGCCCCATCGGCGCCCCTACTCCCAAGACGAGGAACACCCCGCCATGACCACCCGCCTCTTCCTGCTCACCGTCGGCCTCTCCGGCCTCATCGCCTGCACGGGCGCCCCCGTGGAGCCCGAGCCCACCGAGGACAACTGTGAGCTCTGTGACGGCTTAGACAACGACGCCGACGGCGCCATTGACGAGGGCCTGCCTGACGCCGACGAGGACGGCGTCTGCGACGGCCTCGACGACGAGGAGTGCGACGGCATCGACAACGACGGCGACGGTGAGATCGACGAAGGACAAGGGGACGTCGATGAGGACGGCCTCTGCGACGGCCTCGACAGCGAGGAGTGCGACGGCATCGACAACAACGGTGACGGGCTCATCGACGAGGGCCTGGGCGACAGCGACGGCGACGGCGTCTGCGACGAGATCGACAGCGAGGAGTGCGACTGCGTCGACAACGACGGCGACGGCAGCATCGACGAGGACTGCAAGTGGAACCTCACGATGATGATGACCGCCGACGACTACTACCAGGTCTACGTCGACGGCGTGCTGCTCGGCGACAACACCGGCTGGTCCACCACGGAGACCTGGTCACAGTCCCTCGTCACCACGGGCGTTCACCACATCGCCGTGAAGGCTGAAGACGTCGGCGGCGCCGTCGCGGGCTTCTTGGCCTCGGTGAGCCTCAACGGCGTCGTCATCTCCCAGACCGGCGACGGCTCTTGGCTGGGCAGCGCGACGGACCCGGGCACGGGCTGGGAGACCTCGACGGCGGGCCTCACCGCTGAAGTCTCGGCCATGGGCTGCGACCCGGGCCGCTGGAACGGCCGCCCGGCGGACCTCATCGCCACCGGCGCGGAGTGGGTGTGGCAAGACAACTGCGGCGACGTCGCCAAGTACGGCGAGAACTGGTGGGTGCTGGAGTTTGAGGTCTGCGAGTCGCCCCCGGCGGAGGAGATCTGCGACGGCGAAGACAACGACGGCGACGGCCGCGTGGACGAGGACTTCAGCGACACCGACGGCGACGGCATCGCCGACTGCATGGACACCGAGGACTGTGGTGACTGCGTCGACAACGACGGCGACGGCACCATCGACGAGGACTGCAAGTACGAGCTCGGCGTGCTCGCCGCTGGCGATGACTCGGTGACGGCTTACCTCGACGGCACCAAGCTCGGCGAGACGAGCGGCTGGTCCGACGTGGGGAGCTGGGTGCAGAGCATCACCGGCGGCACCCACCACCTCGCCTTCGCGGCGAAGGACAACAGCGGCGTCGTGGCCGGCTTCATCTCCGCGGTGTACATCAACGGCGACGTGGCGTTTGTGACCGGCGAGGGCAGCTTCTTGGCCACGGCGACCACCCCGGCCACGGGCTGGGAGACCTCTACGACGGGCATGGTCCCCGACACCGAGGCGACGAAGTGCCTCTCCCGCTGGACCTCCGGCGTCACCGCCATCACCGCCGCCGGGGCCACCTGGGTGTGGGAGGGCGACTGCGCCAACCCCAAGGCGAACCCCAACAACTGGTACGTCCTGGAGTTCCAGGCCTGCCCCGGCGCGGAGAGCGACAAGAAGGAGTAGTCCTTCGGCGGATCGTCTGAACCCCACCCCTCGCCCCGGCTCGTCCGGGACGGGGGGTTGGTGTTTGAACCCCTCCGAGGCGGCTCAGCGTTACTGCGCGGCGGGGAGCGGGAGGTCCGTGGTCCAGGCGCGCAGCACCCCGACCTTCTCCGCGGGGATGTCCAGCTCGATGAGGATCCGCTCCTTGGCCCGGGGCGGCACGGTGAGCTCACCGCTGACCGAGCTGCGCGGGCGCTGCACGAAGCCGTCGGTGTCCAGGGCGGAGAGCTCCAGGTTCATCACCCGCATCGGCTGCTCCCCCTTGTTCTCCACGGCGAGGGTGACCTTGCTGCCGCCCCCTTCGAGGGCCTCGACGCCGATCACCGTGAGGCCGCCGATGGCGTTGACCTCGTCCATCGTGCTCACCAGGAGCGCCCCGTCGATGGACGTGCCCGACTTGCGCCCCTCGGCGATGCCCTCGGCCACCCCCGTGGTGACCTCTTTGGTGGTCTCGACCGTGGTGCCGACGACCGTCGCCGTGCAGGCCTTAAAGAAGTCGCCCGAGCAGGCGAGCAGGGGGAGCGCGGAGAGAGCGAGGACGAGCTTGAGGGCGCGCATGGAAGATCCTTGGGTTGGAGCCCTCGGATCTTCAATGATCTCGGCGCGGTTGTCCAGGGGCGTCAGTCTCCCCCGCGCTGAAGGCCCCTCAGCGCCCGACGAGCAGGCGCGCGGTGAGCACCTCAGTCACGCCGTCAAACAGGCGCTCGACCCCGGCGAGGAGCACGTCGGGCTGGGCCACACCGACGCGGCTGTGGCGCTCTAGGTTGAGGCGCAGGAGCTCCGCCAGGGCCCCAGGCACGAAGAGCGCGCCGAGGCCCCGGACGAGGGCGACGGGGTCGGCCGGGGGCGGCAGGCGCTCTCCCCGGATCACGAGCTCCCCGTCGAGGAGCGCGGGCCAGGCGCCGATCCGGGCGATGAGCAGGTCGGTGTCGGCGTGGTCTTGGCGCTGCACCCGCAGAGGCACCACGACGGGCGAGGCCCAGGTGTCGAGCGCCCAGGTCGGCGTGCCGTGGAGCTCCGGCGGGTCGAGGTGCAGAGTGAGGCCTCGGCCACGGGCGGGCAGGCCCAGCGCCAAGGCCCGCCGAGCGTCGTCTTGCTCCATGAGCGCCTCGAAGGCGCGTGACCAAGGCTGGCTCTCCTCCATACGTCTCGCTCCGATTGGACCGCCTGAACGACCGCGCGGATCATAGCCGAACCGGCGCGTGTGGGCTCCAGGGGATATGTTGGGGAGCCCATCTCACTCCACCCCACGCGCCGCGAAGAGCTGGTCTTGAGCACGCCCCGCCACGACGCTGATGATGACGCGCTGGACCTGCTCCGCGTAGAGGTGGCCGTGGTGCCCGCGTCGAGCAAGTACGCGGCGCTCGTGCGTGAGGTGGCCGCCCGGGCGGGCGCGGCCTTTGTGCCCGTCGATCTCGCCGTGCCTTACGACGTCGTGGGCCGCCTGCTCGTCGTCGATCTCACCCAGGTGATGGTCACCCGGCGCCTGGGGCGGCAGGTCATCGCGATCTCTACCCGGGACGACCTCGACTGCTACGACGTCATCCACCCCGACCAGGTGCAAGACCGCCTGCGCCGCGCGCTCACGAACCTGATCGAGGTGCAGCAGCACCGCGCCCGCCTCCAGAAAGAGCGCGAGACGATCCGTGTGCTCAACGAGCTCGGCTTCTCTCTCTCGGCGATCACCGACACGAGCCAGCTCCTCGACCGCCTGCTCTCCCACGCGCGCCGGGCGCTGCGGGCCGACGGCGGCAGCATCTACCTCGTCGCTGACGGCGTGATGCGCTTCGCGGCCTCCCAGAACGACACCATCCGTTTTGAGCCCACCCGCGCCACCCTGCCCGTGGACGACAGCTCCATGGCGGGCTTCGCCGCGCTCAACGGCGAGCTTCTGCGCCACGACGACCTCCGGGCCATCGGCCCCGAGCTGCCGTATCGCCCGAACTTCGTGAACGACCAGCGCCTGCGCTACGAGACGCGCTCGTCTCTGCTCGTCCCGATGTTTGACCGCGACAACGCCGTCTTTGGTGTGCTCGCCTTCTACAACCGCAAGTCCGAGCCCGGCGCGCCCTTGGCCAGCTTCGACCGGGTCTTGCCCTTCACCGAGCACGACGCCGACCTCGCCCGGTCCATCGCGTCCCAGGCCAGCGTCGCCTTAGAGAACCACCGGCTCTACCAAGAGATCCGCGACCTCTTCGACGGCTTCGTCACCGCCGCGGTCACCGTGATCGAGGCCCGAGACCCGTCCACGGCGGGCCACTCCCACCGCGTCGCCCGGCTCACCTCCCGCATCGCCCAGGAGGTCCACGACAGCGACGAGCGTGAGTTCGCCGGGGTGCGGTTTACGCCCGTCGAGCTGGAGGAGCTGTACTACGCCTCGATCCTGCACGACTTCGGCAAGGTCGGCGTGCCCGAGCATGTGCTGCTCAAGGCCGACAAGCTCCACCCCTGGGAGCTAGAGCGTGTGGAGGGCCGCTTCCGCGTCGCCGCGCTCCAGACCCGCCTGGAGTCCATGCGCGCTGAAGGGGGCGAGCCGCTAGAGGGCCTGCTCACCGAGCTAGAGCGCGACCTGTCCCTCGTTCGGCGCATGAACCGCACGGGCTACCGCTACACCGCAGACGACGTCGCCGCGCTCAACCACATCTCCGGGCGCTGGTGGCTCACCGACCAGCCCGGTCCCGTGGTCACGGCCCTGGAGTGCGCCCGGCTGTGTATCCCCCAGGGCTCGTTAGACCCTGAAGAGCGCCGGTCCATCGAGGCCCACGTCTCGTTCACCTACAACTTCCTCAAGGTCATCCCCTGGACCCGCAACCTCAAGCGGGTGCCAGAGCTGGCCCACGCCCACCACGAGAAGCTCGACGGCACGGGTTACCCGCTGCGGCTCTCCGGTGACCAGATCCCCTACGGCGCCCGGCTCATGACGATCGCCGACATCTTCGACGCCCTGACCGCCGGTGACCGCCCCTACAAAGGCAGCATGGCCATCGAGCAGGCCACCCGAATCCTGCGCGCCGAGGTAGACGCGGGGCACATCGAGGGCCCCGCCGTCGAGCTGTTCATCGGCAAGCGGCTGTGGGAAGGCATCGTCGGAGCGCGCGCCCCCGAGGGCCTCTTGGGCCCCGGGCGTCACGATCACGGAGCACACCCCCATGAAGACCCTCCTCCCTCT
This sequence comes from Myxococcota bacterium, assembly GCA_023150775.1. Taxonomy (GTDB): domain Bacteria; phylum Myxococcota_A; class UBA796; order UBA796; family CAJQPC01; genus JADKFE01. Next base: position 15,158 of record JAKLKE010000018.1, read on the forward strand.
GCGCGTGAACGGTGAGACCCATGAGCTCGCGGTTCATCAGCACTGGTCGCTCTTAGAGGCCCTGCGCTACGAGCTTGGCCTCACCGGCAGCAAACAAGGCTGCGACAAAGGTGACTGCGGCGCGTGTACGGTCTTACGCGACGGGGAGCCTGTGCTCGCCTGCTGCACCTTGGCGGCGATGTGTGAAGGCAGCGAGATCACGACGATCGAGGGCGTGGCCGACAAAGACGGCCCGCACCCCATCCAGCGCGCCTTTGACGTGTGCGGCGCCTTGCAGTGCGGGTTCTGCCAGCCGGGGATGATCCTCTCGGCGAAGGCGCTCTTGGACCGCTGCCCCCAGCCCACAGACGAGCAGCTCCGCGAGGCGCTCGGCGGAAACCTCTGCCGCTGCACGGGCTACACGAAGATCTTCGAGGCCGTGCGTCTGGCGGCCAAGGGCCTAGACCGCCAGTCTCCGGTGCGCTACGGCGAGCCCGCCGACGGCTTCTTGGTGCTCGGCGCCCGGGGTCGTAAGGCCGACTCCATCAGCAAAGCCACGGGCGAGGCGATCTACACCGACGACATCACCCTGCCGCGCATGGCGCATGGCAAGATCTTACGCTCACCCCACGCCCACGCCCGCATCAAGGCCATCCGCACCGAGCGCGCCGAGGCTCTGCCCGGGGTCTACGCCGTGCTCGTCGGGAGCGAGCTGCCCACGCCCTACTGCGTCATCCCCTGGACGCCGGACGAGACGGCGCTCGCCATCGACAAGGTGCGCTACATCGGCGACGCCGTGGCGGCGGTCGCGGCGGTGGACGAAGACACGGCGATCAAGGCCTTGGCGCTCATCGAGGTCGATTACGAGCTGCTGCCCGCGGCGGTCGAGCCCGAAGACGCCTTGAAGGAGGGCGCGCCGCTCATCCACGAGACCGACTGGAAGGGCCGCCCCCGCCAAGACAACGTGTGTAAAGAGGTCGCGCTGGACTTCGGCGACGTCGACGCCAACCTCGCCGCGAGCGCCGCGGTCGTGAGCGGCGAGTGGTTCTACGAGGGCTCCACCCACGCCGCGATTGAGCCCCACTGCGCCTTGGCGACCTTTAACCCCGATGGTCAGCTCACCATCTGGTCGGCGACCCAGGTGCCGCACTACCTGCACCGCGAGCTCTCCCGGGTGCTCGACCTGCCCACCTCCAAGATCCGCGTGATTCAGCCGGTCTTGGGCGGCGCCTTCGGGGGCAAGTCCGAGCCCTTCGACCTGGAGTTCTGCAGCGCCGCGCTCTCCCGCAAGGCCAAGCGCCCGGTGAAGATCCTCTACACCCGGGAGGAGGTCTTCTACAGCCACCGCGGCCGCCACCCGATGTTGATGAAGATGACCTTGGGCGCTGACGCTGACGGCGCGCTCAAGGCCGTCGACAGCGACGTGCTCATCGACGGCGGCGCCTACCACAGCTTCGGCATGGTGACGACCTACTACGCCGGCCAGCTCCTCACCGGGCCCGTAGACATGGCCTCGTACCGCTTCAAGTCCAAGCGGGTGTACACAAACAAGCCCTGCTGCGGCCCCAAGCGGGGTCACGGCTCGGTGCAGCCGCGCTTCGCCTTTGAGTGTGGCCTCGATGAGCTCGCCGAGAAGCTCCACATCGACCCCATCCAGATCCGCCGCAAGAACGCGCTGCAGTCCGGCCAACGCACGGTGAACGGCCAGCTCGTGCCGTCTACGGGCCTCAACGCCTGCTTAGACGCCGTCGAACAAAGCTCCGGCTGGAAGCACCGCCACGGCAAGCTGCCCTATGGCCGGGGCCTCGGCGTGGCCTGCTCGATGTACATCTCGGGCACGGCCTACCCGATCTACCCCAACGAGATGCCCCAGTCGGCGGTGCAGGTGAAGGCCGATCGCAGCGGGCGGCTCACGATCTTGTGCGGCGCGTCGGACATCGGCCAAGGCAGCGACGGGATGTTGGCCTACATCCTCGCTGAAGAGACGGGCATCCTCCCCGATGACATCGTCGTGGTCTCCTCCGACACCGACCTCACCCCCGTTGACCTCGGCGCCTACTCCTCCCGTGTGACGTTTATGTGCGGCACGGCGGCCCAAGAGGCCGGTCGTAAGCTGCGCCAGAAGCTCATCGGCGGCGTCGCCGGGGCGTGGAAGCTCCATGAAGAGCGGATCGGCGTGGCCTTGGGCTTCTTGTACGACAAAGAGGAGCCCGGCCGGCAGATCTCCTCCAAAGAGGCCATCTGGCTGGCGGAGGCCGCCTACGGGCCCCTCGGAGAGGTGGGCGCCTACCGCACCCGCAAGCTCGGCGGCGACTACCGCGGCGGCAGCATCGGGGCGTCCCCGGCCTACTCCACAACGGCGCACGTCGCCGAGGTCAGCGTCGATCCCGAGACCGGCCAGGTCAAGGTGGAGAAGGTCTGGGCGGCGCACGACTGCGGCCGGGCGCTCAACCCCCAGCTCGTCGAGGGCCAGATCGAAGGATCGGTCTACATGGGCCTCGCCGAGGCGATCATGGAGGCCCACACCTTCCGTGAGGGCGGCCTACACCTGGGCCCGAACCTCCTCGACTACCGCATCCCCACCTCGGTGGAGACCCCCGACATCCTCACCCACATCATCGAGACCATCGATCCCGGCGGCCCCTATGGCGCCAAAGAGGCGGGGGAGGGGCCCTTGCACCCGATCATCCCCGCCATCGCCAACGCCATCTTTGACGCCGTGGGTGTGCGCTTGCGCCGCATCCCGTTCACGCCCGCGCGGGTGCTCGCCGCGATCGGCCAGGCCGAGGCCGCGCGCCTCGCCAGCAAGTAGGAGGCCGCCATGCTGAGGATGCCCGAGTTTCGTGTTCATCGCGCCCGCAGCGCGCCCGAGGCCGTGGAGCTGTGGCACAGCCTCGGCGGTGTGGAGGGCCGAGGCAAAGACGCGGTGTGGTCGGCGATGTACATCGCGGGCGGCACCGACCTGCTGCCCAACATCAAACACCGCCTGTTCACGCCCAAACACCTGATCTCCCTCGATCTGCCCCAGCCCCAGATCGTCGATGAGGGCGACTTCATCCGCGTCGACGCCGGGGTGAAGCTCCAGGCCCTCGCCGATCACCCGCTCATCCAGGCCACGCTGCCGCCCTTGGCGAGCGCCGCGGGCAAGGTCGCCGGGCCCCAGCTCCGCCGCATGGGCACCATCGGCGGCAACGTGCTCCTCGACACCCGCTGCCTGTACTACAACCAGACCGAGTCCTGGCGACAGGCGCTGGGCTACTGCTTGAAGAAGGAGGGGACCTGGTGCCACGTCGTCGGCGGGCCCAAGACCTGCGTGGCGGCCCAGTCGAGCGACTGCGTGCCCGTGCTCCTCGCCCTCAACGCGCGCCTGCGCCTCACGGGCCCGAGCGGCGAGCGGGAGCTCTCGCTGCGGGAGCTCTACCGCTACAACGGCTTTGACCACCTCACCCTCACCCCTGGCGAGCTGCTCACCGCCGTGCGGGTGCCCAAGCCCGGGCCGGGCTTTCGTGGCCTGTACCACAAGCTGCGCACCCGCGGGTCCATCGACTTCCCCGAGCTCTCCGTCGCCGTGACCGGGGCCTGGGAGGGCGACGCGCCCAGCACCTTGGAGATCGTCATCGGGGCGATCAACCCCCAGCCCAAGCCCGTGAAGGGCTTAGAGGAGTGGCTGGGCCGCCCCTTGACCGACGAGGGGATCGAGGCGATCACCGCGCTGGTTCATAAGGCGACCCGTCCCCAGGGCTCGATCATCGGCGACCCCGACTGGCGCCGTGCCATGGCCGGGGTCTTCACGCGGCGCGCCCTGGTGGAGCTGCGCGCCGCGAGCGCCTGAAGCCTGACGCCGATCAGCGACGGCGCGAGCCGCCCTGCTGGGCCTCGGCGTTGCCGCCGCCACCGCCACCACCGCCAGCCTTCTTGCCGGGCTGGGCCTGGACCGCGGGGGCGCGTTTGGCCGGGGCGACCGGCGCGGCGCGTTTGGCCGGAGCGGCGGCGGCGGGCGCGGCCGCAGCCTCGGGGGCGCCCTCAGGCGCGTCCACAGCGGCCTCTTCTTCGACCGGGGCGACGGGCTCCACCGGGGGCGGCGGCTCCACAACTTCAGGAGCGGCGGGGGCCTCCTCGGCCACGGGGGTCAGCTCGACCTCGGCCTCCTCCCCGCCCAACATGCCACAGGCCAGACTGAACACTGCCACAGAGCCCAACACGAGGCTCGACGCGAGGCGCTTCATCACACTCTCCTTGGTTTGTTCGCGTCCCTCGATGGGACGCACTGTCTTTATGACCGCTCACAGCCGCTCGCAAGCGCGCTTAGACGCGAGCTTCTGCGAGTGACAGCCTGGAAACGGACCCTCGGCGAGATGACTTACACCTTGCGTCGGGGCCGCGTCATGATAGCAGGGCCGCTCAATCGAACCGACTCTGGAGCGAGCGGTGATCACCCAGCTCAGCAAAATCCGCAATATCGGCATCAGCGCCCACATCGACTCTGGCAAGACCACGCTGACCGAACGCATCCTCTTCTACACCAACCGGATCCGCGCGATCCACGAGGTGAAGGGCAAGGATGGCGTCGGCGCGACGATGGACTCCATGGATCTCGAGCGTGAGCGCGGCATCACCATCCAGTCTGCAGCCACGTACTGCAACTGGAAGGACAGCTTCATCAACATCATCGACACCCCCGGGCACGTCGACTTCACGATCGAGGTCGAGCGCGCGCTGCGTGTTCTCGACGGCGCGATCTTGGTGTTGTGCTCGGTGGCGGGCGTTCAGTCCCAGTCGCTGACGGTCGACCGCCAGATGAAGCGTTACGGGGTCCCCCGCATCGCCTTCGTCAACAAGTGCGACCGCCAGGGCGCGAACCCCATCCGCGTCGCCGGTCAGATCGACGAGAAGCTCGGCCACAAGTCCGTGCTGCTTCAGCTCCCGATCGGCCTTGAGGACAAGTTCTCCGGCATCATCGACCTCATCACCATGAAGGCCTACTACTTCGACGGTGACAAGGGCGAGCAGATCCGCGAGGAGGAGATCCCCGCGGAGTACGTCAGCCAGGCGAACGACTACCGCGAGAAGATGCTCGACTCCGTGTCGATGTTCTCCGACGAGCTCACCGAGGCCATCTTGATGGAGGAGGTGACGGAAGACATCCTCCGCGCCGCCATCCGCAAGGCCACCATCGGCCTCAAGATCGTCCCCGTCATGCTCGGCTCGGCCTACAAGAACAAGGGCGTGCAGAAGCTCCTCGACGGCGTCTTGGAGTACCTGCCTTCGCCGCCGGACGTCGAGAACCACGCGATCAACCTCGACGACAACTCGGACATGCTCATCCCGTCCGACCCGTCGAAGTACCTCGCGGTGCTGGCGTTCAAGCTCGAAGATGGTCGTTACGGCCAGATCACCTACGTCCGCATCTACCAGGGCACCCTGCGTAAGGGCGACACCATCATCAACGCCCGCTCGGGCCAGAAGGTGAAGGTCGGCCGCCTCGTCCGGATGCACTCCAACGACATGGAGGACATCGACGACGCCTGCGCAGGCGACATCGTGGCGCTGTTCGGCGTTGACTGCTTCTCCGGTGACACCTTCACCGACGGCTCGGTCAACATGGCGATGACGTCTATCCACGTCCCCGCCGCCGTCATCTCGCTCACGGTGAACCCCAAGGACAGCAAGTCCCAGAACAACATGGCGAAGGCGCTCAAGCGCTTCACCAAAGAAGACCCGACGTTCCGCCTCTCCTCGGATCCCGAGACCGGCGAGACGATCATCTGGGGCATGGGCGAGCTGCACCTCGACATCTACATCGAGCGTATGAAGCGTGAGTACTCCGTGGACGTGGAGGTCTCTCCTCCCCGCGTGGCGTACCGCGAGGCCATCAGCCAGCGCGCCGATTACAACTACATCCACAAGAAGCAGACCGGCGGTTCGGGCCAGTACGGCAAGGTCGCGGGCTACTTTGAGCCCAACGAGACGAACACGTATGAGTTCGTGGATGAGATCGTCGGCGGCTCGATCCCCCGCGAGTTCATCAGCGCCATCGACAAGGGCTTCCGGTCCATGTTCGAGAAGGGTCGCCTCATCGGCGCCCAGGTGATGGGCTTCCGGATCGTGCTGAACGACGGTGGTTACCACGCCGTGGACTCCAGCGATCAAGCCTTCCAAGAGGCCGCTCGTGGCGCCTTCCGCGACATCTACTTCAAGGCCAAGCCGATCGTGCTTGAGCCGATCATGAAGGTCGCGCTTGAGGGCCCCGCGGAGTTCTACAAGAACTTGGTGGGCACGCTGATGCAGCGCCGCGGCACGATCATGGGCTCCACCGAGGTGGATGGTTACTCCGCCATCGAGGCCGAGGTTCCCCTCGCCGAGATGTTCGGGTACGCTACGGCCATCCGCTCCGCCACCCAAGGCAAGGCCGAGTTCACGATGGAGTTCGCCCGGTACGCTCCTGCACCCCAGAGCATCACCGAAGAGCTCATCAAGAAGTTCGAAGCCAGCAAGAAGGCGAGCTGAGGAGTCTAGCCATGTCGTACGCAGAGCTCTTCGAGCGCAGCCCCATGCGCATCTTCGAGCGGTCCACCAACGGTGGGCTCGCCAACGGTCAGCTCGGCGCGATCATCGGCCGCGCCGGGGTGGGCAAGAGCGCCCTCCTCGTGCACGTCGCCCTTGATCGCCTCTTCCGCGACCAGAAGGTGCTGCACATCTCCCTGCGTGAGGGCGCGGAGCACGTCCGCACCTTCTACAGCGAGATCTTCGAGGGCATCGCCCGCGTGTCCCGGCTCAAGGGCCCCGACCGCGACCGCGCCTTGGTCAAGATCGAGAAGGGTCGCCTCGTCCAGTGTTACCTCGACCGTGGCTTCGGCGCGGCCGACCTGGACAAGGCCATCAGCTTCACCGCCGACGTCATGCACTTTGTGCCTGACCTCGTCGTCGTGGACGGCTTCGACACCTCCAACGAGGCCGAAGTCAACGGCCTCGCGGCGCTGGCCAAGGCCCGCAACGTCTCGATCTGGACGTCTGCCCGGGTAGACGGTGGCGCGGCGATCGGCAACGAGGGCGTCTGGGACACCCTCATCCGCCTCGACCCCGTCGACACGGTCATCGAGCTCAAGGTAGAGCGCGCTGGCGGCGCGGCGGTGGCGGAGGCCATGGGCCTTCAGCTCGACCCCAGCACCATGCTCCTCTCCGGCGAAGACACCTGGGACGCGGCCTCGGCCCCGCCCTCGCCCAAGCCCACGGACTGCACGGTGTACTCCGGCGGCGCCCCTGGCGCTGAGGCCGTCTTCGGCGAGGCCGCTGAGCGTTTCGGCGTCACCGAGATGAACTTCACCTTCGACGGGCACAAGCAGGTCCGCGAGCGTGGTCGCCACATGCTGGCCGAGCGTGAGCTCGCCGCCGGTGACGTGTCGCTGGTGTATGTCTCCAAGCGCCTGAACCGCACCTACTCTGAGGGCACGATGATCCGTCGTGTGCTCCAGAGCTTGTGGCACCAGGTCAGCCGGGCCCAGCAGGTCTTCGTCGTGGGCACGATCCTCGACGACGGCACGGTGACCGGCGGCACGGGCTGGTCTGTCGAGCTCGCGCGGATGTGGCACAAGGATCTCTGGGTCTACGATCAAGAGAAAGAGTCCTGGTTCCACTGGACGGGTGAGCGTTGGGTGGCCGGCGTGGCCGTCATCGAGAGCCCCCATTTCTGCGGCACGGGCACCCGGTACCTCACCGAGGCCGGCGCCCGCGCGGTGAACGCCCTCTACGAGCGCAGCTTCGGCCAGCACGCCGCGAGCTGATTCACCCCAGGGTGAGCAAGACCGGGCTCGGATACGAAAGTGTCCGGGCCCGAGTCGCTTCAGGCGGCCACGGTCCTAATCGGCGCTGATCATGCAGCCGGGCTCGGTCCACCACGCCTTGCCCCGGGCGCCGTCGGGGGCCGTGGGCGAGTAGTTTGGCGTGTAGGCGACCTGCCAGCCGAACACGTCTTGGCGTAGGCCCATCGCGCCGCCGTAGAGCTCATCGGAGGTGTCCCAGAGCAGCTCGGTGATCTTGGCGTCTACGACGGGGTGAGCGACGGGCTTCGCGGGGTTGAGCTTCTCGGCGGCGGTGGGGCGCATGAGCCCGGCGGCGCCGAGGCGCTTGAGCTGGTAAGCCGCCTCGGCGTCGATGGTGGCGAGGCCCGCGAGGGGGCCCAGGCCGAAGAGCCGGCCCAAGAGCCAGTCCGTGTCGTGGGCGACGGCGATGGTCGAGAGGCGCTCGCCGGGGCCGCCGAAGGGCAAAAGCTCGGGGCCGTTCCCGGCGGTGCCCCCGAAGGGCTCCAGCTCCATGAGCCAGGCCGGGCTCAACAGACCGCCAGAGCGCGCGGACCCGGCCCAGGCCCAGATCAGGTGCTGCTCGCTGCCGTAGTAGCCTCGGGCTTGGGAGAGCGCGACGAGGTCCGCCGTGCCCCGCACCCCACCCTGGCCGTCTACCCGGGGGATGTCGGCGTAGGCCAAGGCGTCGTCAGCGTCTTTGCGGGCGCGGGCGGCGTCGAGGTCCAGGGCGCTCGACGGGCTCAAGGGGCTGACCTGCACCCGGACGTGCCGGGAGCAGATCACCGTGGCCTCGGCGGAGACCTCAGACTTGAGCCCAGCCTCGGCGGCGCCGGGCAGCTCCGCCGCCAACGCCGTCGAGAGGAGGAGGCCCAGCATCAACCGAGGTTCTTGACGTGCAGCTCGACGAGCTGCGCCGGGTCCACGGGGCTGGGGCTCCCGGCCATCATGTCTTGGGCCTTCGTCGTCTTGGGGAAGGCGATGACGTCGCGGATGTTCTCCGTGCCCGCCAACAACATCACGCTGCGGTCGAAGCCGAAGGCGATGCCGCCATGGGGCGGGGCGCCGCAGCGTAAGGCCGACAACAAGAAGCCGAAGCGCTCCTCGGCCTCTTCAGCCTCGATGCCCAAGGCGCTGAACACCTTGGACTGCACCGCGGAGTCGTGGATACGGATCGAGCCGCCCGCGATCTCGTAGCCGTTGCAGACGAGGTCGTAGGCGCTCGCCCGGATCTCTCCGGCGCGGTCGGTGCCGAGGAGGTGGATGTCCTCAGCCTTGGGGCTGGTGAAGGGGTGGTGCATCGCCACCCAGCGCTGGCTGTCTTTGTCCCAGTCGAACGCCGGGAAGTCGTTGACCCAGCAGAAGCTGAACTCGTGCTGGTGCAGGCTGAGGTCGCGGCCGAGCTGGGCGCGCAGGCGGCCCAGGCCGGGGTTCACGGCGCTCGGGGCGCCGACACCGACGAGCAGCAGGTCACCGGGCTCACCGCCCAGGGCGCTGACCACAGACGCGGCCTCCTCCGCCGAGAGCAGCTTCGCCAAGGAGCCCGTGAGGCCCTCGGCGCCGACCTTGCCCCACAGGAGCCCGCCCATGCCGTAGCGCTTCACGAAGTCGGTGTAGCCGTTGAGCACCTTGTTGGAGGCGGCCTCGGCGTGGCCCTTCACGTTCATGCCCCGGCACACGCCGTCGTTGGCCAAGCCGCCGGAGATCACCGTAGAGGCGCTGCCGACGACGAGGTCGGTCAGCGTCTTGAGGTGCATCCCGAAGCGGGTGTCGGGGGAGTCGATGCCGTAGCGGTCGATGGCCTCGGCGTAGGTGATCCGGGGGATCTCGGCGATGGTGAGGCCGCGGATCTCGCTGAACATCGCGCGCAGCACACCCTCGGCGACCTCCATCACCGTGTCTTCGGTGGGGAACGAGATCTCGATGTCGATCTGCGTGAACTCGGGCTGGCGGTCGGCGCGCAGGTCCTCGTCGCGGAAACACTTCACGATCTGGAAGTAGCGGTCCATGCCCGCCACCATGAGGATCTGCTTGAAGATCTGCGGCGACTGCGGCAGGGCGTACCACTGGCCGGGGTGAACCCGGGACGGCACGAGGTAGTCGCGGGCGCCTTCAGGGGTGGACTTGTTGAGGATCGGCGTCTCGACCTCGATGAAGTCTTCAGCGTCCAAGTAGCGGCGCACGGCCTGGCTGGCCTTGTGCCGAATGATGAGGTGCCGCTGGAGCGTGGGGCGGCGCAGGTCCAGAAAGCGCCACTTGAGCCGCGTCTCCTCTTGCGCCTGCATGGCCGTCTCGGCGGTGAAGGGCAAGGGCTCGGTCTTGTTGAGCACCTTGATGCCCGAGGCCAAGACCTCCACGGCGCCGGTGGGGAGGTTCGGGTTGGGGTTGGCCCGGGCGACGACCTCGCCGGTGACCTCGACCACATACTCCGAGCGCACGAGCCCCAGCTCATCCTTCACCGAGGGCGCGCAGCGCTCATCCACGGTGACCTGGGCGAGCCCAAAACGATCCCGCAGCACCACGAAGGCCACGCCACCAAAGTCTCGGACCGACTGCGCCCAGCCCTGCAGGACCACTTGTTGGCCGATGTGCTCAGCGCGGAGCTCTCCGCAGCGGTGGGTGCGACGAACGTTCTTCAGCATAGGATCTCCTGGGCCTCCGAGGGGAGGACAGGAGCCCACCTAATCCGGCACGGGCGGGGGTGCACGGGCTCATCCGCGAGACGGATGACGGGGATGGCACACGAGGGCGTTATCTTACGACAAGACTATCGTACGATAAATTTCTCGTATATTATAAGGCTCACTCGGGCTCGTCGGGCAGCGCGTCGAGCAGGGGCTTGGCCTTCATAGAGGTGATCAGCGTGCGGAGGACCACGCGAGCAGGTGCCGCGAGCTGGGCGTAGGGGCGAGGGTTCTCGGGCAAGGCCGCAAGGGCTGAGAGCATCTCAAAGGCCGCCTCTGGGAGCCGCTCGCGAATGATCTTCCAGTGCGCCTCGGTGAGCGATGTGGGTGGGGACTCTGCGCGCAGCATAATGAGCCAATAACCTACCATATCTAGGGCGATCGGGTGCTCGTCGAGGGGGAAGGCGTCTAGCCAGCGCTGAAGACCCATCGGGGAGCCGCTCAGGTGGAGCGCCTGGACCGCGCTCACTCCGAAGACGAACGCCTCATCGAATAGAACCGGTTGCGTGAGCGGTGCGATCGGCGGCACTGCCTCACCCAAGGCGAGCCGGGCGAGGGCCTTGAGGCGTTGGGCGGCGGGGTGGTTGTGGGTGTCGAACGTTTGAAGGAGCCTGGCGGGGTCGTCCAGCATCATCAGGGCGATGTTGGCGTACACGGGCGAATCAGGGCTGCCCTTAAGGGCCTCTACCATGTGGATTTGCGCTTGGGCATCCTTTCCCAAGCGTTGATAAGCGATGGCGAGGTTGCTGTGCGATAACTCGGGATTGAACCCTAAGTCCAGCAGCCGCTTAGCATATTGAACAAGTCCATTCATATCGCCGACCTGTACCGACGCCCGCTGCGCCGCTGCGAGAAGCCAAAGGCTATCGGGCCAGCGCTTGAGGGCGGCGCGGGCGATCTTGAGCCCCGTTGCCGGATCTGCGAAGACGAGGCGTAGTGCCTTGAGCGCGTGGGCGTTCTCGCCGCGAACGCTCTCCCACAGATCCTCTCCGAGCGAGGCGAGCGCAGCGGCGTCCTGCAAGCCCATGAGCGCGATCACCAAGCCAAGGCGATCCGGTGCCGAGAGTGACCTCATGGGGGCCGCGAGGCCAAGCAGGCGGACCTTAGCGAACTCTCCTGCATTGAAAAGAGAACGAAGGAGACTGGGCCATTGAATCGTGTTCCCGGCCCGATAGTGCTCTGCGAGCCGCTCTGCTACCGCCTCAAGAACCTCACGAGCAGCGCCATGCTCCATGAGCAGCAGCTCCCACACTTTGGGACGCGTGCTACGCTCGGCGAGGGCTCGGACCCGCTCCATCAACGGCTCGTTGAGTCGCCGTTTGTACTCAAACATGTGGGAGAGGATTGCCCCAGCGAAAACGTCAATGAGCATCTGCGCGAATGAACGCCTATCTTTAGGCTCGTTGCCGTCGCCCTCACCCTCATCCTCGTCGCTCTTCTCCTCGTCCAGCGGCGGCACCTCAGCGAGCTCTACGAGCTTCTCCGCCCACAACTCAAGCTCCGGCGCGTCGATCCTACAGGCCAGCTCAAACACATCTAGGTAGTGTGTCCAATGCCCCTCCCGCTCCGCTAGATCTTTCACCCCCTCATACGCCGCGTGAGGATCCTTGCTCTCCTGCTGCTTAATCCGCTCCCGAGAGAGCTTGGCGTAGGCGGATTCGTCCTCGAACGGCAGCATGAGCGCCGCCGCGTACACGCTGCCCGAGAGCTCGACGCCCCTGAGTCCGCCCATCCGTTCGCCGACCTCACGCCGGGGGATCCACGCCGCCACAAACTTCGCCAGGGCTGAGGGCAGGCGCTCCGGGCGCTTCATCGCCCAGGCGATTCGGTGGAGGGGGTCGGCCAGCTCATAGAAGGTTTCGCGGCCGACACGAAGGCTCCGCACGAGGCCGTCTTGATGCAGGTAACGAAGCTGCCCCGAGGCCGTGGTGGGGTTATCAAAGCACCGCTCGGCCAGCTCGCTCACCGAGAGGGTGCCCCAACACTCAGCGAGCTGCTCTAGGTATGGCTGCTGGCCGGGAGGGCGCCGGGCCATCTGCTCTTGGAAGTACGGCGTCAGCTCCTCGGCGAGATCGACGAAGACGCCTTCCAGGTCACCCAGACGGCGATGACGCAAGAAGGGGAATACGAGGGCTAAGGCCCGGGGGTTGGCGCCGAGCAGGTGGCGGATGGCGCCGACCTGGGCGCGGCCGATCTCGCCGCTGAGGTCACGAAGGAGGAGCTTGTCGTCGTGCAGCGCGGCGAGGCGCCTCAGCATCTCGACGCACTCCTCAAGACTAAGCGGAGCCAGGGTGAACCTCTCAAAGCTCTGATAGAAGGGTAGGTTCGCGCTGGTGAATGTCGCGCCGTAGGTGCAGCTCGCGCCAAAGAGGCACCAGCCGGGGTGCGCGGCGAGGAGCGCGCGCAGCCGAGACTGACCATCGGGCTTGATGGCGTCGAAGAGGCGATCGAGGTTCTCGACGAGCAGCACCAGCGGCGTGGTTGCGACGCGCTCCTCCAAGAGGCTGACGGCGGTGTTGAGCTGCTCCGTCCGGGGCGTCGTCTGCACGAGGCGCACAAGCTCCGCGGCGGTGGGGGCGCCATCCCGGTCGGGCAGCGCGGCGAGGATCTTCGCGATGAAGGCGACGAGCTGAGCGATGTGCTCCTCTTCGCCTAGCTCCACGAGCAAAAGCTCACCACGCTCGGCGTAGGGGCGAAGCCTGTGCCCCAGCAAGGTCATCAGGTGTGACTTGCCTGAGCCTCTGGGGCCGGTGAGCAGCGCGTACCGGCCGACCTTCTGCTTCGCGCTCTGCGCTAGCATCCTCGTGAGGTGCTCCAGGAGCTTGTGGCGCCCGACGAAGGCTCGCTCTAGCGCGTCGACGGGCACCACGCGGGGAGAAAAACGGGAGTGTCGAATGGTCTCGGCCATCAGCGTCTCCGGATGTTGATGGAGCGGTGTTGGGCCCAGTAGCGGCGCAGGAGCTCAAGGCGGAAGGTGTACTTTTTCCCGACTCGTTTGAGATAAAGGTCGCGCTCAAGGCGTTGGAGAACAGGCAACACCACATCACGTTCAAGGCTGAGCTTGATGGCGAGCTCGTCTACATCAGACTTTCGTTGGACCAGCTCGTCAAGGGCCCGGCGCATGATGACGTGCTGATCGGGGTAATACTCCTCCAGGCGACGCTCGTACGCGCCGAGCTCCAAGGGGTCTTGAACCTCGGTGAGGAGCGCCTCAATCGTTTGATTGATCATCTCCTCAGACCAAATACCCTGCTCATCGAGCTTGGCCGCGACGTGCTGCATCACGAAAGGGTGCCCCTCGCAGCGGCTCACCAGAGGCTTGACCAGCGCGTGGTGCTCAGGTCGGAGAGTGGCTCGGGCGAGCTCTGCGCCCTGTTCCGGCGTCAGCACGGGGAGCTCTTGTTTGTTGACGTCATTGAGGGGCTCGAAGGTGTGGCCCGCTGCCCTCAGGCGATCTAGCACCTCGGCCATGCCAATCGAGCCCGTCAGTACAAAACGAAGGCGTGTGTGCCGTCGGTCTTGGCGGATGGCGCGCAACAAATCTAAGATCTGCATCGCTCTTTGGGGCTCGCCTCGTTGCGCGAGGCGCATCAAAAAATAGGTCAGCTCGTCCCAAAGGAAGACTACACAGCTCTGATCCTGGTCCGCCCAAGCCTGGAGTCTATCGAAGAAGTTGTTGAGGTCCGTCGACCAGCTCTCCTCCGTGAGGCTGAGCTTGAGCCACTGGGTCTCTACGCTTGGAACGCGCTGGAACAACCCAGACAGCCAAGCGCCTATGCTGCGATTGATCCCGAGCTCGCGCTTAGCCTGCGTGGTGACGGTCTGCACCAACGCCATAGGCGACTGAAGCGCCTGAAGGTCGGACTTGATCACCCGCACATGAGCAGGAGGCGCGCTCGCCATCTTGGTCAGCACGGACGACTTGCCCATGCGGCGCGGCGCGGTGAGCAAGATGCTGTTCTTCTCTAGGATCTTCCAGTAGCCAGTGATGATCATGTCCCTCCCGTATATCTTCTCGGGAGGGAGCGCAGCGCCAGGCGCGGGGAGGTCGTAAGTGGAGGTGTTCATGCCTCTTAATATACGAGAGATTTATCGTACGTCAAATCTATCGTACGATAAATCCCTCATACATCCTCCCCCTCACCCCTCCGGCTGCACCAGGAGCGCGATCCACAGGCTCGGCGTCGCTTGTCCCAACAACACCGCGGCGGGGTCGAAGCGCAGGGCGTGCAGCTCGCGGAGCTGGGCGCTCAGGGCGTTGAGCAGGGCGCGGCGGCCGGCGGCCAGGGAGAGGTTCACGGGGCCCTGGGACGACTTGGTCAGGCGGCGCAGGAGCTCGGAGGCCTCTTCGCGGGGAGGGGGCTCTTGGGGCGGGATGAGGCCGAAGGCCACGCAGAGATCGGCGATGGTCGGCGCGGGCTGGTTGAGCTCGGGCTCGGGGGCCTCGGAGTCGTCGTCGCTGTCGTCGTCGTCTTCTTCGCCCGCGGAGGCCTCTTGGGGATCGGCCTGGTCGCTGGGCACGATGAGGGGCTCGGAGATCTCGACGATCTCGCCGTCATCGCTGAACATCACCCGGCGCTCTAAGGTCTCGTCCGCGGGCGGGCCGAAGACGTGCACCCGCACCTCAAAGCCCTCCAGGGTGGCCCGGGTGGTCTCGATGAGGTCGCTCAGGTGCTCCCGCAGGTCGTCGTCGTCGAGCTGGGCCAGGGGCTCGTCGTCGCCGAAGACGGCCTGGTCTTCGGGATCTTCCTCATCGGAGAGGGCGTGGGGCTCTTCAGCCCGGCCCTCGGCGCGGTCCACGAGGGCCACCACCGTCTCGTCGCCGTAGATGAGGCCCAGGATCGCCGGGAGGTAACGGTCCATGGCGACCTTGTTGGCCATCAGGATGTTCGTGATGGCCATCTCGGCGGCCGGCGCGCCCGAGGGCTGGTGCAGCGGCACACCCTCGACGTCTACGGACGTCTTGAAGCGGATCTCACCATCGGAGAGATCCATCTCGAAGTTGCCCAGGGGCAAACCCCAGTTCGCGCGGGTGAGCAGCTCCAGCATCTCCGGGAACTTGGACTCGGGGGCGCGCACTGGGAGCACGGTGTAGATGAGGACGAGGAACTGGGTCTCACGCACACGGGCGAAGAGGGGCACCGTGGCGCGGCGCAACGTGAGCGCGCCGCGGATGATGCCCTCGTCTTCGTCTGCCCGAAGGGGCTCCTCTTCGCGCTCCAGCACTCGCAGGAGGAGCTGAAAGAGGGTCGGTTCGGTCTCGCTCATGGGGTCTCCGTCGGATGTCGGAGGCCCCTTATCTGCTCCTCGCTCAGAGGTCGCGCTCAAGGAGATACTTCACGGCCTTCAGCGCCCCGCCTGTGGTGTTCAGGTTCGAGGCGTTGCGCCAGGTGCCATACACCACGCGGCCGTCGCCGTCCTGGAACGACACGAGCAAGGGCGAGCTGCTCAAGGTCTGGGACTGGGCGCCGGAGCGCCACTGGATGTCGCCAGACGCCCACACCCGGGTGCCTTCACCCTTGGCGGTGATCGGCGGCCACACGTCGAGGTCGTAGTTGACCTTAAACGTCTCTTGGCCCATGGACTCCTTGAGCTCGGCGTCCGCGACGGTGGCCGTCACCGTGCCGGTCTCGCCCATCTGCGCGTCGTTGGGGACGTTGTCGTCGCCGACGAACTCGATCTTGCCCGGCCAGGCCTGCTCGATGACGTCATAGGCCCAGTCCGTCGCGTAGAGCACGCCGCCGGACTGCACGTAGGCCTTCACCGAGGCCAAGACCTGGGGCACGACGCCCGCGGTGTCGGTGCCGTCAGTGTCGTAGAAGAGGTCCTCCTCTAAGTGCCCGCCGTTGAAGAAGATCACGTCGTAGATCGCCAGGCCCTCGCTGTTGAGCAAGAACTGCTGGAGCTCCTCGCCGGTCTGGCCGTTGATGAGGTCGTAGGTGCCGTAGCCCAAGGCGTCGAGCACGGCCTCGAAGTCGTCATAAGAGCCGGAGACGACGGCCACGTTGAGCGCGCCGCCGCCGCAGTCGGGGTCGGGCATGACGACGCTCTGGGTGGTGACGCTGACCTCGATGATCTCCAGGAGCTCGTTGCCCTCCTCGACATACACCCGGTAATCGGTGTTGTCGTAGACGTTCTCCAGCTTGAACTTGCCTTCAGCGTCGGTCACCGTGGTGACGGTGTCGGCGAGCCAGCCGTCGGAGGTGATCATGTGGGTGTAGACGCGGGCGCCCTCAAGCCAGGTGTTGCGGTCGTAGTCGCACACCCGGCCCTCGATGTTGAGGCCGTCGCCGCCGGGCACGTCGGCGAGCGCGCGGATGGTGTTGTCGGACTTGCAGCCGACCACAAAGAGGGCGGCGCTGAGCGTGAGAAGGGCGCGCATCAGAAGGACCTCCCGGGGACGCGGACGTAGATGTCGTAGGTGTCGAGGAGCACGGTGCCGTCGCCGAGCACGTTGAGGGTGAGCTTGAAGAGCTGATCCTCGGTGGTGGCGGGCATGGTGCCGCGGAAGCTCAAGGAGAAGGTGACCTCTTGGCCCGAGGCGCTCGACGAGAGCGCGTAGCTCGACGGCGCGACGTCGGTGACGAAGCCCCACTCGTCGCCCTCGATCTGCAAGGAGACCGAGCTGAACTGCACCGAGCTGACGAGGTCGCCGATGGCGTCGACGATCGTTTTGCGAAGGGCCGAGGCGCTGCCCGTGGACCAGTTGAAGACGAGGCGGTCGTCCGCCATGCCGTCGCCGTCGGTGTCGGCGTAGGAGCCGGTCTTCGTGGCGAGGTCGTTCATCTGGGCTTGAGCACGGGTGGTGTTCACCGTGATGCCGATGAGGTAGGCGCCGGTGTCGAGGGCGGCGGCGACGACGTCGGAGGAGCCCGCGGCGTTGGAGCAGGCCGGCGGCACGCCGTAGCCGGTGTCGGGGTCGCGGAGCGGCGCGTCCGTGGCGTACACGAGGATCGGCAAAGCGTAGTCGCGGAAGCCGAAGCCGCCGATGCTGCCGCCGCCCGCGCTCGACGAGCTGTAGGCGGAGCCCCCCGCGCCGCTGAAGGCGTCCGAGGCGGAGGCGATGAACGGCCGCACGTCGGTGGAGCTGTCGTAGACGTTGTCGCAGTCTTGGTCAAAGCCCTGTCCGGTGAGGCCCTGGTAGAGCGCCTCCATGCCTGACTCCTCTTCGTCGGAGCCGCCGTGAATGGGCAAGGACTTGAGCCGAGAGCTTACAGTGGCCGTGTCCGAGGTGACCTGCTGGATGAGGATGAACGGCTTGTCCCCATACGACGAGGAGCCGAAGCCGCCATAGGCGTAGTCGTCGTAGGTGGCCGCGCCGTACTGCGCGTCGGGCAAGGTGGCGCTGAGCTGGGAGACGATGGTGGAGAACTCGCTGCCCATCGTGTTCACGAGGCCGGACATCGAGCCCGTCGTGTCCAACAAGAAGGCCACGTCGCCGAGCTGCACCGAGAGCTTGAAGGTGAAGTCGTTCTCGACCCGGGTGCGCTCCTCGACGGTGACGTAGACCCCGGTGATGATCGAGCCCGGGTCTTTGGGGTTCGTGCCCGCGGCGATCTCGGCGCCGTCGGAGAAGCCGTCGGAGTCGGTGTCGTTGGAGTAGGCGCTCGTGCCGTAGACGTCGCGCTCCTCTTGATCGGTGAGGCCGTCGCCGTCGCTGTCGGTGTCGGCGAGGTCGTACACGCCGTCGCCGTCGCTGTCGCGGGGGGGCTCGGAGCCGCCGGACTCTTCAGCGTCAGAGACCCCGTCGCCGTCGCTGTCGAGGTCGAGGTAGTCGTAGATCCCGTCGCCGTCGGTGTCCCGGGGCTCGTCTTCCCAGGCCGAGGTGCCCGCCTCGTAGATGTCGGCGACGCCGTCGCCGTCCGCGTCTTTGTCGCGGTAGTCGGGGCGTGTGTCGGCGTCGGAGTCGATGATGGCGCAGTCGGCGCCGATCTCCCAGACGTCGAGGATCCCGTCACCGTCATCGTCGAGATCGTGGAAGTCTTCGATGCCGTCGCCGTCGAAGTCCTCAAGGCCCTCGTCTTTGTCGAGGATGCAATTGCCGTCCGCGTCGTCGTCGCGGAAGTCCTCCACCCCGTCGCCGTCGGTGTCCCAGGGCAAGGTGAGCGCGTCGTCGTCGCCCGCCTCTCGGTCGTCGGGGATGCCGTCGCCGTCGGTGTCGGTGTCCAAGTGGTCCGCGAGGCCGTCGCCGTCGGTGTCGACGGTGATCTCGACCTCGGTGCCGTCCTCAGCCCGCTCCAGGTCAAAGCCTTCGTGCAGGTCGAGGATGTTGTCGCCGTCGCTGTCCGCCCAGGAGATGTTGTCAGGCTGGGTGTCGGCGGTGCCGGCGTCGTCGCCGCCTTTGGTGCAGGCGATCAGCAGCGACAACGCGGTGGCTGCAGAGAGGAGGCGCATGGGGGCTGGCTCCGTGGGGGGGAAGGACCAGTATACACGACCTGTGCTTGGGCGCAGATCGGATTCTGATCTTCTTGGAGCCAGATCGGCGGGCGGCTTGGCGCCTCAGCGGGTGCAGCTTGGGTTGGTCGCGCCGGGGGTGCCGAGGTCCGTCTCGTCGCCCCAGGCGGTGTCCGAGATACACCAGGAAGAACCGACGTCATTCAGGGTGGCGCTGAAGGCGGTTGAGGAGAGGTACAGGCTGGCGCCCTCCGGGTTGGGGAAGGTCGCGCCGCCGTCCCACGCGACCTCGTCAATGACCAGATCGCCGACCTTCACGGCGAAGGAGTCGCCGCCGGAGTTCCGCAGGCTGAGGCCCGCCCAGGCCGCGTCGACGTCGACGCCGCCGTTGTCGCCGGAGACCAGCTCGCCGCCGATCACGATCAGCGCGCCCGGGGCGACGGTGATCGGCGCGCCGGACTGCACGCGGTAGTCGTCATCCCCGGTGGAGCTGAGCGTGACGCCGTTGAGGGTCAGCTCGCGGGTGGTCGTGTTGAGCAGCTCAACCCACTCGCCCTCGGGATCCGCGACGCGGCTGGGGTTGATCATGATCTCGGTGATCACGAGATCCCCAGCGGCCCAGCTCGTCTCGTCGGTGAGGCCGTCGCAGTCTTCATCGACGCCCGTGGCGTCGAGCTCCGCCGCGTCGGGGTTGATGGCGCTGTCGTCGTCGTCGCAGTCTTGGGGATCCGTCGCGCAGGCGGTGAAGCCGTCGCCGTCGGCGTCGAAGCCCTCGTCGATCTCGCCGTCGCCGTCGTTGTCGATGCCGTCGCAGGCCTCGGTGGACACGCAGTCGGCGAGGCCGTCGCCGTCGCTGTCGACGAAGTCTTCGTCCGCGGCGCCGTCGCCGTCGTTGTCCACGCCGTCGCAGTCTTCGACGTCGAGGCAGTCGGGCGTGGTGTCGGAGTCGGCGTCGGCGAAGCCCTCGTCGGCGCGGCCGTCGCAGTTGTTGTCGAGGCCGTCGCAGTCTTCAGAGCGGCCGGGGTAGACCGTGGCGTCGTTGTCGTCGCAGTCGCCGTCTTCAACCGTCGCGCCGTCGCCGTCGGCGTCAGCGTTCACCGGATCGCCTGGATCGGGGACTTCGGTGTTGGTGTCATCGGCGGGGGGCGTCGTGCCGTCTTTGTCTCCGCAGCCAGCGGCGAGGGGGAGGAGCAGGGCGAAGACGAGGCACGAGCGGGACATGGAGACTCCTTTGGCGTCGGGGGACCACCATAGCCGACCCGGAGCGGGGTGGGTGGGGGAGCCGACGCGCTTTTGTCAGCGGGACCAGAAGCCCTCAAGCCGCGTCGTGAGCGGCCCTGGGTGTGAGGCGTAGGGCCGATGGCCGCCGGGGACGTGGGTGACCTCAACCTCGGGGCGAAAACGAAGCACCTCCTCGACGCTCCACGGGGTCTCGGGGTCGGTCGCGCCAAGGATCCACAGCGTCGGCACCGCCGGGGGCGGGTCCACCTCCCACTCAGTCACCCCCCGAAGGCGCCCCACGAGCGTGTCTTTGCTGAGCCCAGGGCCCGCGGTGAGGGTGGTGATGAGGGGCTCGGGCAGGCCGTCCCGGGCCAAGACCGCGCGGAGGTGGCGGCGGTAGAGCCACTCCACGACCGGGGCGGGCGCGGCGGCGAGGAGCGTGGTCTTGCGCCGGGCGGCGGCGGGGATGAGCGCCGGGCTGGGCAGGGTGGCGATCACGGCGAGGCTGCTGAGCAGGCTCGGCGGCAGGCAGGCGGCGACGAGGCCGCCGAAGGAGCCGGTCACGGCGTCGAAGGGGCCGTCGTCGAGGAGCTCAGCGGCGCGGAGTCGTTTTATGAGGGCGGCGGCGGCGGCGCGGGGGCCGCCTGGGGGCAGGTCACAGGCGATCACCGGGCGGCGGGCGGCCAAGGTCTCGGCCAGAGGGGACAGCTCCCGGGCGTCGCCGAAGAGCCCCGGCAAGAGCAGCGCGCGGCGCCGTCCACGCTCTAGACCCACGGCGAAGAGGCCCTCACCCACACGGCGCATCGTTCAGCTCCTCGGGTCAACCATACATCACCCGCCGCGCGGGGCCAGGGGATCGCCCGTTGGGCCTCGCTTCGCGCTATGCTGGGGCACGCCAGGAGGATTCTATGCGTGCATCTCTCGCGCTCGTCGCCAGCGCCACATTGATCGTGGGCTGCAGAAAAGAGGAGGGCTTTGAGCCCGCCGTCACGGTGATGGACGCCCCCAGCGCGTCCGCGGTCATCGTCGATCCCTCCGTGGGCTCGGGCAGCGTGCTCATCCCGGTGCGGGTCACGAACACCTACGGCGTGGCCGTGGCCAACCTCACCGGAGAGGTCACCCTGTCCTTCGCGGGTGAGGCCCTGAACGACAGCACGGCGACCTTGGCCTTTGATCCTTGGGGGTATGGGGAGGTCGAGCTCTCCAGCACCACGCCCCAGGAGGTGATCGTCACGGTCACCAACGCCTCGACGGGCGGCAGCGGCGGCACGGGCTCGGCGTACATCACCGGCGGCGCCGATCTCTCCACGGGCTTCTTCCCCGGCTGGCTCGCCGAGTCGGCGGCGGACGAGGTGATCGCCCTCAACGGCGGCCTGCTCATGCGTGAGGGCGGCACCTTGACCTGGCAGGCCTTTGAGGCCGGCAGCCCCACGCGGCAGGTCGCGGCCTTCCCCGATCTCACCGGGCTCACCGTCGGCGACGTGGACGAGGACGGCACTGAAGACGTCGTCGTGTGGCGCGGCGCCGAGGTCCACCTCTTGCGGGGGCGCCCCGGCGGCGGCCTCGGCTACAAGGTGGGCTACGAGGCCCAGGCGACGGTGCGCGGCGTGGCGATCGGCCGCTTCGACGGCGTTTTGGCCGCCGACGTGGCGATCCTCTACTCCGATGACAGCGTCGGCGGCGTGCAGCTCCTCAGCGGCGACGGCGTCTGGGGCTTTGAGCCCACGGAGCCCCGGGAGCTGTTCTTCGACTTCTGGGGCGCGAGCGCCGGAGACTGGGACAACGACGGCTTAGACGAGCTGGCGATGTTGGCCTCGGACGAGGACGGCATGGGCGTCGTCTACCGTTATGAGCTGGGCGAGGCGGGCTGGGCCACGGCGGGGATCACCTTGGCCGACGACCTCGACCGGCCGATGCGCCCCGGCAGCCGGGTGTTGCCCGGCGTCGACATCACCGGGGACGGGCTCCAGGAGCTCCTCGTCGTCGGTGTGCCCCCGGACACCACCGGGCAGCAGCCCTTGGCGATGTACACCTTCGCCAGCGGCACGAAGGTCTATGAGCTCTCTTGGGGCAGCTTCGCCGTCACGCCTTCAGACGTGAGCGGCGACGGCACCGCCGACCTCGTCGTCACCGAGCGTGATCCCGACGTGCTGCGCATCATCAGCGTCGACACCGACGATGGCCAGCTCATCAACCGCACCGCCGGGGACATCCCGCCCACCCAGAGCGTCGCCGTGGCCGACACCGACGGCGAAGACCTCCCCGAGATCCTCCTGCACGACGGCTCGGTGATCTTCGGCTTGCCCGGCGAGCGTGACGAGGAGGTCGAGGCCCGCTGGAAGACCCGCAGCGAGGGCAGCGTGCTCTTTGGTGGCCTCGCCGCCGCGGGCCCGGTGCTCACCGTGGAGATCGACGGCAGCGCGGGCACGGAGCTGCTCTTGGCGCGCACGATCAGCGGCGTCGTGGCGCTCCAGGTGCTCGACGTGGTGAGCGACGAGGAGGGCGGCTTCAAGTTCACCGGCAGCACGGCGGGGCGCATCGACGTCGATGGCGGCGCGAGCGGCGCGGCGACGGCGCTTGACCTCGCCTACTGCGACGGCGTGCTCTACGCGCTCATCTCCGATGGTGGCACGACGCTCTACGCGGCGACCCCCGACGGCGTCGAGGGCCTTGATCTGGTCGCCCAGCTCGACGTGAGCGCCTCGGCCATCGCCTGCGGAGACGGCGCCACCTTCGGCGCGGTCGTGGTGCTCGGCGGCGGTGAGGTCGCCGCGTATGACGCCACCCTCGCGCTCATCGGCCAGAGCTCGGTCTCGACGAGCGCTGAAGACGTCGCCGTGGCCACGCTCAGCGGCGCCGGGGCGGAGATCGTCACCTGCGAGGCGCCGGGCTGCTCCCTGCTGGCCGCCGACCTCGACCTCGACGGCTTTGACGAGGTGATCGAGGGCGGGGACACGCCGACGATCACCGGCTGGGCGAGCTCGTGGAGCCTGCCGCTGGGCGGCGTGCCCACCCTGGGCGACTTTGACGGCGACGGCCTCGACGACGTGCTGTTCACCGACATCACCACCGGCCGCATCGCGATCCACCTGAGCCTCGTCGGCGCGGTGGCCCCTGCGCGGATTCAGCACACCCGGCGGTCCATCGCGGGCCCGGCGCTCCTCGCCGATGGGGACGGCGACGAGATCCGCGAGGTGTTTATGCTGGAGGTCTCCGGCGGCCTGTACATGAGCCGCCCGTCCACGACGGTGACGGAGTGAGCTTCCGCGAATGATCCGTGGGCTCCCCCTCGCCGCGCTCCTCCTGCTGGTCTTGGCCCCCGCCAAGGCCGAGGAGTCGCGGCCTGCGTGGGAGTCGCCGCGGGTGCCGGCCGGGGCCGCGCCGCCTACGGGGCTCAGCGGCATGACCGCGGAGTCCTGCGGCGCCTGCCACGTCGAGATCGCCGCCGAGTGGCGGGCGTCCGTTCACGCCCACGCCTGGACCGACGCCCAGTTTCAAGGCGAGATCAAGAAAGATCCGTCGGTCACTTGGCTCTGCCTGAACTGCCACACCCCCGCCGGGGACCAGCAGGCCGAGCGCGCCGAGTCCACCGGGGATCCCAAGCGCCCAAACCGCGCCACGAACCCCAGCTTCAACGCCGCCTGGCGCGAGGAGGGCGTGAGCTGCGCGAGCTGCCACGTCCAGGACGGCAAGATCCTCGGCGTCTACGGCGACGGGCGCGCCCCGCACCCCGTCGAGGTCAGCGAGCGCCTGCGCAGCGCGGACCTGTGTTTGGGCTGCCACCAGGCCGTCGCTACGGTGAGCCCCACCTTGGCCTGCGCGTTCAACACCGGCGAGGAGTGGCGGGAGTGGGGCGGCGAGGCCACCTGCCAGAGCTGCCACATGCCCGAGGTCACCCGGCCCGTCGCCGTGGGCGGGCCCGTCCGTGAGGGCCGCCGCCACCTGTTCTTGGGCAGCCTCATCCCCAAAGACGCCCTGAGCGCCGAGGAGGAGGCCTACTACGCGCTCTTCGCCACCGGCCTCGACGCGGAGCTGATCTTGCCCCAAGACGCCCCGGCGGGCACGATCGTCGAGGGCCAGCTCATCCTGCACAACGCCCGGGCGGGGCATCACCTGCCGAGCGGCGATCCTGAGCGCCACCTGCTCGCCACGGTCACCATCGTCGATGGCGCCGGGCAGGTGATCTACGTCGCCCGCTACCGCGTCGGCCAGCGCTGGCGCTGGTGGCCCGAGGCCGAGCGCCTCGACGACAACCGCCTCGTGGCGAACGAGCGGCGTGTGGTGCCGTTCAGCTTCCCCATGCCCGCGGGCGGCGCCACGGCCAAGCTCGTCGTCGAGCACCGCCGGATCTCTGAGACGGCCGCCGCTTATCACGCCTTGGAGGGCTATCCGACGGGTCGGGTGGTCACCGAGGCCCAGCGCACGTTAACCGAGACCGGGCAGAGCCCACAGAACCCCCCGATCGGAGCACAAGATGGGTGAGCGCGTCTTCGTCACTGGCGCCACGGGCCGCATCGGCCTGCCGCTGGTGCGCGCGTTGCGGGCCGCAGGCCACGAGGTCGCCGGGCTCACCCGCACCGACGCCGGCTCAGAGGCGCTCACGGCCCTGGGCGCCCAGGTCGTCCGGGGCAACATGGACGACGCCGAGGCCCTGCGCCGGGGCGCTGAAGGCGCCGAGGTCGTCTACCACCTCGCGGGCGGCGTGCGGGGCCCGGGCCGCATCACCCCCGACCTGCTCAACCGCCGGGGCACCGAGCTCGTGATCGCCGCCTGCGCCGGGGTGCCGAGCCTGCGCGCCTTCGTCTACGCGTCGAGCTGCGCGGTGTACGGGGATCGCAGCAACCTCTGGGTCGAAGAGGACTTTGAGCCCTCGCCGAACACACGCTACGGGCGCTCCAAGGCCGACGCCGAGGCCCTGGTGCGCGCCTCGACCGCCCGAGGCGATCTCCCGGGGATCATCGCCCGCATCGCCGCGGTCTATGGCAAAGGGTTCCCGTTCATGATGGAGGAGCCCATCCGCGCCGGGCGCGGCCTCCTGCCTGGCGAGGGCCGCAACCACGTCCCGACGATCCACATTGACGACTGCGTGGCCGCGCTCCAGGTGATCGCCGCCAAGGGCCGCCGCGGCGAGGCCTACCACGTCGCGGACCGCGCCCAGCCCCAGATCAAGGAGCTCTACGCCTTGGTGGCCGCCGCCACCGGGGGGCGGGCCCCGACGTTCTGGTCTACCTACATCCCGTCTTATGTGCAGCTCAGCGCCGCGCGTCAGAATGAGCGCCTCTGGAGCCGCCTCGGGGTGAAGCCGCGCTTCACGCCCGACAACATCCGGCATTACACCAACTCGGTTCGCCTGCGCACCGAAAGATTGGCCAAAGAGCTGGGTTTTGGCTGGAAGTATCCCGATCCGAAAGACGGCGTGCCCGCTGTGTTCGCATCCAACGCTTGACCCCCCCAATGTTCCTCGCATATAAGGGGAAGCTGCGCTGGCTCCCCGCGTGAAGAGGTGTGCTGATGTCTCTGCTCGTTGTCCTGATGCTCGCCGGATGCTCCCCGAACGACGCGGTCGTCGGCGGCACCTTTCACGCGTGGCTCGCCAAGGGCTCCTCCGCCGCCGTCGCGACGGGCTCGATGAACCTGAACAAGGCGAGCTTCACCCTGGATTGTGCGTCCGACGCCCCAGAAGACGACACCTTCTGCAACTTCGGCACGCCGAACCCCGTCGATGGCCGCTTTGACGAGCCCTACTTCTACGACGGCTCCGGCACGGCGGGTGGCAGCCGCCCCGTGTTCGGCCAGTTCGCGCGCCTCGGCGACGACATCTTCTACGGCTACCAAGACGAGGTGGTCGCGTGGCGCTCTGAGGCGATCATCACCTCGGAGAACGACTTCCAGCTCACGGTGCACCACGATCTCGACGATGTGGCCCCGGGCCAAGACTTCCGCTTCGCCTTCGTGATCGACCCCGACTACCAGCCCACGATCTGCATCGAGTCCGGCCAGACCTGCTACATCGATGGCGACAACGACGGCGACGGCTGGGCCGACTACAACGACCCCGACTGCCTCTCCGACGCCTGGGAGATCGGCTTCTCCCAGCTCTCGTGCAACAACGGCGTCGACGACGACGAAGACGGCGACATCGACGGCGCCGACTCCGACTGCAGCTCCGCCTTCGCCACCGAGACGCCCCAGACCACCTGCAACGACAACCAGGACAACGACAGCGACGGCCTGCGTGACGCCGCCGACCCCGACTGCTCCATCGGCTGGGAGCTCGCTGAAGAGACCGGCGCGTCCAACGGCCTCTACGCCTGCTCCGATGAGATCGACAACGACGGCGACGGCGACGTTGACCTCGACGACGACGGCTGCGAGAGCGTCTGGGACAACGCCGAGGACGGCGCGCTCAGCGGCGACACCTGCGCC
>JAKLKE010000190.1 GCA_023150775.1 Myxococcota bacterium
CGCACCCAAGGATGCTGGTCAATGACGACGACCGTGGCCCCCTCCTCCACGAGCCGCTGCAGCGCCGCCAAGAGCGGGCCCAAGTCCACCGGATGCAGTCCCGAGCTAGGGCTGTCGATCAGGTAGAGCGCGCCGCCCATGGCCGCGCCGACGGTGAGGTCACGCGCCAACCGAAGCCGCTGGGCCTCACCACCCGAGAGGCTCGCTGTCGGCTGGCCCAAACGCAGATAGCCCAGGCCCACCTCCTCCAACAGCCGCAGGTGCCGGTCCAGCACCGGGTGCCCAGCCAAGACCGCCCGGGCCTGATGAACCGTCTGCTCCAAAAGCTCATGCGGGTTGAGCCCCCGATACCGCACGGTGAGGGTCGGCGGGTCAAAACGGCGGCCCTGGCAGGCCGGGCAGGCCACCGTGGCGTCAGGCAGCGGCCCACGCGCCAAGCTGAGCTGCCCTTGGCCTTTACACGTCTCACAGCGACCGCCGGGGACATGCAGAGAGAAGTGCCCCGGGCTGAGCCCTTGGGCCTTGGCCTCGCGGGTCTGGGCCCAGAGGTCGCGGAGGCTGTCGTAGAGGCCGCTCCAGGTGGCGACGAGGCTGCGGGCGCCGCCAGGGGCGCGGCCCTCGACGGTGACCAGGCGGGTGATGGACTCGGCGCCGTCGAGGGCCTCAAAAGGCAGAGGCGGTGAGGTGCTCAGGCCGAGGCTTTGGGCGAGGGCGGGGCGTAAGGTGCCGAAGAGCAACGACTTCTTGCCGCCGCCCGTCGGCCCATAAAGCACACCGAGACGCCCAAACGGCACAGAAAGCGGGTCGCCCTGCAGGTTGTGCCCCCGGGCGCCGCGCAGAGTGAGCCCCGGGCCCGGGCCCCGCTGGCGAGAGACCGGCGGCGGCAGCTTGCCCGAGAGCGCGTAGCCCGTGGGGGTCGGCGCCAAACGCAGCGCCTCGGGGCGGCCCTCAAACAAGACCCGACCGCCCTCAGCCCCGGCGCCCGGCCCAAAGTCCACACACCAGCCCGCGGCGTCGATCAACAGCGGGTGGTGATCCACGACGAGGACCGTGTTGTTCTGGTCCCGAAGGCTCTGCAGCAGGGCGATGAGGCCCGGGAGCTCCGTCTCAGGCAGGCCGACGCTCGGCTCGTCGAGCACATAGAGCACGCCCGAGAGCTCCCCACCGGCCACCGAGCCCAGGCGTAAGCGGCGCAGCTCCCCCGTGGAGAGCGTGCCCGCCCGGCGCCCCAGAGAGAGGTGACCCAGGCCGCAGCGGATCAACACGTCGAGGCGGCGCAGCGTCTCCTCATGCAGCGGCGCCATCTCCTCCGAGGGGGGCAAGCCCACCAAGGTGCGGCTGAGCTGGGGCAGGGCCTGAGACTCAAGATCCGCGAGGCTGAGGCCGCCCAGCGTAATCGCCCGGGCCACGGCGGAGAGCCCCAAGCCGCCACACACCCCGCAGGGCCCCCCGGCCACCCGACGCGCCGCAGGCAAGGCGCGCACCCCGTCAAACCGTAGGCTGCGCGCGTCTCCCCGGGCCGACTTGAGCACGATGGGCTCGTCCAAGCCGTCCAGCACCAAGGCGCGCTGATCCTCGTCCAACGAGCCAAACGGCACATCGAGCGGCACGCCGAGGGCCTCCAAGGCCTGGAGCGTGAGCCCCCGCAGCACCCGGTCGCTCGCCTGAATGGCGGGCAAGGCGCCGTCGCGGATCGACCGCCGAGGGTCGGCCACGAGCGCGGCGTCGGCGGCGGCCTCCCCGGTGCCCCGACAGGCCGCGCAGTCCCCGGCGCCGTCTTCAGTGAACAAGCTCGGCGCCGCCCGGGGCAGACTCAGCCCGCAGCGCCCACACCAGGGCGACTCGGCGTAGACCGTCTCCCCGGTCTGGGTGAGGGTGATGAGCCGCCCGCCGCCGACACGCCACGCCGCTCGGGTGGCCTCGTACAGCCGCTCCTCCCGGTCGGGGGCGATCCGGATTCGGTCGATGACCAGCTCGATCGTGTGGGGCAGGCGGGCGTCGAGGGGGCCCAGCTCATCAAGGCGCTCGACCACGCCGTCGATGCGGGCCCGGGCGTAGCCCTCGGCGAGCAGACCGTCGAGGAGGGCCTTGTGACCGCCCTTCACGCCCTGGAGGAGCGGCGCCAAGATCGAGACCGTGGCGCCCTCGGGCAGCCCCAAGAGCGCCGCGACCAGCTCATCGTTTCGCCAGGCCCGCACCACGTCGCCGCAGGTGGGGCAGCGCTGCGTGCCGTCGTGGCACAGGCGGACGATGAGCAGCTCACGCAGATCCGTCAGCTCACCCACCCGCTGGGCCCCGCCGATGCTGCCCTCAAGGCGCTGGCCCACGCCTAAGGTGGGCGGCAGGCCGGTGACGCTCTCCACCTTGGGGCGCAGGCGCAGGTCGAGGAGGCCCCGGGCGCGGCCGGTCATCGTCTCGGCGTAGCGCCGCCGGGCCTCGGCGTAGAGCGTGTCCCAGGCGAAGCTCGACTTGCCCGAGCCGCTCGGCCCCGAGAGCACGATGAGCTGCCCCCGAGGCAGGTCGAGGGTGACGCCTTGGAGGTTGTGCTCGCGGGCGCCGCGGATGGAGATCGGCGGCGGCAGGCTCACCGGGGCTCGCTCTGGCTCGGCGGGCCGCCGCCGGAGAGGTCAAAGCGCAGCCAGCCCCGGTACACCCGGTCCCACCAGTCAAAGAAGGTGAGGCCGTAGAGCCCCCCGTCGACGAGCGGCTGGTAGAGCCGATCGCCGTACACCTTGCCGCTGATGAAGTCTTGCACCACGACGGACTCTTCAGAGGGCGGCTTGGAGGCGTCGATGCGCAGCACCGTGGCGGTGTTGAAGGTCCAGGAGCCGGTGTTCGCGTAGAGGCGCTCGGGGCCCAGGCGCACCACGCCGGGCAGGTGGCTGTGCCCGCAGACGAGCAGCTTGTGCGCGCCCTTGAGCGCGGCCTCTCGCACGGGGCGGAACAGGCCGCCCGGGTCGCCGAGCTGGGCGAGCAGCCAATACTCGCTCTCAAGTCTGGCGGCCTTCACGCCGCTGTCGTCGCCGGTGATGCGCTGCACAAACTCCGCCTTGGCGAAGGTGAGCAGCGCCGCCTTGTGAAACAGCCAGAACGCGAGGCGGTTGGGCAGGTTGTAGAAGTGCTGCAGCGGCAGGCGCAGCCAGATGCCGAAGAAGCGCTCGATGCCGTGGTGAACCCGGGTGCGTATCTCCGAGCGGCCGATGTCGGGGCCGATGACCGGGTCGTACTCGTAGCCGTGGCGCACGAGGATGTCGTCGCCGATCTGCACCTCGCCCACGACGGGCAGGTTGAGCAGCTCATCGTAGAGCCGCAGGTCGAAGTCGTGGTTGCCGATGACATAGGTCATGCGGCCCTTCGCCGCGAGGCGAGAGAAGGCGCCGAGCACCTTGCCGTGGGCCCGCAAGATCGGCGTCAACGACCACGACTGCGAGAAGTCGATGGCGTCCCCGGCGACGATGAGCGTGGCGCCTTCAGCGTCTACCTTGTCCAAGAACCGCAACAAGTGCCGGTCCTTGGCCACGAAGATGTCGGTCATCGACCCGTCGCCGAGGTGGATGTCCGAGATGATGTAGTAGATGCCTTCAGCGGGCAGATCACGCCGCGCTTGGCTCGGGTTCTCTCTCGCCCACTCAAAGGGACCAGGGTGCACGAACGCTCCTCATCCTGCGGTCCCTTCCACCATGGTCCCAGAACCGCGACTCAGCAAGGGCCCACGCTTGATCTTCCCGCGTGGGCCCAAGAACCGCCGGAGGATCAGCCGGCCCACATCTTCAAGGTCTGGCCGATGTCGTCCATCATCGACCGGCAGACGTCGTAGTCGGGGTGGTGGGCGCAGACATAGGCGTGGGCGAGGTACCCGGCGCCGACGGCGTTGGTGCGGCCGCCGACCGCCGGCAGGTGCAGCTCATGAATCCACTGGCCGTAACGCGCCATGACCTCGTTCACGCCGCTGTAGCCCTTGATGATCCCGTCGTCGCTGGGGCGGATCGAGATGATGCCCCCGGAGAACCGGCGGCTGGGCTTGGCCTCGACGCTGCCCCAGCACAAGGCCCGGGCCCACTCGGTGTAGAGGTCGATGTCGTTGCACTGGTTGTACATGTCCCAGAGGCGGCAGCCGGGGGGCCGGGCGCCGATCTCCGAGAACGCCAGGCCCTTCTGGCCGTAGAACCACTCCATGTGTGTGGCCGAGGTGCCGATCTCCAGCTTCCGCACGACCTCCCGCCCGAAGTGTTTGAGCTCGTTGTAGCCCGGGGCGTCGATGCGGTTGGTCACGAGGATCTGGGGGTTGATCCAGCGGGTGCGCATGGCCTCCAGCACGTTCGGGTAGTAGTGCGACACGGCCTCAAACACCACCTCACCGTTGCAGGTGATGGTGTCGTAGAAGCCCTCATGGCCGGAGATGAACTCCTCCATGGTGAAGTGACGCTTCTGCTGATCCAGGCCCGTCTCGCGCAGGGCGGCGACGAGCTGGGCCTCGTCGTCGATGCGGTAGGTGGCGCTGGCGCCGGCGCCGTCGCGGGGCTTGAGGATGACGGGGTAGCCGACCTCGGCGATGAAGGCCCGGGCCTCGGGGGCGCTAGAGACCGCGGCGTTGCGGGCGCAGGGCACGCCCTGGCGGCGGAGCTCCTGCTTCATGATGAACTTGTCGCGGCAGAGATCGACGGTGCGGTAGCTCAGGCCGGGGATGCCCGTGCGCTCACGGACTTCAGCGGCGCAGTACATGTGCGCCTCGACGGTGGCCTCCAGGTGGTGAACCCAGGGGCCCCGGCGCTGAATACGCTGCACGGCCTCGGTCATGGCGGCGACGTCGCAGACGTTCGTGACCTGCTCGTAGCCATCGAGCATCGAGCGGGTCTCGGCGTCGAGCACGCTCGCCGGGGCGTCGCCGATGCCCGTGACGCGGGCGCCGACGTTCTTGAGGCCCCGCACGAAGCGGCGCTGGTTGGACGGGAAGTGAGGAGCGACGAGGATGACGTGCATGGGGGCCTCTCAGCGGGTGAGCTTGTCGAGGAACATGGGGAGCATGGTGCGCCAGGTGGGCCAGTCGTGGTGAGCGTCCTCACCCCAGAGCTCCAGGCGGTTGGGGATACCTTTGGAGCCCAAGATGGCGCAGAGCTTCTCGCTCTCGGCGGGGGCCTCGTAGCGGCCGCGCCCTGAAGCGATCAAGAAGAAGCTCTGGCGCAGCGCGTCGAGCTGGGCGCCGGGCTGAACCCCCGGCAAGAACTGCACCGGCGAGTTGAAGTAGTAGTTGGCGTCGTTGTGGCCGCTCATCCAGCGGTCAAAGTAGTAGGTGCCGCTCATCGCCACGCAGAGGTCGATGTGCTCGGGGTGCTTGGCCGCCGCGTTCACGGCGTTGTAGGCGCCGATGGACGCCCCGGTGACGGCGATCTTGGGCGACTCAGCGCCGCCGCAGTCCTTGCGGATGTGCGGGAGCAGCTCGTTCACGAGGTACTCGTCAAAGCGGGCCTGCAGCAGAGACTTGTAGGCCGGGGCCGCTTCAGAAGAGAGCCAGCCCTCGCCGGAGATGCTGCCGCAGGCGTAGACCTTGATCTTGCCCGCGTCCACCAAGGGCTGCAGCATCCGGAGCATGAGGAAACGCTCACACTCCTCAAAGTCGCCGCCGGCTGTGGGGAAGATGAGCACGGGCTTGCCGTAGAAGCCCCAGGTGGCCAGGGGCATCTCGCGGTTGAGGGCTGGCGAGCGCCAGCGGGTGACAGACTTCTCCATATGGCTCTCGCTCCTCTCGCTCTGCTCGTGAACTCTGCTCGTGAAGTCGGCGTTGAAGTCGGGATCAGCCGCGCAGGCGGTTGAGGCGGTCGGTCTCGGTGTGGCACCAGAAGCGCACGAGGCCGAAGAAGTGCTCGGTGAACTGCTCGACCTCATGGGCCGGGTACAACGAGGCGACCTTCTGGCGCACGACCTCCTTAAAGCCCGGCGACGAGAAGAACTCCACGGCGACCTCATCAAGATGGCCGAGCTCCTTCACGCAGAACTCGTCAAACCGCTCGGCGTCGAAGTGAATCCGCGCGAGCTGGTCGTAGAGCTCCAGGCGGCGCTCGAAGGGCAGCTCGGGGTCGTTCAGGTCGAAGTAGGGCTTCCAGTTGAGGTTCAGCGTGACCGGGCGGCGGGTGGTCGCGCAGAAGATCGTCCAGCGCAGAAGCGCCTTCACCAGCCAGGGGAAGTGGTAGTGCAGGCTCGTGACCTGGGAGTCCGGGCAGGGGTTGGCGAAGTCGATGGGGTGCAAGACCCCCTCTTGGCGCAGCATCTCGCAGGAGTTGAAGTCCCAGCCGAAGAAGGCGTTGATCGTGCGGGTGGTGCGCACGGCGCGGGTCCACTGCTCGCCGTCGAGGTAGTTGAAGTCCACGACGTAGCGGGCGTGCAGGGGCGCCGTGGGGTCGTAGCGGATGACGTTCACCTGGGGGCCGATGCCCAGGCCACGCACGAAGATGTCGTAGTTGTTCACGCCGGCCTGGACGTGCTGCACCCGCACGCCGGAGTCGTCATAGGCCGCGGCGAGGGACTTGTGGTCGGTGACGCGCTTCACGCCCACCCAGCCGCCGCCGTCGTAAGGCTTGATGAACGCGGGGTAACCGACGGCGTCGCCGACCTCTTTGAGGTCAAAGAGCTTGTTGTAGCGCTTGATGGTGACCATCGTGTCGCCCTCGTCCTTGTACTCCTTGGGGGGGAGCATGAAGGTCTTGGGCACGGGGTAACCGAGCTTCAGCATCGCGCAGTACGAGGTGTGCTTCTCGTTGGACTGCAAGGACCAGGGGTTGTTCAGCGCGTACACGCCGTCCATGAGCGTGATCTTCTTCATCCACTCCCGGGTGACGGGGAACCAGTGGGTGAGCCGGTCGATCACGAGGTCGTAGCTGGGCTTGTACTCAAGGTCGAAGGGCTCGACCTTCACGCGCTCCGTCGAGAAGCGCACCTGCTCGCCGCCGTGGGCGATGGAGAGGTTCAGCTTGTCGAGGATGGCCTCATACGAGGCGGGCCAGCAGTGATCTGCGCCCAAAGAGAGACCGATCTTGCGGTGGTTCTGGTTCACAGCGACGACTCCATCAATCGTAGGTCATGCGAAGGTGGCCGGGGAACAGGGAGCTGAGCCCCTCGCGAAGGTGGTTTCGCCAGGCGATCCAGTTGTGGCCGTCCTGGCTCTCCCGGAACTCGACGTCGAGCCCCGCGCGCCGCATGAGCGGGGCGAGGCTGCGGTTGTAGTAGATGAGGGACTCAAACGTCCCGCAAGACATGAACACCTTGGCTTTGACGCGCCCTGGGTCTTCGCGGAAGGTGTTGATGAAGTCGACCACCGGGTCGAACAGCGGGCCGCGCCCGTGGCCGCCGACGTCGGTGAACACGAAGCTGCCCGACTGGCACAGGAGCTTGGAGAACACGCCGGGGTACTGCCAGGCCGTGAACAGGGTGGAGACGCCGCCGAAGCTCGCGCCCATCAGGCCGCGCTCTTTGGGGTCGTTCGTCACGCCGAAGCGCTGCTCGACGGCGGGCAGCACCTCCTCCACGAGGAACTTGGGCTGCTTGGGGTTGGCGCCGTACTCGCGGTTCCGCTCGACGGTGCCGTCGGTGAAGGCCACAACCACCGGCGCCAGCTCATGGCGGAAGATGAGGTTGTCGAGCACGGTCTTGATGCCGGCGTAGCGCAGGTAGTCGCTGCCGTCGTGGCAGAGGATCAGCGGGTACCGTTTGCGGCGCTTGTACTCGTTGGGCAGGTAGACCGTGACCTCGCGGCTCTGGCCCCACACCTCGCTCGCCAAGGTGAAACGCTCCAAGCGCCCCTCACGCACGCCCTCGTCGGGGACGATCCACGCCGGGTCTTTGTAGCCGGGCATCGGGCAGACGCTGTTCGAGCCGAAGGGGTCGAAGGCCTGCCGGGGGTTTAAGGGGTCACGCACCCAAGAGCGCTGGCCGCCGCGGACGATCTCCAGCTTGTACTCGACCCGGGCGCTCTTGGGCAGCTCCAAGGGCAGGTAGAAGGCGTTGGTGTCGCCCAGGCGCATGAAGGGCTGGTGGCTCTCTAAGCCGAAGATCCAGTGCACCAAGAAGACGTGATCGACCGGGCGCCGGTCCCAGTAGAAGAAGGTGGCGGTGTTCTCATCGGTGAGGGGGAAGCTGTAGCGCTCCAAGAAGGCGCGCAGAAGCTCGTCGGAGCGCTGGGGCTCCTGCTGGACGTGTCGGGCGAGATCGAGGATGGCCTGCATGGCCGCGAAGCGTAACGCGCCGGGCCGATTCGCAAGAGGGGATCGCGCGTTTGCCAGCGTTGAGCGGGCGCTCATAGCGATTGTCTTTGGATCCACCGCGTCCGGGGTGAGGCGCGCGGCGCGATGTCGTGGCATTCTTGCCTCCTGTCTGGAGCGAGTATGCTGACTCACCTCTCCCCGCCACGCCGCGAGGCGCTTCGCCACTCTTGCCTCGCCTGCGGAGGCGCCTGTCAGGCCGTCGTCGTCCCGGTGATCGGGGCTGAAGAGCGCGCCCGCATCGAATCCTTGGGCGCCCAGCTCGGCGTGCCCGAGCCCGTGGTGAACGGCCGCCAGCTCAGAATGGTCGGCGGCCGCTGCGTCTTCTTGGGCGAAGACGAGCTCTGCCGCCTGCACGGCGCCTTCGGCTCGGCCTCAAAGCCCGCCGTGTGCAGCCAGTTCCCGCTCTTGGTGCTGCGCGTCGGCGAGAGCCTACGCGTCGGCATCGACCCCACCTGGCGCGACGGCCCCCCGGTCTCCAGCCCCGGCGCGATGACCATGCCCGTGCCGCTGGACCCCTCCCAGGAGCCCATCGAGTCCCGGCTGATCTCGGTCCTGGAGTCTGAAGACGCCGGCCTGGGCATGTTCCTGCGCGCCGTCGCCGGAGAGCCCCAAGACGGCGACAAGCTGCCCACGGGCTTCGCCACCCGGCTCATCACGGCCATGCAGGCGAGCCCGCTTGAGGAGATCCTCCACAAAGAGGGCGTCGGCCGCGCGATCCCCGGCGCCTTGGCCCCCCTGCGCGCCGCCCTGCCCACCTGGAGCGCTGAGGCTCCGCCGCCTTGGCCGCCCGAGAACCCGGAGATCATCGCCTGGGGCGTGGAGAGCGTTCGCCGCACCTTGTTCTTACGCACCCAAGCGGCCCAGCTCCCCGTCGTGGCCGGGGTGGCCTTGCTCGCTGCTGCGGGTGGGGTGGCCTGCGCCTGGGCCTGCCCCGAGCCGAAAGACTACGCCCGCGCCTTGGCCGGGTGGCTGCGCCTGTGCCGCACGCCGATGTACTGGGCGCGCCTGATGCCGACGAGCGCGGCGATGCACTGGCTGATTCGGGGGGTTGGGGAGGCACCGGGGGCGGCGTAGCTTGCCGAGGAGGCCCAGCGGGGCTTAGGTTTGGCGTGGCGGCTGACCGCCTCCGAGGTGCTGATGCTGCGACTTCGCCGGGTTCACATCCACAAGTACCGGGGCGTGCTCCCCGGCGAAGAGCTGCGGTTTGGGCCCGAGGCCGTCTTCGTGCTCGGGCGCAACGGCGCGGGGAAGACCACCTTCTTGGAGCTGCTGACGCGGCTCGTGGCTTGTGATGTCAGCCACTTTGTGAAGGAAGGTGGGGCGGTGGATGTGGAGTGGGAGATGGTGGAGGATGACCCCGTTGACAATCCCTATGGAGGCCTAGTTCTGAGTCTGCGCTATGTTCAAGTTGTCGTGACATCGCCTGCGCCCGCACGCATTTCCGACCCAAGTTCCTCGCCTCCCATTACTTGGAACCTTACCGGCCAACTCAGAGGCTCGCACACAGCCGTAGTGCTCTCAGCTGGTTCCGACGATTCGGAAACGGCACCGGACATCGAAGACGAGCACCACAAGGAGTACGCCTTTCCAACGCTTCACTTTGTCCTCAACTCTAACAAGGGTCTATCGTACTCTAACTTGGAGGATGGAACTTCTGGAAGCGTCGATATACCAGACCGCATAGATATAGAGAGAAGCGCGCTGCATGGGGTGGCTTCCTACTTAGGCACGGGGGCAGAGTCTTCCGTGGCACAGGAAGTGGTGGATGAGTTCTGGCTAACCGCGCTCATTCGAATCATTGGATTCCCAAAGATGGCCATTATCGCCCGCTTCGATGAGGCGCTCGAGACCTTTCGATCGATAGTTGGGGGTCCAGGTCCCCAAGTAGTCATCCCACTAGCCGAAGCCCGTGTAGGCGCCAAGGGCGACCTAGTCGCTAAGTTTTTTGGCGCTACCTTCATCCCCACCGAACTTCTGCCGGACGTTTTCCGCACCGAGCCCACCCCCCTCACCAACCAGACCTACCGCCCCGACTCCTTGCCCGAGAACAGCCGCTTCTTGGCGCCGGTCTTTGAGGCCTTTGGCGCCCTCGACGTCGAGCTGCGCCCTCGCCTCGTCGAAGAGGACGAACAGGGCCGCGGCCTCTGGCGCACCTTCGACATCTTCGTGCGCTGGCCCGGGGGCCTCAAGCAGCGCCACGACCACCTCTCCTTCGGCCAAAAGCGTATGTTGGCCTTCTTGTGGTACCAAGCGGCCACCTTCGGCGTCCCGGTCTTCACGGACGAGCTCACCAACGGCCTTCACTCCGCCTGGGCGCGGCAGATCACCGACCTGCTCGCGGGGCGTCAGGCCTTTCACGCCGTGCAGAACCCGCTGATGCTCGACATGGCCGGTCTCGGGGCGGAGGAGGAA
>JAKLKE010000191.1 GCA_023150775.1 Myxococcota bacterium
CACGAGGCTTGTGGAGGTGACTCGCGCCATAAATTTGCCCTCACGAGGCTCGTGAAGGCGTCTGGTGGAGAGAACAGCCCGCTCACGAGCCTCGCGAGCACGATCTGGGGAGAGAAGCCACGATCACAAGGGCTGAGATCGGCCCTTGGTGGAGAGAACGGCCGCTCACGAGGCTTGTGGAGGTGACTCGCGCCATAAATTTGCCCGCACGAGGCTCGTGAAGGCGCCCTGCGGAGAGAACGCCCGCTGACAAGGCTCGTGAAGGCGCCTCACCACCGCATCAGGCGTAGACCACCTGCACCGTCTGGATCAGCGTCTCCAGGGCCCGCTCCACGACGGCGGTGTCCGGGTGGCGCACGACGACGTAGCCGTCGCCCTCATAGCCGTCGGCCTTGGGCGCGCCGACGACGGGCAGCTTGGCCTCGACGACGTGCTGGCCCATGAGGCGCTGGGCCTCATCAACCCCACGCACGGCGGCCACGCGGCCTCGGCCTTGGCCACGCAAGAAGGCCACCCCGGCGGAGAACTTACGCTCCCAGGGGCCGTCGAACTGGTGGTCTACGGCGCAGCGGGCCCAGGCGCGGTGGAAGT
The DNA here is from genome assembly GCA_023150775.1 of Myxococcota bacterium. Taxonomy (GTDB): domain Bacteria; phylum Myxococcota_A; class UBA796; order UBA796; family CAJQPC01; genus JADKFE01. Next base: position 592 of record JAKLKE010000191.1, read on the forward strand.
CGACGTCGTGCACGAGGCCGGTCATGGCGCTGATGCTCGCGCCGGGGGGGCGCATGGCGATCTCCCCCACGGCCAGGCTGCCGTCTTCGCGGCGGAACCACTCCATGTGGGTCACGGCGAAGCCCGGGCGCATCACGTCGATGACGCGCTGGCCCAAGGCGTGGGCGTCGCGGTACTCGGGGCCGCTCACGTCCCGGGGGAGCAGGCAGACCCACTGAATCCAGGGGTTCTCCAAGACCTCCAGAGGTGTGGGCAGGTAGCGGGAGATGCTCGTGAACACGGGGCGGTTGTTGAGGGTGATCGTCTCGAAGCTGAACTCGCGGCCCCGCAAGAACTCTTCAGCGAGGATCTCGTTCTGGGGGCTCGGGCGTAGGGTCGAGAGCGCGCCGCGGAGCTCGTCGGCGTCACGCACCCGCCAGGTGGCCTTCGCGCCCGCGCCTGAAGGCGGCTTGATGATGATGGGGAAGCCGACCTGGCGCACAAACTCCCAGGCGTCTTGTTCGTTTCGCAGCCGGGCGTGGCGCGCGCAGGGCACGCCGTGGGCGCGGAGGTGGTCCTTCATCACACCTTTGTCGCGGAAGCGGGTCGCCGTCTGGAGATCCGTGCCCTCGATGCCCAGGCGATGCCGGGCGATGGCGAGGGGCTCCTGCAGGTTCTCCAAGATGCCCGCGACGTGGTGAATCTTGCCGAACTTGTGCGTGAGGGCCTGGAGCGCCTGGGTCAACACGTCGGGGTCCAGGGCGTCGGGCACGATGTGTAGCCAGTCCCAGCCGGCCATCTCCGCCGGGGGCTGCTGAAAGAGGCCGATCAGGCGCACATCGTTGAGCGAGCGGATGCCCGCGGCGAAACGAAGGGTGGCGGGCATCGGGAACGGGGCGACGAAGACGACGTTACGCACAGGCACCTCGGCGGGCATGATGGCAGAGAACGACCACGTTGCGAAGGGTGAGGCGCCTCAGCGGCCCAGCCAGCGGGCGGCGTCTTTGGCGAAGTAGGTCAACACGCCGTCGGCTCCGGCGCGTTTGAAGGCCAAGAGGCTCTCCATGGCGACCTGCTCTAAGCTCAGCCAGCCGAGCTGGGAGGCGGCGTGGAGCATCGCGTACTCGCCGCTCACCTGGTAAGCGAAGGTGGGCACGCCGAAGCGGTCCTTCACCCGGGCCACGACGTCGAGATAAGGCATCCCCGGCTTCACCATGACCATGTCGGCGCCTTCAGCGAGGTCGAGCGCGATCTCCCGCAGGGCCTCATCGGCGTTCGCCGGGTCCATCTGGTAGGTGCGTTTGTCGCCGCCGCCGAGGTTCTTCTTGCTGCCCACGGCGTCGCGGAAGGGGCCGTAGAAGGCGCTGGCGTACTTCGCGGCGTAAGACAAGATGCGCACGTTGACGTGGCCCTGGGCCTCCAGCGCGTCGCGTAAGGCGCCGATGCGGCCGTCCATCATGTCGGACGGCGCGATCACGTCGCAGCCGGCCTCGACCTGCACGAGGGCCTGCTGGATGAGGGCCTGGATCGTGGCGTCGTTGACGACGTAGCCCTCTCGCACGAGACCATCTTGACCGTGGGTGGTGAAGGGGTCGAGGGCCACGTCGCAGATGACGCCGAGGTTGGGGCAGGCGGCCTTCACCGCGCGCACGGCGCGGCAGATGAGGTTCTGGGGGTCGGCGGCCAGCTCGCCGTCTGGGGTCTTGAGGGAGGGGTCGATCACCGGGAAGATCGCCACGGCGGGGATGCCCAGGGCCTCGGCCTCGCGGCAGGCCTCTACCAAGAGGTCGATGCTCAGGCGGCTCACCCCGGGCATCGAGGCGACGGGCTCGTTGACGCCGACGCCCTCGATGACGAAGGTGGGCCAGATGAGGTCGTCGACGGTGAGCTGGTGCTCACGGACGAGGCGGCGGGACCAGTCATCACGGCGAAGGCGGCGCATCCGGACGCGGGGGAAGCTCATGGTGGACCTCAGCGAAGGGCGAGCGAGGGTGCGCGGCAGGCTTAACCGGCTCACGGCCGCCCTGGCCCGGTGAGGTTGGAGCCGCTACTTTGCGGCGGCGAGGCCCATCCAAATGAACGTCGTCTTTGTCGCGCCCTACTTCACCGGCAACACCCACCGGGCGTTGTTGAGCTTCCTGAACCTCCCCGGCACCCAGGTGGCGCTGATCAGCCACGACGCCTTGGAGCGTGTGCCCGAGAGCGTGCGGCAGCGCATCGTCGGGCACTACCAGGTGCGCGACAGCCTCGACCCCGACCAGCTCGTCGAGGCCGGGCGCTACTTTCAGCGGAAGCTCGGCCGCGTAGACCGGCTCATCGGCTTCTTGGAGCAGATGCAGGTGCCTCTGGGGGCCGCCCGGGATCGTCTGGGCGTCGAGGGCATGGGCGAGGCCGTCGCGCTCAACTTCCGCGAGAAGAACCGCATGAAGGAGGTGCTGCGCGCCGCCGGGCTGCCCGTCGCGCGTCAGGCCTTGCTCAAGGGGGCCGAGGACGCCCGGCGCTTCATCGCCCAGGTGGGCTATCCCATCGTCGTGAAGCCCCCGGCGGGCATGGGCAGCAAAGCGACGATGCGGGTCTTTGACGACGAGAGCCTGATGGAGGCCCTGGAGCAGCTGCACGTCTCGCCCTCAAACCCGGCCCAGGCTGAAGAGTTCATCCGGGGCGACGAGCACACCTTCGAGACGGTCTCGGTGAAGGGTGTGCCGGTGTGGTCAAGCTCCAGCTACTACCTGCCGGGGCCCCTGGAGGTGCTGGAGAACCCGTGGATGCAGTACTGCGTGCTGCTGCCTCGGGAGACGCTGCCGCCCCACGCCCAGGCGTTTCAGGCCATCAACCACGCCGCGCTCAAGGCCCTGGGCATTCACACCGGGCTCTCCCACATGGAGTGGTTTCACCTAGCCTCGGGCCGGGCGGTCGTGAGTGAGGTCGGCGCGCGGCCGCCGGGCGTCCATCTGATGCCGCTCATGGGCCTCGCCCACGGCGTCGATATGTGGGCGAAGTGGGCCGAGCTGATGACCTTTGAGCGCTTCGAGATGCCCGAGCGGGTGGCCTCCGTGGGCGTGTGCTTCTTCCGAGGCCAAGGCCGTGGGCAGACCGTGCGCGTGGTGCACGGCGTCGAGGCGGCCCAAGCCCAGGCCGGGGCGTGGGTGGTGGAGCACCAGCTCCCCCGGGTCGGCCAGCTCAAGAGCGACGGCTACGAGGGTGAAGGCTGGGCGATCGTGCGCTCGCCGGACACGCAGACGACCTTGGGCGCGCTGCGGGCCTTGGTCACGAACGTGCAGGTCGAGCTGGGCTGAGCGCGCCCCGGGCTGAGCGCGCCCCGGGCTGACTCAGAGCCCCGCGGCGATGAGCGCGCGGTCGTGCTGGAGCAGGATCAGCGCGGCGTCGCGAGGGTTGAGCCGCACCGCGCCCAGGGCCTCAGCGAGCTCCGGCGACACATCGGGGGTGGGCAGGCGCTCCACCGAGGCCGGCAGGCGGCTCTGGGCGGACTGGCCTCGGCAGCGCCCGTCGATCTGCTCGTAGCGGCGGGTGACCTCTTTGGGGTCGTCGCCGGCCTCTTGTAGGGCGGTGCGCAGGTTGGGCCAGCGCTCGGTGACGGCGAGCCACCACAACAGCAGGCGCGCCTCATCGACGCCGAACTTCCGAACCGGAGCGGCGCTGGGGCTGCCGACGAGCACCCGGAGCTTTCGTAAGGCGCGGTCGACGAGGCGGGGGTTTCGTAGGTCGCTCACGGTGAGGGCCTGGGCGCCGAGCTCATCGAGGCGACCGGCGTGCTCCCCAAAACGGTCCACGAGGCGCACACGCAGGCTGCGCTCGCCGTCGTCGTCGGTGACGCCCTCCCGCAGCCGCGAGCTGAGCAGGGCGCGGAGCTGATCGGGGCCGACGCCGGGCAGGTTCACCCGCAGGTGGAACATCTTGTCGAGGTATCGATCGGGGTCGAAGTCATCGGTCTTGTAGTGGGCGCGCACGGCCTGGCGGGCGAGGGTGGGGTCGAGCGCGACGAGGAAGCTCGCCGGGGCGCCCGCCGAGGTCAAGAAGTTGAGCGCCTCCAAGAGCGCGACCTGACGCGGCGGCAAGCAGCGGTCGAGGTCGTCAATGCAGATGAGCAGGCGGCCGCCGACGGCCTGCTGATCGGCGTCTAAGGCGGCCTCGACCAGCTCCCGGAACGACGAGGCCATCTGGGCGACGGGGTCCACCGGCGGGCCGTTTGGGCTCTTGGGCTCAAGCCAGGTGTGCGCGACCTTACGCAGCTCCTCGCCGCCCTTCTCCCACAAGACGCCGCCGGGGAGGCTCAAGCTCGCGGCCTTGGCGCCGAAGCTCAGGCCGGCCAAGGCGAGGCTGCCGGCGGCGCGCTCTAAGGCGCCTCGGTCGCGGCGTTTGCCCTCGACGGCGCGCACGCCGCGCTCGACCAGGGCCAAGACGAGCGGCGTGAGCAGGTCGGCGGTGCCGTACTGCCAAGGGTTGATCCACAGGGCCCCGGCGGCGTAGCCCGGCAGCTCCTCTTGGTGGGTGAGCTTGGCGACCCGGGCCAAGGCGGAGGTCTTGCCCAGGCCCCAGCTTCCTTGGAGCGCGATCACCGTGCCGACGGGGGCCTGCCGCACATGGCGCAGGAGCGTGCGGGCGAAGGCCTCGTGGCCCAGGGCGTCCTCGGGGAGCAGGGGCCCGCCCTCGGCGAAGCTCGACGGCGTGATGAAGTCGGTCATGGCACCTCCAGGGGGTCACTCTATCTCACCCAAGAACGTGGATCTTCAGCGTGGATGGGCCTTGACGTCGCCTCGGTCTTGGGGCAATTAATGAGCACGCTCAAAAATGAGCGTGCTCAACATTGAGCACGCTCAAAAGAGCCCCGAGGTCACCCGAATGAGCGGTCTCCGCGCCCAGAACAAGGCCGACAAAGAGGCGAGGATCTTGGAGGCCGCCTGGGCCTTGTTCGTCGAGCGCGGCTACGACGCCACGACGGTGCGGGAGATCGCCCAGCGCGCCGGGGTGGCCCAAGGCACGGTGTTTGTTTACGCCCAAGACAAGCAGGATCTTCTGGCGACGCTCTTCGCCGCGCGCCTCGGCGCCGTGGTGGAGTCGGCCTTCGCCACCTTGCCCCCGGGGGTGAGCCTGCTCGACGCCCTGATGCACGTCTTCACGTCGTTTATGAGGTTCTACGCCCAAGACACCCGCCTCGCCCGCTCGGTGGTGCGGGGGGTGCTGTTCTTGGAGGGCCCCGCCGCCGAGCGGATGGAGCGGCTCAACCGGCCGTTTCTGGGCCAGGTCGCCGGGCTCTTCGCCCAGGCCCAGGCCCAGGGCCTCGCCCGCGCCGAGCTTGTGCCCTTCGTCGCCGCGCTGAACGCCTTCGCCGCCTACTTCATGGCCTTGGCCGCCTGGCTCAACGGGCTCTTGCCCAGCCTCCCCGCCGCCGAGGCCCAGCTTCGCCTCGCCTTGGAGCACCAGCTCCTCGGCGTGCTCCTCCCGTCCGCTTCAACGATCGAGCTGCCCACCCAACAAGGAGCCGCACCATGACGACCGCGCTCACTGACGACCTGCCCGTTCCTGACGCGCTCAACCGCTACTTCCAAGAGTCCGGCTTCGCCCCCGACGGCGGCTACGGCGACAGCTGGGTGAAGTTTATGCTTGGGCCGATCCCGGTCTGGATCCCCAACACCTCGGCCCGGGTGTACGCCGTGCGGTACCACGACCTCAACCACATCGCCACGGGCTACCCCTCGACGCACTGGCGCGGCGAGTTCCAGATCAGCGCCTGGGAGATCGGCTCGGGCTGCGGCGACGCCCACGCGGCCTGGTTCATCAACCTCGCGGGCATGTTCACCGGCCTGTTGTTGATGCCGCTGGACACCTTCGACGCCTTCGTGCGTGGGCGTCGCTCAAGGCGCCTCTATGACCAAGACTACGGCCAGCTCCTCGGCTTACGAGTGGGTGAGCTGCGCCAGAAGGTCGGCGCCGATGAGCGGCTGGGCCCGGCGACCGCTGAAGAGCGCCGCGCCTTCGTGGGCTGGTCCGCCGCGGCCTTCGCCGTCGGGTTGATCTGGCTCGTGGCCTATCTGGCGCCGCCGGCTTTGGTGATCTGGGGCCTGTGGCGCCTCTTGAGCTGAGGCCGGGCCGCCGGAGCGGGGCTCAGAAGGTCCACACCCGCAGCTCGTCCGCCGCCGTGGCCAACCAGCGGCCTCGGGCCGAGAAGGCCATCGCCCGCACCGCCGAGCTGTGACCGCCGACCTTGCCCGGCCTCGCGCGCTCCAAGGCGCCGGTGCTGGCGCTGGAGAGCGAGACGTCCCCGGTGCGGGTGCCCACGGCGACCTGCTCCCCCTTCGTGTCGAGGGTGGCGGCGGAGACGTCGTAGGCGATGATCGTGCGCGGCGGGCGATCGACGCCGGGCCACAAGGTCACGCCACCTTCAGCCATGCCCATGAGCAGGCCGCCGCCGCCAAACCGCAGGCGGTGACGGCTGGGGGTGCCGAGCGCCATCGGTTTGCCGAAGGCCACGATGGACACGCCCTCTTGGGTGACCCGGCCATACTGCAAGGCGCCCAGGGGATCGACGCCGATGGCGGCGCGGGGCGGGATCTTCGCCACTTTATGTTTGGAGAAGTCGTCGGGGAGGAGCACGACCTTGCGGCCTTCGAGGTCGTCCCCGGCGACGGCCACACCCCAGCCCTCATTGCGCTTAAACCAGGTGATCGTGATGTCGGACAGCAGCGGAAAGTGCAGCTCGGCGATCTTTTGACCGTCTGAGGTGCGGCGCAGGCTGATGTTCTTGGCGCGCTCGACGACGACGAGCTTCTGCCCGTCGGGGGAGCAGCTCATCTCGGCGGGGTCTTCGACGGTGTGCGGCAAGGTGCGAGAGCCGAACACCACGTCTACCTCGATCAGCTCACCCTCTTCAGTGGCCACGAGCAGGCGCTCTTGGGTGCCGATCCAAGACAAGGCCCGAGGGCGCTCCAAAGCGGGTGACAAGACCGCCGAGAGGCCTTTTCGCTCGTGCAGGTAGTGCGCGTCGCGTTCTTGCAAGGCTACTCCGTCGGGGAGGAGGTCCGAGGGGCGCGCTGCCGCTCAAGCAGCCCCTTGAGGATCAGAGCTTGATACCACGCATCGTAGTCTGCGCGGTGCTTTTTGCCGTGGTCCTCGTCAGGCAGGCCCAGCGCCACGGAGAGGTTCTCTTTGTTGGTGTCTAGCCAGTGTAAGCCGAGCACCCCCGCGGAGAACGCCTTGGTGTCAAAGGCCTTGTAGCCGAAGGGGTTTGGCAGGGCCTCGGCGGCGTAACACCAGGCGACGAAGCTCCAGTCAAAGGGGGCGTTGTGGCCCACAAAGACCGGCTTGGTGCCCGGGCGGGTCTGGGCCTTCACCCAGGTCGCGAGCTGGCGGATCGCCTCGCCGCGCGGCACCCCCTCGCGGAGCAGGAGCGCGTAGTCGAGGCCGTTGACCGCCATGGCCTCGGGGTCCATCCCGGCCTCGGGGCGGAGCTCGATGTAGAACGACTCCCCGAGGCTCAAGGTGCCGTCTTCAGCGTCGTTCACGACCACGGCGCCCAGAGACACCATGTCGTAGAGCCCGGGGACGGGCCCTGAGCACTCGATGTCGACGCAGAACCAGGTGACGGCGGGCAAGACGGCGCTCCGAGGGCGCCCCGGTCTGGGGCGGCGGCGAGGGGGGTGCGTTCGCCCAGGCGTGATTACCCTTTGGGGGGTGAGGCGGCTTGGGCTCGGTCATGGGGGGTGACCGGAAGATAAACTATCAGAACCGAGCGTAACCTGTCTTGTCCGCCCGATCCCACAAGCCCAACGGAGCGCCTGCATGTCGAACGCCGCGTTGCTGATCGTCGCGCTCCCGATGCACATCACGCTCACGGCGATGGGCTTTGGGTCGCTCATCGGCCTAGGGCTCTCCCGGGAGGCCCCGGTGCTGCCGTTGACGCTCTCGGCCTTGTGTGTGGCGGTGCTGCCGTCGATCGGCCTCGGCGCGATGTTCGGCGGCAGCCTGCGCGCCCAGCTCGGCGGGGGCGTGGTGTGGCCCCTGCTCCTCGTGCTGGGCCTGCCGATCTACTTCCCCGGCGAGCGCAGCCGGGCGATGGGCGCCGGGGCGGGCTTCTTCGCCGCGCCTTGGGGCGCAGAGACGGCGATGACGGTGGCGGCCAAGGCGGAGTCCTTCGGGCTCTGGCTGGGGGACGGCCCCACCGCGATCTCTGGCACGCCGCCGTCTTTCGCCGAGCCGGTCATCGTCGAGCCCAAGCCCGTCGCCGCGCCGGCGCGGGTGCGTGAGGTCTCCGATGAGGACGAGATCTCGCTGCCGTATGAGGGCGAGGGGCGCAGCCTGCGTATCCCCGTCGGCTTTGAGCAGGGCGACCGCGCCCAAGACCTCACGCTCATGTTCGACACCGGCGCCACCTTCACGACCCTTGACCGCGAGACCTTGGAGCGGGTCTTGGGCCTCAGCGTGCCCCGGGGCGCGCCGGAGGTGGTGCTGCAGACGGCGAACGGCGAGCGCCGGGCCCAGGTGATGCTCATCGACCGGGTGTGGCTCGGGGGCTACGCCGTCGAGGGCGTGACCATCGCCGTGTGTGAGGAGTGCGCCAGCGAAGACAGCGCCGGGCTCCTGGGCCTCAACGTCTCCGGCCAGTTCACCGTCACCGTCGATCCCGACCTGCACGAGCTGACGCTCAAGCCCCGCACCGGCGACCCCGACCGCCAGCTCGACATCTCCAAGTGGTTAGAGATCGAGGGCATGGCGAAGATCTGGAGCGACGGCCGGGTGACGGTGGACATCAGCGCCCAGAGCCTCGTCAACCGCCCGATCCGCAGCGCCGAGGTGCTCGTCGAGTGTGGTGAGCAGCGGTTCAGCGCCGCTTTGGGCCGCATCCCGCCCTTGGGCCTCGCCGAGTCCAAGGTGAACCTGCCCCTCGGCGTGCGCTGTGATCAGTACATGGTGCGGCTGGGCGAGGCGCGGTGGTGAGCGGCGCCTCGCCCGGCTCGTTCAGCGGCGGCGGCGCAGGGCCAAGGCGATGAGCGCCGCGAGGCCCCAAGCCGGCGCCTGAGGCCCGGTGGCGCAGGAGAGCCCGCCGCCGCCCTTGGTCTCGCCGAGGGGCAGCTCGTCCACGGGCACATCATCGCTGGGGTCGAGGGGATCCGTGCCGTCCTGGAGCTCTTCGCCGTCTGGAACGCCGCCGTCGTCGGTGTCGGCGTCGTTGGGGTCGGTCTGGTGGGTGCTGAGCTCGTCGCCGTCGTTGAGGCCGTCGTCATCGGAGTCGGCGTCAGTGGGGTCGGTCTGGTGGACGTTCACCTCGTCGCCGTCGATGAGGCCATCGGCGTCGGTGTCGGTGTTGAGCGGGTCGGTCTGGCGGGTGTTGACCTCGTCGCCGTCGCTCAGGCCGTCGTCGTCGGAGTCGGGGTTGAGCGGGTTGGTGGTGGCGCTCACCTCGTCGCCGTCGTTGAGGCCGTCGTCGTCGGTGTCGGCGTCAACGGGGTCGGTGCCCACATCCAGGAGCTCGTCGCCGTCGTTGAGGCCGTCGCCGTCGGTGTCGGCGAGGCTGGGGTCGGTGCCGTAGACGTTCTCTTCCGACCAGTCCGAGAGGCCGTCGCCGTCGGTGTCGAGGAGATCATCGCTCTGGTCGAGGGGGTCCGTGCCGTCCACGAGCACCTCAGCGCCGTCGCTGATGCCGCCGTCGTCGCTGTCCTCATCGAGGGGGTCGGTGCCGTGCTCGTTCACCTCGTCGCCGTCGTTGAGGCCGTCGCCGTCGCTGTCGTCGTCCAGGGGGTCGGTGCCGTGGTCGTTGACCTCGTCGCCGTCGCCGAGGCCGTCGGTGTCGGTGTCTGAGGCGAGGGGATCGGTGCCGGTGGTGTTGACCTCGTCGCCGTCGCTGAGGCCGTCCTCGTCGCTGTCGGGGACGAGGGGATCGGTCTCGTGGGTGTTGACCTCATCGCCGTCGCTGAGGCCGTCCGCGTCGGTGTCGGCGAGGGTGGGGTCGGTGTTGGTGACGTTCTCTTCGTTCCAGTCGGAGATGCCGTCCTCGTCCGTGTCGAGCACGTCGTCGGCGGGGTCGAGGGGGTCGGTGCCGTCGTTGTTGACCTCGACGCCG
>JAKLKE010000192.1 GCA_023150775.1 Myxococcota bacterium
TCGTCTGGCGTGATCACGCGGTCGCCCCAGGCGCCACGCACGGCGTCTTCAGCGGCGGCCAACATCAGGGCGGCCTCCTCCGGGTCGTCGGTGGGGGCGAGGTCTTTGAGCTCCAAGAGCGTGAGGATCGGGTGGTGGCCGGGGTTCGCCGCCGACCAATCGGCCATGACGCGCACACACTCCGAGAAGAGGTCGCAGGTCGTGCCTTGGTCGAGGAGCGGGACGTGGTACACGCGCCACACGTCGTCGCCGCTGTCCCAGTTCAGGTCGAGCTCAAACTGGCGCACCCCTTGTTCGCCGAGCTGCTGATCGAGGGGCAGGTGGGTGTAGTTCCACTCCGGGCGGCCCGAGGTCTCGACGTGGTAGCTGTTGTGGGTGCCCAGGGCCAGCACGTCGCTGAAAGTTAGTTGGTCGTCCAATCTATGCGTCACGTCTGGCGGCGCGGCGGAGTCTTGGCCATCACCGTCGCCTTTGCAGCCCGGCAGGGCGGCGAGGGCGAGGACGCTGAGCAGCAGGGGACGGTGCCAGGGCGCGGAGGGGCTGTGCATCCGGGGAGTATCGCACAGGGGGCCGGGCCTGGGGCTCGTAAAGTTTGCTGATCCAGCGGGGCGCGACTACCCTCTTGGTCCCTTGACAGGCGAACGAGCGGATGACGAGGCGTCATCAAGAACGGAGGAACCTCATGGCATATCGGTCCGGTAGCACCCGTCGCGCGCTGCTTCAAGGCGCTGGCGCCCTCTCTGTGGTCGGCGCGGGCTTCACGCTGCAGGCCTGCCGCGCCCCCAGCGGCAAAGACGCGACCGACGACACCGAGGCGGATGACACGGGCCTAGTGGACTCCGTGGGCGAAGACTCCGGGGGCGAAGACTCCGGGGGCGACGACACTGAAGACTCGGGCGTTGAGGACGGGCCGGTGGCCCGGAGCCAGCTCAGCGTGCTCTACATCTCCAGCGACGAGCACAACCCCAAGGCGCTCGGCTTTGAGGGTCACCCCGACGCCATGACGCCCAACCTCGACCGCCTCGCCGCCGAGGGCATGGTGCTCAACCGGGTGTACACGACCATGCCGGTCTGCGCGCCGACGCGGCAGTCCTTACTCACCGGACTCTGGCCCCAAGAGCACGGCCAACTCTCCAACGCCTATGTGTTCAATGAGCTGAACTGGACCTTGGCCGAGCACTTCACCGAGCAAGGCTTCGCCACGGCCTGCTTCGGCAAACTCCACACACAGAACGACGAAGAGACCCACAGCTTCGGCTTTCAGAGCTTCATCAGCACGGCTTCAGGCGCCCGCTGGGACGAGCTGTACGCGGCCTATGTCGAGGGCCTCGACCAGCCCATCGGCGACCCCGAGCACGAGGCCATCTTCGCCGACATCCCCTTCTCGGGCTTCGACGGGCACCCCCTGGCCGATCCCCGCCGGGACGATGACTATGTGCTCTTACAAGAGGCCATCGCCTGGCTTCGGGCGCACAAAGACGAGCGATTCTTTCTGTATGTGAGCTTTCGGGCGCCGCATTATCCTTGGCGCCTCCCCAACGACTATTATTACCGCTACGATCCCGCCATGATGACCCTGCCCGAGAACATCGCGGGCGATCTCGACGACTGCCGCATCGGCGCGCACTGGGTCGAAGAGATGGGCTGGGACGGCATGACTGAAGAGCAGTCGCGGCTCTGCCTCGCCTTGTACATGGGCGCGGTGAGCTGGATCGACACCCTCGTCGGTGAGCTGCTCGCGGTCTTGGAGGAGCTCGGGCTCAGCAAGTCTACGGCGGTGGTCTACACCTCCGATCACGGCGACATGCTCGGCGAGAAGGGCCTGTGGCTCAAGAGCACCTTCTTTGAGGGCGCCGCGCGGAAACCCTTCATCGTGCGGGCGCCGGGGCACATCCCGCCGGGCACCCGCAGCGACGCGATGCTCTCGGAGATCGACCTCTGGCCGAGCCTCGCCGGGCTCATCGAGGCGAACGCTGGGCTGGAGTCCCTCTCCGGCCAAGATCACTCCGGCGTGTTTTTGGGTGAGACGGCGACGGGCCGCGACGTTGTGCTCTCGATGTACGGGCTCAACCCCACCGACACAGATCCTTGGCTGATGATGGCCCGAGACGACCGCTACAAGCTCGTTCGTTACCGCACCTGGACCTGGGACGAGACCGCCTATGAGCTCTACGACCTCAGCTTAGACCCCACAGAGATCGACAACATCCACGACGATCCTAGCCTCGCCGACAAAAAAGCAGAGCTCTCCGCGGCGATGGACGCCTGCCTCGCCGGGATGCGGGATTCGGCCTTCCCGCCCGTGGTGGCCTCGGGGGGCGAAGACGAGGAGTGAGCTTGGGGGAATCCGGCGATCCGAGCGGGGTGGGGCTATGCTGGGGCGGGAGCGCGCCCCCGCGCCTCGCCCTCACCCTCGTTCTCTTCGGATCGGAGCGTATACGTCGATGAAGACTACCCAGATGTTCTTGAGCGTGGTCGCGCTGTTCGCGCTGGCCTGTGTTGGCGGAAAAGATGACGGTGTCGTTGATGACACCTCCCCGACCTCGGACGACACCGGTGAGGCCGACGCGGACACCGACGCGGACACCGACGCCGACACCGACGCGGACTCCGACGCGGACAGCGACGCGGACAGCGACGCGGACAGCGACGCAGACAGCGACGCGGACAGCGACGCGGACAGCGACGCGGACACCGACGCGGACTCGGACGCCGACGCCGACGTCACCGGCTTCAAGGGCACGATGAACTTCCTCTACGGCTTCGAACCCAAGCGCGGGGTGTACGGCTGCGATCTGGTCTTCAACACCGTCGGCACGGCGAGCGCGGCGAGCTGCCCCGAGTGTGAGTGGACCTTAGACTTTAAGCTCATCTACGACAAGACGAAGTCAACCGACGACGACGGCTGCCACGACGGCTCAAACATCAACTGGACCTTCGGCTACGACGAAGACTACTACGGCGTCTACGAGGTGATCTGGTACTATACGGCGTACTACGCCGAGTGGAGCCCGCTCTGGGCGGCGAGCACGGACGGCGCGGGCGGCATCACCTTCGGCGGGGGCTACCAGGACTACCCCTACTCCTACAACGGCAAGCCTTACTACTACACCCGCTATTGGTACGGCAAAGGCACGGTGAGCTACTGAGCGGGCGCGATCCAGGGTGGAGGCGGCGGGGAGGGCCCTCGCCGCCTCTCACGCTTCAGCGCGCAACGTCGGCGGTGCGGAGGCTTAGGTCGGGCGGAAGGCCACTGACCGCGACGCACAAGAGGGCGGGCGCTTGGCGGCCAGCGCAGACACGCGCGCGATGACCCTCGCCGCGTGGGATCCGACCCTCCAGCCCACTGACACCGATGGGATACCGCATCAAGACCGTCGCCGAGCTCACCGGCATCTCCCGCGCCACCTTGCTCGCCTGGGAGCGCCGATACAGCATCGTCGAGCCCAGCCGCCAAGAGAACGGGTATCGAGAGTATTCAGACAACGACCTCGCCTGTCTCCAGTCCGTGAAGCTGCTCATGGATAAAGGATACAAAGTGAGCGAGGCTATTAGCTTGATTCAGGAGGCGCAGAAGACTGTCCAGGCGCAGACACGAGAGTCGGCGCCGAGCGTTCGTATCGCCGCCCTGCACGACACCCTCACCCAGCAGATGGACGTCACCCAGAGCTACCTCGGCGGGCTCACGGTCTCGCGGATCGCCCCGGATCTGGAGCGATTTTTTGCACTGTCTCACGCGGAGCCCGTGGACGTGCTCGTCGCCCGGCTGGCGCTCTTGGGGGCCGCCCCCCGGGACAACCTGCGCCGCTGCATCGAGGTGACCCGCGCCCAGAGCGTCGTCGTCGTCTACGAGTTCGCCACCCACAAGACCCTCGCCAAGCTCGCCCAGCTCGGCGCGCGGCTGGTGCAGGGCCCCGTTCGGGTGGCGACGCTGCGCCAGGCCATCGTCGAGCAGCTCGCGTTTGAGCGGGCGGCGGTGATGGGCAGCGGCGGGCCAAACCTCAGCGCCGGTCTGGAGCCGATGAGCCCCTTCGGGGTCGTCGCCGCCGAGGCGCCGCCTCGGCCGCCACGCTTCACCGACGCCGAGCTGGGCCGCCTGCGCGAGACCCGCACGGGCTTGGACTGTGAGTGCCCTAACCACCTCGCCGTGCTCGTCTCGGCCCTGGTCGCGTATGAGCGCTACAGCGAAGACTGCGTCTCCCGGGACGACGCAGACGCCGCCTTGCACCGGTCGATGGGCGAGGGCACCGGTCGAGCGCGCCAGATCCTTGAGGAGCTGTTAGTGCGGGTGTGTGAACAGGACGGAATCCGGATCTGACCCCATGACTGAGCCCCTCTTCCCGCCCACCTCCTTGGCCGAGTGGCGGGAGGAGGTCATCCGTGAGCTAAACGGCGCTGATCTCGACCGCGCCTTGGTCTCCACCACCCGCGAGGGCCTCAAGCTCCAGCCGGTCTACGCCGGGAGCGCCCCGCGTGATCCCTTCGTGCTCGCGGCCTGCCAAGCGCGCCTCGGCCAGCCCACGCGGCTGGTTCAGCCGATCTACGCCGCGGCGGCGCCCGAGGCCCACGACGCCGTCGTCGAGGAGCTTCACGGCGGCGCGGACGGCGTGTGTCTGCGGCTGGCGCTCGGCGCGCGCCTGGGCCGGGCGGAGGTCGGCGGCTTTGGGCTGTGGCCCGCCGACACGGCGGCCTGGCGGGCGCTCTTGGGCCAGTCTCGGCCTGACGTGCTGATGCTCGACGCCGGGGCGAACGCCTTGCCCGCCGTGGCGTCGCTGCGCCCGGTCTTGCCGTCCACCACGACGCTCTATGTGCTGAGTGACCCCTTCGCCGCCTTGGCGACGGACGGCGCCTTGCCCGCGTCCTTGGCGACAATCTACGCCGAGCTCGCCGAGCTGACCTCCGGCGCGCCCGAGGCCTTCACCTTAGGCGTGAGCGGCGCGCCCTTCGCCGAGGCCGGGGCGGATCTCTCCCTCACCTTGGGGCTCAGCCTGGCCGCCGCCGCAGAGACGCTCAGCGCGCTGACCGAGGCCGGGCTGCCCGCCGAGCGCGCCGTCGCCGCCTTGTGGTGGTCGGTGCCTATGGGCCGCGATCTCTTGATGAACGTCGCCGCGCTGCGGGCGATGCGGGGCCTGCACGTCCGGCTCGCCCGGGCCTTCGGGGTGAACACGCCGGGCCTCGCCCCGCTGCACGCCGCGCCCAACGGCGCCACCTTGACCCGGCGCGACCCCCACACCAACCTGCTCCGGGTGACGAGCGCCACCTTCGCGGCCTTGATGGGCGGCGCGGAGCTGATCTCGGCCACACCCTTTGACGCGCCCTTGGGCCAGCCCTCGGCCCTCGGCCGCCGCATCGCCCGCAACACCCCACAGACGCTCCTCGCCGAGAGCCACCTGGGCGACGTGCTCGACCCCCTCGGCGGCGCCCCAGCCATCGAGTCCCTCACCGACGCGCTGGGCCGCGCCGCCTGGGCCCAGCTCCAGGCGATCAGCGACGAGGGCGGCCTCGCCGCCGCGTGGCGAGACGGCAAGGTCCACGCCCGGGTGAACGAGGCCCAGCGCCTGTGGACGGCCCAGCTTCGCGCTCGAAAGGCCCCCATCGTCGGCGTCTCGGACTTTGTGGATCCGGCGGAGGCGCCGCTCACCCGACAAAGCCTGCTCGTGGCCGCGCCGGGAGACGCCGCCACGGCTGGCCCGGCGCCGGTGATTCGCCGCGGGGCCGAGGCCCTGGCAGAGCTCGCCGCCGCCGCCCAGAATGGCGCCGGGCTCTGCGCCTTGGGCGCCGCGCTCACACGCGATGAGGCGACCGCCGCGCCGCCCTTGCTCGCCCAGACCGACGCCGCGCCCTTTGACGCGCTGCGGGCCCGGGTGGAGGCGAGCGGCCCCGCGCCGACGGTGCTCTTGGCGGCGGTGGGCCCGATCAGCGAGTGGAAGGCGCGCTCAAGCTGGGTCCTCAACCTCCTGCGCGCCGCTGGGCTCAACGCCGTCGAAGAGGACGGCGGCGGTGACGACGCCCCGGCCCAGCTCGCCGCGCGGCTTCGTGCGCTCGGCGCGGTCGGCGCGGTGCTCTGTGTCGCTGACGCGCGGCTCCCTGGGGTCGTCGGCCCGCTCACCGAGGCCCTCCGCGCGGCGGGCGCGGCGCAGGTCTGGGCGGCGACGCGCCCGGCGACGCTCAAAGACCTCAGCCCCGCGCCAGCCCTCGACGGCTTTGTGTACGCCGGGGCGGACGTGGTCACCGCGCTGGACAACCTGCTCTCCGGCCTCGGCGTCTCCGAGCAGGGGGTGAAGTGATGAGGCCCAAGCTCAAGACGCTCTCGTATGACGAGCTCGGCGCGGCCCCGGCGCCCGCTGCTCCAGCTCCCGCCGCGCTCCCCGAGACCGAGACGCCCGAGGGGGTGCGCCGCCGCGCGCTCTACGGCCCGGCGGATCTCGACGGCTTAGGTGTAGACGGCGCCTTGCCCGGCTTCGGCCCCTACACCCGGGGCCCTTACCCGACGATGTATGTGCGCCAGCCCTGGACTGTGCGGCAATACGCGGGCTTCTCTACGGCAGAGGCGTCAAACGCCTTCTACCGGCGCAACCTCAACCAGGGCCAGAAGGGCCTCTCCATCGCGTTTGACCTCGCCACCCACCGGGGCTACGACTCGGATCACCCCCGGGTGGTGGGCGACGTGGGCATGGCCGGGGTGGCCATCGACTCGATCCTCGACATGCGTGTGCTGTTTGACGGCATCCCGCTCGATCAGATGAGCGTGTCGATGACGATGAACGGCGCCGTGCTGCCGATCTTGGCCTTGTACATCGTCGCCGGAGAGGAGCAGGGGGTGCCGCCGCAGAAGCTCAGCGGCACCATCCAGAACGACATCCTCAAGGAGTTCATGGTCCGGAACACCTACATCTACCCGCCGGGGCCGTCGATGCGAATCATCGCCGACATCTTCGGGTGGACCAGCCGGAACATGCCCAAGTTCAACAGCATCTCGATCTCCGGCTACCACATGCAGGAGGCCGGGGCGACGGCGGACATTGAGCTGGCCTACACCTTGGCGGATGGTCTGGAGTACATCCGGGCGGGCATCGCCGCGGGCATGGACGTGGACAGCTTCGCCCCGCGACTGTCGTTCTTCTTCGCCATCGGCATGGACACCTTCATGGAGATCGCCAAGCTGCGCGCCGCGCGGCAGCTCTGGGCGACCTTGGTGCAGCGCCACTTCTCGCACAAAGATGGCCGGTCGCTGGACAGCCGGTCCTTACGCCTGCGCACCCACTGCCAGACCTCGGGCTGGTCGCTCACGGCGCAAGATCCATTCAACAACGTCACCCGCACCTATGTGGAGGCCCTCGCCGCCGCGTTTGGGCACACACAGTCACTGCACACAAACTCCCTGGATGAGGCCCTGGCGCTGCCCACGGACTTCTCGGCGCGTATCGCCCGCAACACCCAGCTCCACATTCAGAGCGAGACGGGCATCTGCCGTGTGGCGGATCCGTTCGGGGGCTCGGCCTATGTGGAGCGTCTCACGGCGGACCTGGCGGCTCGGGCCATGGCGCACATCGACGAGGTCGAGGCCTTGGGCGGCATGGTGAAGGCCATCGAGACCGGGCTGCCCAAGCTGCGCATCGAGGAGGCCTCCGCCCGCACCCAGGCGCGAATCGACTCGGGGCGGCAGATTATTCTCGGCGTGAACAGACACCGCCTCGCCCAAGAGGAGGCGCTGGCCGTGCTCAAGGTGGACAACGCCGCCGTGCGAGAGGCCCAGCTTCAGCGCATCGCCGCGCTCAAGGCCCAGCGTGACGCCGAGGCCGTGCGCAAGGCGCTCCAGGCGCTCACGAAGGCCGCGGCCACGGGTGAAGGCAACCTGCTCGCGCTCGCCGTAGACGCGGCGCGGGCCAAAGCGACGGTGGGTGAGATGAGCGACGCCTTGGAGGAGGTCTTCGGTCGGCATCAGGCCGTGATCCGCAACATCGCCGGGGTGTACTCCGGCGAGGTCGGCGACGCAGACGCCGAGCTCAACAGCACCCGCGACCGGGTCGCCGCCTTCGCTGAAGACGAGGGCCGTCGCCCCCGAATGCTCGTCGCCAAGATGGGCCAAGACGGGCACGATCGTGGCCAGAAGGTGATCGCCACGGCGTTTGCCGATCTGGGCTTCGACGTAGACGTCGGCCCTCTGTTTCAGACCCCTGAAGAGACGGCGCTGCAGGCGGTCGAGAACGACGTTCACGTCGTCGGCGTCTCAAGCCTCGCCGCGGGGCATCTCACCTTGGTGCCCGCCTTACGCGCGGCCTTGGATCAGAACGGTCGGCCCGACATCCTCATCGTCGTCGGCGGGGTGGTGCCGCCGCAGGATTACGACGCGCTGCACGCCGCCGGGGCGGTGGAGATCTTCGGGCCCGGCACCCGCATCTCCGACGCCGCCTGCCGTGTGCTGGACCGCATCGTCGCCGCCCGCGAGGGCTGAGCCATGCCCCGCCCCAGCCTCGACGCGCTGATCGCCGGGGTGTCCGCCGGAGAGCGGGCCACCCTCGCCCGGGCGATCACCCTCGTCGAGAGCCGCCGCGCTGAGGACCAAAGCCAGGCCCAGGCGCTCCTGCAGGCGCTCTTGCCGCGCACGGGCAAGGCCATGCGGGTGGGCATCTCCGGCGTGCCCGGCGCGGGAAAGTCCACGCTCATCGACTCCTTGGGCATGAACCTCGTCGAGGCCGGCCACAAGGTCGCCGTGCTCACCATCGATCCGTCGAGCGCGCTCTCCGGCGGCAGCATCCTCGGCGACAAGACGCGGATGTCGCGGCTCTCGGTGGATCGGCGGGCGTACATTCGCCCGTCGCCCAGCGCCTTGACCTTGGGCGGCGTGGCCCGTCGCACCCGGGAGGCGATGCTCCTGTGTGAGGCCGCCGGCTATGACGTGGTGCTCGTCGAGACGGTGGGCGTCGGCCAGTCCGAGGTGACCGTGGCGGGTATGGTCGATTGTTTTGTGGTGGTGATGGTGCCCGGCGGCGGGGATGAGCTGCAGGGCATCAAGAAGGGCATCCTGGAGCTCGCCGATCTCATCGTCGTGAACAAAGCCGACGGCGCGCTCCTGGGCCCGGCGCGGCTCGCCCTGCGGGAGTACATGGCGGCGCTGCGTTACCTGCGCCCCCGCCACCCAAGCTGGCGACCCCAGGCCGTGACCACGAGCGGGCTCACCGGCGAGGGGCTAGCCGAGGTCTGGGAGCTCATCCTGCAGCACCGCGCGGCGCTGGAGGAGAGCGGCGGCCTGACCGAGCTTCGCCGGGAACAACGCCTGCGGTGGATGTGGTCCACCATCGAGGAGCGGCTGCTCACCGCGTTTCGTGAGGATCCCGGCGTGGTCGCCGCCTTGGCCGAGATCGAGGCCCAGGTGAGCGCCGACGCGCTGCCCCCGACAGCCGGGGCCACGGCCCTGCTCACGGCGTTCGGGCTGGGGCCCCATCGTCCGGACTGAGCGGGGGAGGGCTGTCCCACACCACCCTTCGGCTCGACGAGCCCACGACGGCCCGCGCGACGGCGTCTCGAACCTCGCGCCAAGCCGACAAGCCGCCAAGCGCTCTGCCGGTCTGCGGGCCCGCTCGCCGAGACGCCGCCAAGCGCCACTGACCTCTCTGCGCCTCTGCGTCTCTGCGCGACCTCTCAACAACGCCGCCCACACCACCCCTCGGCTCGACGAGCCCTCGATGGCCCGCGCGACGGCGTCTCGAACCTCGCGCAGAGCCGCAGAGCCGCAGAGCAGACTGTCCGAGCCCTCGACGGCACGCGAGACGGCGCTTCAGCTCGCGCAAAGATGCTCTATTGCCTGTCAAGCGTCAGCGTTCATTCCGTCGCCAAAACACCCTTCGGCCCGAACTTCGCCGGGTCGAAGGGCTGCTCGCGGAGGATCATCACCCACAGGGCGACGAGCAGTCGGCGCATGATGGCGACGGTGGCGACCATCTTGAGCTTGTTGCGCTCGACCAGGCGCTCGTAGACCTCACGGACGGCGGGCTCGTAACGGGCGGCGACCATGGCCGGGTGGAAGATGGCCGACCTGAGTCGGGCGTTCCCGAGCCGACTGATCTGCCTCTTGGCGTCTTTGGCGCCCGACTGTCGGGGCCTGGGGTCGAGGCCTGCGTGGGCGACGATCTCTCGGGGGCTCATGTCGGCGGGCAGCACGAGCAGCTCGCCCAGGAGACGAATGGCGCTGCGCTTGGCGATGCCCTTGATCGAGGTTGCGCAGTCCATGAGCCGCTTGAGATCGGGCGCGCTGTTGATGAGCTCCAGCGCGGCGGCCTCCAGCTCGGCGATGCGGCTCGCAAGCTGTTGGATGCCCCTCTCGATGTCGCACAGAACAAGGCGCGGGGTCTCGCCCGTGGCCTTCGCCGCCACGAGGCGGTTCTTCTCGGCGGTCGCAGTCTCGACGAGGGCGGCGATGCGACGCGCGAACAGTCGCAGGTGCATCCGCTCTTGGCTAGGGCGCTGCCAGACGACGAAGGGCATCCGCTGCGCGTAGTCCATGAGCGCCCGGGCGTCGACGCGGTCGGTCTTCGCGCGCCGGAGCTGGGCATCGGCGAAGTGCCGCGCCGACCTGGGGTTGACGATCATCGCCTCGACGCCCTTGGTGGCGGTGAGGGCGATGGCGACGTCGAGGCT
>JAKLKE010000193.1 GCA_023150775.1 Myxococcota bacterium
CCGTGATAGGCTGCGGCGCCTACCCTGGAGAGCACGCGGATGATCGCAGAGACCTCGGTCGCCGCCGATGACGCCGCCCATGAGCCCGTCTCCTGCGGAATCGGCGACGAGGCGTGGGCGAGCTGAGGATGAACCTGCACCACGACCACGCCACTGGAGCCACCTTCGATGCTTGACCCAACCGACCTCGAAGGCCTCGTCGGGCAGATCGCTGACCTGCTCTCTGGGCGGTGCCGTCCGCCTGAGGTTCACCGGGTCAACTTGGCGCCGACGGTGCTGCGGCGCTTCGACTGTGTGCTCACCAAGGCCAAGCCGCGCGCAGGGCACGGGCGGAGGCACGACGGACGGGTGAACTACGACGCCGTCGAAAATATCCTCAACCCCGCCGCCGGGCAGCGCCTCCTCATCCGCTCGCCGCGCGGCCGCGCGAGACGAAAGGGCGATCCCGACCACGTCGAGAGCCGCTTGGTCCGCTCCATCAAGGGTTTCTCGGCCAACCTGCGGCGCGAAGCGGTCCTCGCCGCTGCCGTGACCGGACAACTCGACCTGGGGGGCGCCCCCGTTCAACCACTCGCGAAGGCCACATGACCCCCATCGACCTCGACACCCTCCGCGAAGGCTGGGACTTTGAGGCCAAGCTCGCCGCAGGCCAGGACGGTCGCGGCGCGCTCCCAGAGTCGCTTTGGGAGACGTACAGCGCGATGGCGAACACAAAGGGAGGGCTGATCCTCCTCGGCGCCAAGGAGCGTAAAGACGGCAGCTTGGAGCCGCGCGGATTTGTAGATGTTGAGAGGGTTGAGGCTGATCTTTGGAACCTCCTTCAGAACCCTCAGAAGGTCAGCGCCAACGTGCTCCGGCGTGAGGATGTTGAGCGGGTTGAGATCGACGGCTGCACCTTGCTCCTGCTGCGTGTCCCCAAAGCGGCTCGTGGGGACCGCCCCGTCTACATGAATGGCTCTTGGGAACGCGGCGCCTTTGTGCGTGTCCACGAGGGCGACCGTCGCGCGGATCGGGAGGTCGCCCGTCGAATGCTCGCCGACGCCATCCGCGACCGGGACTCTGGCGGCGTTGATGACCTCACCCTCGCGGATCTGAACGCCGACAGCGTTCGGCGTTACCGGGAGTTCTTCGCCGCGCGGCGACCGGAGCACCCCTTCCTCCAGCACAATGATGAGGGGTTCCTCGTGTCCATTGGGGCCGCCCGGCGAGAGCGCGGTGGCGCCCAGCAGGTCCGGCCGACCTGGGCGGGTTTGTGGATGCTCGGCGAGGAGACCACCATCCGCGAGCTGGCGCCCCATTGGCATCTCAGCTACCGGGAGCTGCCTGAAGACCCTGACGACGGGCGCCGCTGGCTCGACCGTATCCACCCCGACGGCCTGTGGAACGCGAACCTGTTTGAGTTCTACCGGCGCGTGATCGTGAAGCTCCAAGACGGACTAAAGGTGCCGTTTGAGGTCGTTGACGGCCAGTTTCGTGTGGATGAGACGCCAATCCATTTGGCCGTGCGCGAGGCGTTGGTCAACGCGCTCGTCCACGCCGACTACCAAGGCACGACGGGGATTCGTGTGCTCAAGAGGCGGGGCGTTGAGCTCATCAACCCCGGCCTGCTCCTCATCACCCCCGAGCAGGTGTGGCGCGGCGGGGTGAGCGAGCCGAGAAACCCAGCGCTACAGCGTTTGTTCAGCTTCTTGCGCCTCGGCGAGCGCGAAGGCTCTGGCGGCCCCACCATGCGACGTGTGTGGCACGAGCAGCATTGGCGCGCGCCGCGGATCTGGGAGGACGTCGAGCACAATGAGACCCACCTCCAGCTCCCCCTGGAGAGCCTCCTCCCCAACCGAGCGGTGCAGGCGCTCATCGACCGATGGGGCCCCCGGTTCACGGGACAGGATGAGCTTGGGCGCGTCATCCTGGTGACCGCTGAGGTTGAGGGCAGCCTCAACCACCCACGCGCGCGGGAGCTGAGCGAAGCCCACTCGCGGGACATCACGCTGAAGCTCCAGGAGCTCGTCCGAAACGGGCTGCTCAAGTCATCGGGCAACAAACGAGGGACCACCTACACGGCTGGGCCCCAGGAAGAGCTGCCGCTCTTTGCGGGTCACGGCGCGAGCTCCCCACACAACGGCGCGAGCTCCCCACACAACGGCGCGAGCTCCCCACACAACGGCGCGAGCTCCCCACACGACGAGGCGCAGCGGGCCATCGTTGATCGTGTCCGCGTGAGCGGCAGAACGCCGCCACAGCTCGTGCGCAGCGCCATCCTCGTTTTGTGTGAGCGCGAGTTTGTCACCGTGAGCGAGATGGCGCGCTCGCTGAACCGAAAAGCCATCACCATCCAGCAGAACTATGTGTCTCAGATGCTCGCCGAGGGCCTTCTGGACGCTCGATACCCGGAGACCCCAAACCACCCCGCTCAAGCCTACCGAACGCGCCGCCAGGACGAAGGTGCTGACCCATGATCTCACGACGCTTCGAGGCCGCATTCGAGCCGGTCATCCGCGGCAGCTTCTCGATGAAGGCGATATGCCGGTGTCGGAGCGGAGATAGGGCCGGGAGCGCGCCATCTTCCCCGGCGTCGTGCTCGCGGACTCGCAGCGGGTCGCCGATGCGTTAGAGACCGGCGTCCCGATCATCCTCACCACGCCCCAGGAGTCTCCCTTTGTCAGCAGGCCGACATCGCCGAGCTGGCCGAGGTGCTCGCTTGAGGCCGCGGCGCCGGGTTGGTGGTGCCTGATGGCTGGGCGCGTCCTCTCCGACATTCAGGAGCACTGTATGCCACCCCACCCCTGGCTTCACCCCGCAGCCTGCTCCCCCGCCGCGGCCCGGGGCTGCCCGCGCTGCGGCGGCTCGGGCTGGGTTGGGGAAGGTTTTGAGCCCTGCGCCTGCCTTGGGGGCTGCCCTCAATGCGCCGGGAGCGGGTTCTTGGCCGGTGGTCTTGAGCTCTGCGCCTGCCGCGTCGCGGCGGATCGGGTGGCGCTGCTGCGCGCGGCGGGGTTGCCGACGCTCCTCCCCGAGGGGCCGCTCCCGGCGGGCGCCCAGGCGTGGTTTGACCGGGTTCGCCCCGAGGACGGCTGGCCTTGGCTCACCGTCGCTGGCCCCTACGCCGGGGCGGTCGTGGCGGCCGTGGCCTGGCTGATCACCGGGGTCGGCGTGCCCGCACGGGCGGTCCCCACGACGACAGCCCTCGATGAGACGCCCCTGCAGCGCCTCGTGCTCTGTGTCGGGGCCGAAGGCTTAGGCCCCGTCGCGGCCCGCCACCTGCTCAGACGCTGCGCCGACGAGGGCAGCATCCTCGTGTTGACCTGCGAGACGCCGCCATTCTCCGCTGAGGGTCCCGGCTTAGAGGCCAGGCTCGGTGAAGAGGTCGCGCTGACCCTCTGGGAGCGGGGCGAGCTGTGTGAGCGGGGCGGTGACTTGCATTGGATGCAAGGATGACTTGAACACAGTCTTATGGCCTGCAAGCCTTGGCGGCGTCATACTCCTCGGCAGGTGGCGAGCGGCCTCGCCCGAAGGAGCGAACCCCATGAGCATCTCACCCGCCGTCGCCCCGCCCGGCGAGCTGCGCGGCGCCTGTCATTGTGGCCTCGTGCGTGTGACCCTGCCCGAGACGGCCGCCGGGGTCGTGCTGTGTCACTGCGCGGACTGCCAGAAGCTCCACGGCGGCGCCTTCGCGCTCTTCGCCACCGACCGCGCGGCGGCGCGCTGGGAGGGAGAGGAGCACATCCGCTGGTACGCCTCTTCGGCGGCCAACGAGCGCAGCTTCTGTGCGCAGTGTGGCAGCCGCCTCGCCAAACGCCCCGTCGAGGGCGCGCGGATCATGGTCTCCGCCGGGCTGTTTGACCTCACCCTTCACCGCAAGGCCATCAAGAACCTCTGGCTTGAGCAGAAGCCCGTCTGGACCGAGGCTCCCCGGGTGGGCCCGATCTCCCCGCAGGACTTTGTGGCGTTGGCCCTCGCCGAGCCGATTCAGAGCGACGTCGCACAGTACGGCTACGCCATGCGCGCCGCCTCGGGGAACCTCGGGCCGCCGGGCGTGATCGCGCTCACCTGGATCACCGCCGCGGACGCCGCCGAGCGTGAGCGTATCCGGGCGCACTCCCGGCAGAACGTCGAGGACTTCCTCGCCGAGCCGGGCTTCATCTCCATCGTGACGGGCTTCACCGGGCTGCGCGGCTTCACCGTGACGGCCTGGGAGGACGAGGCGGCGATGAGACGCGCCTTGGGCGGCCACCACGCCCAGGCGATGAAGGAGCTCCTCGGCGAGCGTTTCGTCGCCTCGGTGTGGACGAGCGTGTGGAGCCCGACCCGCATGAACCGGATGTGGGTTCGGTGCCCGTCGTGCGGCGCCCTCGAAGACGCCACAGACGATCACCGAGACTGCACACGGTGCCACGCGCCGATGCCCGAGCGCCCGGCGTTCTGGTAGGTTGTGCGCTAGGTCTCACTCAACACAGGAGCAGACATGAACATCACCTTCATCGGCGCCGGTCAGGTCGGCGGGGCCCTCGCCCAACGTCTCGCTGAGGCCGGTCACCACGTCGTGCTGGCCGAGAACAAAGAGGGCTCGGCGACCCTCGCCGCGGCGCTGCAGCGGTCGAGCCGCCTCACCTCCGCGCCCATCGAGGAGGCCGTGCGTGACGCGGAGCTCGTCTTCTTGGCGACCCCATTTGGGGCCACCACATCTGTGTTGGGTCCCCTCGCCGACGCCCTGGCAGGCAAGATCCTCGTGGACTGCACCAACCCTGTCGGCCCCGGGCTCAGCCACGGCCTCAAGAGTGAGCGCTCGGGCAGCGAGGCGCTGCAGGCCCTCGCCCCCAAGGCCAAGGTGGTCAAGGCGTTCACGATCTACGGGTTTGAGAACCTGGAGAGGCCCGAGTTTCCCGCCGCCAACGTGAAGCCGGCGATGTTTTTTTGTGGGGATGACGCCGCCGCGAAGGCGCGTGTGGCCCCGCTCATCACCGACTGCGGCTTTGAGCCCCTCGACGTCGGCGGCCTCGTCCAGGCCCTGCACCTGGAGCACATGACGCTGCTGTGGGTGCGGATGGTGCGGGTCAACGGCCGCTCGCCGCGGCTCACCTGGGCGGCGCTGACGGGCTGAGGGGCGGCGGAGGGGTTACAGCGGTGCTCGTCCAGAGTGAGGTCATCTCGCTTGCCGGGCACCCCCTGGTCGGCCCCGCCTCACCTCAGCATGAGCCCCCATGCGTCGGTTCGGCGAGCCCAACCAGGCGCCGTCCTTCGGCGCGATCTAACCTCACTCTGGACGAGCAACGCTGTACACAGCCCCCCCACCGGAGCCGCCCATGCCCCCCGATCCTAAGGTTGACGCTTGGCTCAGCGGCCTCAACCACCCCCAGGCGGACGTGATCGCCGCCGTGCGCCGCCTCGTGCTCGACGCCGATCCCCGCGTGTCTGAGGGCATCAAGTGGAACGCCGGCAGCTTCCGTCACCGGGACTGGTTCGCCACCTTCCGCGTCGTCGGGCCGAAGGGGCCGAGCCCGGTGCAGCTCGTGATTCACCGTGGCGCCAAGCCCCAGCCCGACGCGCCGCGACCGGACGATCCCGCCGGGCTCTTGCGTTGGCAGGCGCCCGACCGCGCGGTGATCCCCTTCGCCGACCTCGCCGCCGTTGAGGCCCAGGCCGCGCCGCTGCAAACGCTCGTGCGCGCCTGGCTCGACGGGATGCCGAGCGCCTGACCGAGCCGCGTCAGGCGAGCGTTCCGCGTCATTTCGTGCTAGCAAGGACGCTGCTCGGCGCTCCACCTTCGGGGGCGCCTCGGGAGTCCTATGACCACTGCGACCATCATCTGGACCGAGATCGACGAGGCGCCCGCGCTCGCGACCTACTCGTTTCTTCCCATCGTCTCCGCCTTCACCCACGGCAACGGCGTGAGCGTCGAGACCCGCGACATCTCCTTGTCCGGGCGCATCCTCTCCAACTTCTCCGAGCGCCTGCGCCCCGATCAGCAGGTCGCCGATCACCTCGCTTGGATGGGCGCTTTGACCCTTCGCCCCGAGGCGAACATCATCAAGCTGCCGAACATCTCGGCGTCGATCCCCCAGCTCAAAGAGGCCATCCGTGAGCTTCAGGGCCAAGGCTACGACGTGCCGGACTACCCCGAGGCCCCGGCCAACGACGCCGAGCGCGACGCCGCCGCCCGCTACGCCAAGGTCTTGGGCAGCGCGGTGAACCCCGTGCTGCGTGAGGGCAACTCCGACCGCCGCTGCCCGCCCTCGGTCAAGAGCTTCTCCAAGAAGAACCCCCACCGCCTCGGCAAGTGGTCCACGGAGAGCCGCAGCGAGGTCGCCCACATGCAGAGTGGCGACTTCTTCGGCAGCGAGCGCTCGGTCACCGTCGGGCAGGCCACCAAGGTGCGCTACGAGCACCACGCCGCCGACGGCGCGGTCACCGTGCTCAAGAAGGGCGTGAACGTCACCGCCGGGGAGATCCTCGACAGCTCGGTGATGAACGTCGCCGCCCTGCGCGCCTTCTACGCCGCCGAGATCGCCGACGCCAAAGAGAAGGGCCTTCTGCTCTCGCTGCACCTCAAGGCGACGATGATGAAGGTCAGCGATCCGGTGCTCTTCGGGCACGCGGTCACGGTCTTCTTCGCGGATGTGTTTGAGAAGCACGCCGCCACCTTCGCCGAGCTGGGCGTCAACCCCAACAACGGCCTCGGCGACCTCATCTCCCGCCTCGGCCAGCTCGCCCCCGAAAAACGCGCCGAGATCGAGGCCGACCTCCACGCCGTCTACGCCGCCCGCCCGGCTTTGGCGATGGTCGACTCCGACAAAGGCATCACCAACCTGCATGTGCCCAACGACGTGATCATCGACGCCTCGATGCCCGTCGTCGTCCGCGACTCGGGCAAGATGTGGGGCCCCGACGGCAAGCTGCACGACACGAAGGCGCTCGTGCCCGACCGCTGCTACGCCGGGATCTACCAGGCCGTGTTTGACGACTGCCGCACAAACGGCGCTTACGACCCGGCCACCATGGGCACCGTGCCCAACGTCGGCCTCATGGCGCAGAAGGCCGAGGAGTACGGATCTCACGACAAGACCTTCATCGCCAACGCCCCGGGGACTGTGCGGGTTGTGGACGAGACGACGGGCGAGGTGTTCATGGAGCAGTCTGTGTCCCAAGGCGACATCTTCCGCTCCTGCCAGACCCGCGATCTCCCCGTTCGTGACTGGGTGAAGCTCGCCGTGCGCCGGGCGCGGGCCACGGGCGCGACCACCGTGTTCTGGCTCGATGAGGGCCGCGCCCACGATCACCAGCTCATCCAGAAGGTGAACGAGTACCTCAAAGAGCACGACACCGCGGGCCTCGACCTCCGCATCTTGCCCCCCGTCGAGGCGATGAAGGTGTCTTTGGCGCGTATCCGCCAGGGCTTAGAGACCGTGTCTGTGACGGGCAACGTGCTGCGCGACTACCTCACCGATCTGTTCCCGATCTTGGAGATCGGCACCTCGGCGAAGATGCTCTCGATTGTGCCCCTGCTCGCGGGCGGCGGCCTGTTTGAGACGGGCGCGGGCGGCTCGGCCCCCAAACATGTGCAACAGTTCCAGAAGGAGGGTTACCTGCGCTGGGACTCCTTGGGCGAGTTCTCGGCCTTGGGCGCCTCCCTGGAGCACATCGCGCTCACCACGAACAACCCCAAGGCGGGTGTTCTCGCCAACACGCTCGACACCGCCATCGGCCGCTTCTTGGACAACAACAAGTCCCCGGCGCGTAAGGTGGGCGAGATCGACAACCGCGGCTCACACTTCTACCTCGCCTTGTACTGGGCCGAGGCCCTGGCTGCGCAGACGACGGACACAGACCTCGCCGCCCACTTCGCGCCTGTGGCGAAGGCCCTCGGTGAGAACGAGGCGCAGATCAACAGCGAGCTGCTCGCCGCCCAGGGTCGCCCCGTGGACCTCGGCGGGTACTACCACCCTGACGCGGTGAAGGTCGCCGCGGCGATGCGCCCGAGCGCGACGTTGAACGCCATCATCGATGGGCTGCGCGGCGCCTGAGGCGGCGCGTGGTGTGAGGAGCAGGCCCTCGGCGGGAGCGTCGGGGGCCTCATCGCTACTCGTCAAGTTCGCCGAGGAGGAGGCTCTCGACCTTCTCGCGGGTACGCTCAAGCCCCTCGGGGTTAAGAGTGGAGGGTAGGGGTCGTGAGGGATTGGTCTTCACGCTTGGGCTTTCTGTTGCTGTGGTGCCCCTTCTGAGCTAACGTATAGAGAACAGGAGGCGACGTGCATCAACTAAAAAAATCTCATGTTGGTCCGCTGACCAACTCTTCCCCCCAATCTGCTAGGATCGTCATCTTGGCGGGCCTTCAGAGTGATGGCACGACGTATATGCTGGACCCTGTCTCGCGTCAGCGACTGCGCAAGGAGTTCCCCTCGGTGAGTCAGGTGCCATCTGTCTTTATCGGTTATGACACTGAGGCAAACTTCTTAAGTTTACATGGTCCAATATGGGGTCAAGTCGTCACGCTGTTGACGGGTCTATCAGTTCGCCAGGTCCAGCAGCTCGGTGCTGTAGTAATCCGTATTCCTTCTCGTGGAGAAGAGCATGAGGTCATGGCAAGCTGATGTCTAAGCGCAAGAACTTGTATGTTGGTGCGGCAGGGCAGGCTGCGGTGATGTCTGAGTTTTTGATGCTGGGCTACAATGTGGCTGTGCCTGAGGTAGACGTCGGTGACGACTTATTTGTTGTGAATGATGCTGGCGGAAATTTCAGACGTGTGCAGGTAAAGACCGCCACAGCCAAACCGACACGCCAAGGCTACACCGCCCAGTTTCTAATTCCCGTTCGCCAGTTAGAGCAGCCTCATACGCCTGAATTGTATTATGTGTTCGCTGTGCGGGGCGAAAGTCGCTGGGCTGACTTTTTGATTGTTGAGCGAAAGGAGCTCTTTGAGATTCATAGTGTTCATCAAGTTGGTAGTTTGATCGGAGTCGCGGACAAGCAACAGGTGAGACTCGCCATCTCGTTTCGGGACGCTGACGTGACCTGTGGTGGTCAAAGCTTTCAGGCGATGAGGAACCAGTTTGGCAAGTTTAAGGTATAGAGCCCCTCACTCCGAAGTCGAGATCAACCACACGTCGTACACGAGATCCGCGTGCGGCGGGATCTTCCCCTCATAGCTGCCGTACTTCTTGTACCCGAGATCCGACGGCACCAACAGCCGCGCCCGCTCGCCCTCTTTCATCGTGAGCAGGCCGATCTCCAGGGCCTTCACCAGCTTGCCGTGGCCCACGGACATCTGCACCGGGCGACCGGCCAGCGCCGTGGAGTCCACCATCTTGCCGTCGGTGGCGAGGTAGACGTTGAAGTGTAGGGCCACCATCGAGCCCACCTGGGGCACCTTGCCCGTGCCCGGGGTCTGCACGATCTTCTTGAGGCCCTGGCGCAGCTCCTCCTCGGCGCCGTCAATGGGCGGGATGCCGTCGGTGGGCATGGGCCAGGGGTACTTCTCGGCGAGGCCGCGCTCGACGGGGCCGGGCTCACGCACGGTCTGGGGGGAGCAGGCGAGGAGGGCGGTGAGCAGGAGAGACAGAAGCATCCCCACGGGCTATCGCAAGGACGCCGCCGCGGCCAGCCACCGGCCCCAGGCGACGGAGGAGCGGAGATGCTGCGCTTTCACGACGACACCCTGGGCCTGGGCCTCGACCTCGGGCGCATGGGGCTCACCGACGCCGACCTGAACGATCCCGCCCTGGATGGGGCCGTCGCCGACATGGCGGCCTTGGAGGCCGGGGCCATCGCCAACCCCGATGAGGGGCGGCAGGTCGGGCACTACTGGTTACGCGCCCCGGAGCTGGCCCCGAAGGAGGCGGCGGAGGCCGTTCGTGGCTCGTGGGAGGCCCTCGACGCGCTCGTCGGAACCCTCGCCGGGCGCTTTGACACGGCGCTCTTGGTGGGCATCGGCGGCTCGGCCTTGGGCCCGATGTTCTTGGCGGACGCGCTGGGCGTCGGCCCCGGCGGGATGGCGCTGCGGGTGCTCGACAACACCGACCCCGACGGCTTCGACCGGGTGCTGGCCGGGGTGAACCTCGGCCGGGCGCTGACCTTGGTGTTCTCCAAGTCCGGCGGCACGCAGGAGACGCGCAACGGCATGTTGGAGGTGGCCGCGGCGTATCGTCGCGCCGGGCTGAACTTCGCTGAGCACGCCGTCGCCTTGACCTGCGCGGGCTCGGCCCTGGATCGGGAGGCCGAGGCCGCGGGCTGGCTCGCCCGGCTGCCGATGTGGGACTGGGTCGGCGGGCGCACCTCGGTGACCTCGCTCGTGGGCCTCCTGCCTTTGGCCCTGCTCCAGCAAGACTGGCGGGCGTTCATCGACGGCGCCGCGGCCATGGACGCCGCCACGCGCGGGCGCCAGGGCAACCCCGCCTTGGGCCTCGCCTTGGCCTGGCACCGGGCGGCCGAGGGCCAGGCGCGGCGGGCGATGGTGGTCTTGCCCTACAAAGACCGCCTCGTGCTGTTCTCCCGTTACCTGCAGCAGCTCGTGATGGAGTCCATCGGCAAGGAGCGTGACCTCGCCGGGCGGGTGGTCCACCAGGGGCTCACGGTGTACGGCAACAAGGGCTCC
>JAKLKE010000194.1 GCA_023150775.1 Myxococcota bacterium
CGGATGATGAGTTCCAGTCCGTCACCCCCGACGCGCTCACGAAGACTCACTTCGTGCTCGTGGACTGTGTGGGCGTGATGGAGGACACCCCCAACGACCCGCCGCTGGACCGCGACCCCAGCCTGAGCTTGGCCAAGGTGCTCAAGCTCGTGTCTTTTGGTGACCGTGACGAGGCCCTGCTCTCGACCCTCGCCGCGCGCCTGGACCGCCTCGACCGCATCGCCACCCCCGCCCAGCAGGCGCAGGTGGTGGAGGCGAGCGAGGGCCTCACTCTGCGCCAGCTCGTCGCCGACCTCATCAACTCCTTGGACGACGACCACGCCCAGGCCAAGGCGTGTGAGATGTTCCACCTCGCGCCCGGCACAACGCCCACAGACGCCCAGCGCCAGGCCGCCCAAGAGGAGCTGCGGGAGGCCGCCGTGGCGCCTCTGGCCTACATCGAGCCGCTCCGCGAGGCCGTGCTCGCCATTCGCCACGACCAAGACCTGCTCATCGACACGATGACCACCGACGAGCTGACCCGCGTAGGCCGCCGCGCCGACCTGGAGCTGGACTACGACCACGCCCAGGCCATCGTGAGCGGATTTCAGACCTTCTGCTTAGAGCAGCGCGACCAATACAGCGCCCTGCGAGTGCTCTATTCGCGCCCCTACGCCCAGCGTCTCACCCGCGCCGAGCTTCGCGAGTTGGTCAACGCCCTGGAGCGCCCGCCCCGTCAGTGGACCCGCGAGGCGCTCTGGGCGGCCTATGAGCGCGTGGAGGAGGGCCGCGTGCGCGGCAAGAGCAAAGGCGCCCAGCTCACCGACCTCATCAGCCTCGTGCGTCACGCGATGGGCCTCGACGCCGAGCTGGTGGCCTTCGCCGAGCAGGCCGAGGCCCGCTTCCAAAACTGGCTCGCCACACAATCCAACCGTGGACGCACCTTCACCCCCGAGCAGCTCGACTGGCTGCGTCTGATCAAAGAGCGCCTCATCGTGGACATGGAGCTGACCCGCGACGACCTTGACGACACGCCCTTCATCGAGCGCGGCGGCTTGGGCCAAGCCCACAGGCTCTTCGGTGAGGAGCTAGACCAGCTCGTTGAGGGGCTGACGATGGGGTTGGTGGCGTGAGCGTAGAGACCTCGCCTGTGGTGGAGCCCAGCCCGGAGGCGCTTCACGCGCGGCTCACCGACACAATCCTCGGCGCGGCCCTGGAGGTGCATCGCGCCTTGGGGCCGGGGCTTCTTGAATCCGCCTATGAAGCCTGCCTCGTGTGGGAGCTGGAGTCCAAGGGGCTTCGCGTAGAGCGGCAGGTCGCCGTGCCCGTGGTCTACAAAGGGGTCAGGCTAGAGCTCGGCTACCGGGTTGACCTGCTCGTCGAGAACGCCGTCATCGTCGAGCTAAAGGCCGTGAAGGCCCTGGAGCCGATCCACACGGCGCAGATATTGACGTACCTGCGGCTCTCGGGTGTGCGGGTGGGGTTGCTGCTGAACTTCAACGCGGAGCTGCTCAAGCATGGGATCAAGCGGGTGAGCTTATGAGCGGGTGTCAGGCGGCGCGAAGCGGTCGGCTAATTCGGTGTTGGTGGGGATTCGGGGAAACGAACCACAGAGGCACAGAGGACACAGAGGAGGGACACAGAGGGGTTGGTGGCGCTGCTCGGCGAGCCCCACTAAACCAGCGCCACAACCTCTCCATTCCCACCACCTCCCTCCAGCCCTCCGAGTCGCGGTAGACGTCTTCGCTCACCGCCAACCTCTCTGTGTGCATGGCTCTGTGCCCTCTGTGCCTCTGTGGTTCGTTCCAACGAGTCTCCACCAGCGCTGAATAGGTCCTAAGCCGTGATTCCGACTTGCCACTTTGCGAGACGTCTTCTTCACTGCGGTGAACGAACCACAGAGATCACAGAGTTAGGGCACAGAGGGGTCCATCCGCGCGTAGGCGGTGGTTGTTGGTGTCGGCGACGAGGCGCCCGGCGGGGCTCCTGGGTGTCGGGGTCGAGAGGGGCCACGACGCCGTGCACGAGCGGGTGATCGCTGGGTGGGGGCGACGCTGGGGGCGTGGTATGCTCGGGGGCGTCGAGATGGTGGAGTGGTTGTGGAGCCAGTGACCCTGCTGTCGGTGAGCGTGCCCTATCTGTTGAAGGCCATCGCCTGGGCCTTTCAGCGCGCCCCGGACGCGGCCACCGCCGCGCAGTCCATCGCCGCCGCCGCCGAGTCGGGCGCCGGGCTTATCGAGCTCGTGAAGCAGGCAAAGGACGCCTTTAAGGAGCGCCCCAAGCAGGGGGTGCTCCTGCGCCGCTGCTTGTTGATCACCGGCCTCGCCGTTCGCGCCGCGCGAGAGGTGGCGCCCCCGGCGACCAAGGCGGAGAAAGCGGCCCTTGAGGCCGAGATCAAGCTCGCTTGGGACGTGTGCGCCGCGACGGTGCCCGACCCCGAGGCCGCCCTCGGCAACGCGCTCAACGACTGGCTGGCGCCGCCCCTCTCGACGCCCTGGGGCCGGGCGCTGTGGGACGTGCTCGCCCGCCGACCGACCGGCGAGCACGCCCCGGTCTTGGCATCTTCTTTGGAGCGCCGCGCCTTTGAGCGCCGGTTCATGGCGGCGTGGTCCCTCAACACCTCGACGGGGGAAGGCGCTGAGATCGAGCGCGCCGTCTTGGGCTTGGGGGAGCTCGACGCCGCGCAGCTTCGGGAGCAGCTCGTCGCCGATCTCGCGAGCTGGGGCGGCCGCCACGTCTTCGGCAACCTGCGCGCTGGGGCCGACCTGCAGGGGATGCCGTGGATGAGCCTGGAGGCGGTGTATGTGGAGCCGGAGGTGACCTGGGTGGAGAGGCACGAACGGCAGCGCGGCCCCGCGCTGCGCACCCTCTGGGACACCGTTCAGAAGCACCCGCTGACCCTCGTGATCGCCCCCGTGGGCTTCGGCAAGACCCTCACCGCCCGGATGTTCGTGAGGGAGCGCGCGCTCGACTGGCTGGAGGAAAAAAACGCCCTGGGCGAGCGGTGGCTGCCGGTCTATGTGCGCTGCGCCGACCACCTCCAGGCCGATGAGGTTGACCTTGAGGCGCTCGTGGCCAAGGCCTGGGCGAGCCAATGGGAGGGGCTGAGCGGCGAGACGCTGCGCTCCCGAGATCCCCGGCTCAGCTTGCCGCGAGAGGAGACGCGCCTCGTGATCGTGCTTGATGGGCTCAATGAGGTTCACCTCAGGCAGGATCAGGTCGAGCGCCTCCTGCACATGCTCCACACGGCGGAGCGCTGTCCGACGCTGCGGGTGGTGGTGTTCTCGCGCCCTGGCGCCGTGCCTGCCAAAGACAAACTTCCCAAGAGCGCGGCCACGCTGGAGGTGCAGACCTTCGAGGAGGCGCAGGTGAATCAGTGGTTGGACCGCTGGCGGGCGCTCCATCAGGCCGGTCCACGGTCGATTGAGGAGGTTCAAGGCGCACTCAAGCATTGGCTCAGCAATCCTGTGCTGCTCTTTCTGTTGGCCTGGACATGGCCCAGCCACAACGGCCGGCTCCCTAGTGGGGTGGCGCTCTACGAACAGTTCTTGCGGAGGGTCGCCCAAAGCAAAACAGAGCACGACCGGGTGAGGCACGCCGTCATCGCTGAGGCCTCAAAGGACGCCCTGGACCGACTCATCCAGCTCAACCACCTGAGCCCTGGCGCCACGCCCGAGGACGGGATGTTGTGGCTATTGGGCCGCGTGGCGCTTGAGATGCATCGCCGTGAGCAGACGCCCTCAGCGGGGCCGCTCAATCGCCAGGGCGTAGAGAATCTAGTCGAGAAGCTGCTGGGCCTGCGCGCAGACACCAAAGCGCTGGAGCTGCTGTCGTTGGGCTGCGTGCTGCCGATGCGGGCCGACCTGCGCGGCGATCAGCCCGCGCTGATCTTCGGGCACCGCTCGTTCCAAGAGTTTTTGGTGGCCCGGGCGTGGCGGGAGCAGCTTCGGCGGATCGTCAGCCCCCCACAGGGATCTACGCGCAAGAAGGAAGAGAGGGTCCTGGAGGGCCTGCTCATCCAAGGTCAAGGAGACTACACGATCCATTTCTTGACGGAGCTTGTGGAGGCTGACGAGCCAGCAGAACGAGCCCGACTAAAGGGCTGGGCGAAGAGCATGGTGGAGGATCTGCGTGTCGGGCGACCGTTCGAAGACGATGACGAGCGCCCCGCCACCTACACCGACACCCGGGCGTCCCTCGCGCTCGCGGCCTTCGCCATCGGCGGCGCCATCGCGGGCGAGAGGTGGTTCACCGTAAACGGGGCGGTCCCGCTGCGGCGGGTGCTGGCTTGGGCTCGGCTGACACGAAGCGTGGTGAGCGTGATCGCTCCGAAACTTTCAGGGAATGAAGATGAGGATGGGTGGAGCTTGACTCGTGCAGATCTGTCCGACGCGGATTTGTCTTTCGCGGATCTGTCCAACGCGGATTTGTCTGGCGCGAATTTGTCACGCGCTTATTTGTCCGACGCGCGCTTGTCTGACGCGAACTTGTCTAATGCGAGCCTGTGTAGCGCGGATCTGTTTGACGCGAATCTGCATCGCGCGAACTTGTCTGGCGCGGACTTGTCCGGCGCGAGCTTGTATATCGCGTATTTTCCCCATGCGAATCTGCATCGCGCGAACTTGTCTGGCGCGGATTTATCTGACGCGATGTTGCATCACGCGAACTTGTCCGACGCGAACTTGCATCGCGCGAATTTGTCCGACGCAGACTTGTTTGGCGCGAATTTGCATCGCGCGAATTTGTCCTGCACGAGTCTCTATGATGTCAACCTCTACAACGCCCAAGACCTCTCGACGGCCAACCTCCACAACGCCCGATTCACCATCAACCACCCCTACTACTCCGACACCCGCTGGCCTCTCGAATTCCCGGCCGAGGCCGCCATCGCCGCAGGCGCCCACCCCAACCTCCCCGGCCAAGACGCCTGGCCCGACCCTCACCCCGACCCCGACGAGTAGCCGCCGCGCCTCGCCTGTAGCGCGCCAAGCCACCAAGAGCTCGGCTGAGATGCGCAGGTTGGCGACCCAAGACCGTCGGCCTCGGAGCGGGACGCCTAGCTCCGCGTCACGGCGAGCGTCGGCGACACCCCAGATCTCTCTGCGGCTCTGCGCCTCTGCGCGAGACAAACACCGCCGCGACGACCACCGCCCGCTCGACGAGCCGCCCGCCGACACACCCGAACAGGTCGCGCAGAGCCGCAGAGCCGCAGAGCGCTCACCTCAAGCGCGATCGTCGGGGACATCCAGACCGTCGGAGCGGGACGCCCAGCTCCACGTCACGGCGAGCGTCGGCGACACCCCAGACCTCTCTGCGGCTCTGCGCCTCTGCGCGAGACAAACGACGCCGCGACGACCACCGCACGCTCGACGAGCCGATCTCCGTCTCATGAGAAGGTCGCGCAAAGCCGCAAAGCCGCAAAGCCACCAAGAGCTCGCCTCAGATGCGCAGGTTGGCGGCCCAAGACCGTCGGCCTCGGAGGTTGGTCAGTCGCCTTCTCTCTGTACGATCTTGGGTCAATCTCGACGATCGCCGCGCTCATCGAGCGGCAGATCCCGCAGCACCCCGGTGCGCCAGTCTACGGCGCGTAGGCGGTGGTTGTTGGTGTCGGCGACGATCAGAAACTCCCCGGCGATGCACAGGCCGCCGGGCTCACACAGCTCCGCCGGATCGCCGCCGCAGAGGGTGCGCACGGTCACGGACTCGCCGAGCTCCAGGCGTTTGATCTTGTGGTTGAAGGTGTCGGCCACATAGAGCGCCTCGTCGCCGCCGGTGATCGCCAGGGGGTGCTGCAGGCGCACGGCCTCGCCTTGGCCGTCGATGTCGCCGAAGTCGAACAGTCCGGCGCCTACGAGCGTGCTCACCCGGCCTTCAGCGAGGTCAAACAGGCGCACGCTGGAGGTCTCGGCGTCGGTCCAGAACAGAAAACGGCCCAGGAGCAGGAGCCCCGAGGGCTGGGCCAAGGCGGCCTCGTTGGGGGCGCCGTCGATGTGCTCCTCGCGGCCCGAGCCCACGAAGGGGCCCAAGGCGCCACGGTCGGGGTGATACACCCAGAGCTGGTGCGCCCCGGCCATGGCGATGAACACCACCCCTTCAGCGGCGGCGACGTCCCAGGGAGAGCGCAGATCGGCCTCTAAGGGGCCTCGGCGCCCGCCGCCGTCACCTTTGCCCAGACGGCCCGAGCCCGCCACCCGGCGCATCAGACCGTCCTCAAGGTTCACCACCCGCAGGCTGTGGTTGCCGGTGTCGGCGACGTACAGAAGCGCGCCGTCGCGGGCGAGGCCTTGGGGGCTGTTGAGCTGGGGGTTGGCGCCGTCACGATCTCCGGGGCTGCCGTCACCCCACACCCTCAGGATGCGCGCTGCGGGCCAACCGTCGGGGCCTCGGCTGAGCCTCGCCTCGATCACCCGATGGTGCCCTGTGTCAGACACATACAGTCGCGCGTCAGGGCCGAAGGGGTCGGTGTCGCGGAGCTGCTCGGCGGCGTCGGGCCATAGCGCCACCTTGCCGGGGTAGAGGAGCGTGGTGTTTGAAGGCGGGGCGCCGTGGGTGAGGGGCAGCGGCGCGGCGGGGGACTCCTCCTCGGCCAACACACGGCGCACGATCTCACCGAGCACGTCCCGGCGCACCTCACCTGAGCCCTGCCAGGCGATCTTGCCCTGGGCGTCGATCACCATCAAGGTCGGCCAGGCCTTCACGGCGTACTCGCTCCAGATAGCGTGCTCCGGGTCCAAGACCACGGGGTGGGTGACGTTGTGGCGGCCCAAGGCCCGGCGCACGTTCTCACGGTCGCGCTCGGCGTCAAACTTCGCGCTGTGAACGCCCACAAACACGACGGGCTGGCCCTCAAACCGGGCCTCTAAGGCCGCGAGCTCGGGCAGCACATGCAGGCAGTTCACGCAGCAGTAGGTCCAGAAATCGAGCACGATCACCTGGCCACGCAGGGCGGAGAGCTGGAGCGGGGCCTCTGTGTTGAGCCACAAGCTGGGATCGTTCGGGAGCTCCGGCGCGGTGAGGCGGCCCGTGGCCCCGGCGCGGCGGCGGGGGCGGGTCAGCTCGTCCAGGAGCGCGCCCAAGGCCTCGGGGGTGGTGACCGGCAGGCGGCAGGCGCCGTCTTCACACACATAAGCCGTGGCGAGGCCGCCCTGGGGCGCGCGCCCGGCCATAAACGGCGTGAGCGGCGAGGGGGCGTCCCCGGCGGTGAGCACCACGAAGGGCAGATAACGGCGGCGGACTTCGGCGAGCAGGGCCTCTCGACCCTCGACGGGGCCGACCACGCCGATCTCCAGGGCACGACCGGCGCGCCACGCCGCGGCGATGGCCTCGGGGCCAAAGGCCCGGCTCGCCCGGCTCAAGAGCGGCTGGAGGGAGCGCAGCACACGGTCGGCCTTCTCGCCCAGGTCTGTGCGACCGGTGAGCGCCTCTAAGCGGGTGAACGCCAAGGTGGCCACGCCGTTGCCGGAGGGGGTCGCCCCGCCGATGAGCGCCTTGTTCGGCGCGACGAGGGGCTCGGCGTCTCGGCCGGTGAGCCAGAAGCCGCCGCCGTCCTCATCCCAGAACAGAGACACAGACGCGTCGGCGAGGCGCAGGGCCTCGGTGAGCCAAGGCTCCTCGCCGCTGGCCTCGTACAGATCAATCAGGGCGTCACAGAGGAAGGCGTAGTCCTCAAAGAAGGCCGCCGGGCCGGGGCGACCGTCCTTCTGGCTGCGCAACAGCCGCCCGCCGTCTCCCAACACCGCCCGCGCCGCGTCTTTGGCGGCCTGGAGGTAGCGGGGCTCGCCGAGGGTGGCCGCGCCTTTGGCCAAGGCGCCGATCATCAGGGCGTTCCAAGCCGTGAGCACCTTGTCATCTCGCCCCGGCGGCACCCGGGCTTGGCGTCGGGCGAGGAGCTTGGGCAGGGCCCGGCCTAAGAGCGCGCGGTCGGCGTCGTCGAGCTCCTCTTGGGGGCGCTCTAGGCGCAGAACGCTCCGACCGTGCTCAAAGGTGCCGGCCTCGGTGACCTGCAACAAGGCGCAGGCCCGCAGGCCGTCCATGAGGCCCAAGGTCTCACGGAGCTCGCCGGGGGTAAAGGTGTAGTAGACGCCCTCTTCGCCTTCGCTGTCGGCGTCTAAGGCCGACGCGAAGCCGCCGCTCGGCAGGCGCAGGTCACGCAGCACAAACTCGAAGAGCTCTCGGGCGATTCGTGCGTAGTGGGGCTTGCCCGTGGCCTTGAAGGCGTCGAGATAAATCGGCGCGAGCTGGCCGTTGTCGTAGAGCATCTTCTCGAAGTGGGGGATGCGCCACTCCCCATCGACGGAGTAGCGGGCGAAGCCGCCCCCGGCGAGATCCGCCATGCCCCCTTTGGCCATGGCGTCTAGGGTGGCCGTGGCCATGGAGAGGGCCTGCTCGTCTCCGGTGCGGCGCCAGGCGGCCAAGAGCGCGGCCAGGGTGCCATGGGGCGGGAACTTCGGGGCGCCGCCAAAGCCGGCGTGCTCGGCGTCAAAATCCTGGGCGGCCCCGGTGACGATGGACTCTAACCACCCGTCGCTGAGCTTGCCGTGGGGGCTGGGCATCCGGGCGAGGCTCTCCAGCTCCTCCAGCACCTCGCGGCCCATGGCCAGCACATCGTCGCGGCGCTGACTGTAGAGGTTCGCGGCGTGCTCAAGCACCTGGGTGAAGCTCGGCATCCCCCGCGACGCCTTGGGCGGAAAATAGGTGCCGCCGAAATACGGCTCACCCTTGGGGGTCAAGAACACGGTCATCGGCCAGCCGCCGTGGCCCCCGGTGAACAACATCACGGCCTGCATGTACAGAGCGTCGAGGTCGGGGCGCTCCTCACGGTCGACCTTGATGTTGACGAAGTGGCGGTTCATCAAGGCCGCCGTCGTGGCGTCCTCGAAGCTCTCCCGCTCCATGACGTGGCACCAGTGGCAGGCGGAGTAGCCCACGCTGAGCAGGATCGGCCGGTCGGTCTCCCGGGCCAGGGCCAGGGCCTCGGGGCCCCACGGGAACCAGTCCACGGGGTTGTGGGCGTGCTGGAGGAGGTAGGGGCTCGTCTGGTTCGAGAGGCGGTTGGGCACGGGGGCTCCGAGGCGGTCAGGCCTCTTATCCCACGAGCCCCCCGCGCAGTGCGCTTAAGGGCGTCGACACAACAACACCGGGGTCATCAGCGCGTCGGGGGTGGGCAGGAGGCCCATCAGCGCGCCCTCTTGGCTGAGGTCGATGCAGCTCAGGTCACCTTTGCGGGTGGGGCTCACGCGGAAGGTGTGGTCGCGCAGCATCACGCCGATCTTCGAGCCGTCGGGGCCGTAGAGCACCTCGCCGAGCTCAAACAGCTCCCCGGCGGGGGGCGCGGCCTCGGCCCCGGCCTCGCCGAAGCTGAAGTCCGCCTCGGCGGGCGGCGGCGTGCTCACCCGGCTTAAGTCCACCTTCACCCGATGCTCTCCGCAGGCCCCGCCCACGACCACGGTGGCCGGGCTCACGCCGGGCGCGGTGAACAGGGTGGCGCCGACCTCATTCAGCTTGGCCACGGGCCGCACCGCCCCGCTCGCGCTGCGCCCGACGCTGCCCGAGGCGTCTACGGCGACACGCTGGGGGCGGTCGGCCAAGGCGACGGCGCCGCGCAGAGGCTCGTAGCCCAGGCCGATGGCGTAGTCGGGCAGGCCGATGGTGAAGTGAAGGCCGTTGGCGACGCTGTGAAACGCCGGGTGGCCAAAGAGCGCCTGGCCGGGCACGGGCAGCAGGGGAACGCCCGCGCTCAACAGGCTCGCCGTGCCGTCGCTGTACTCCATCGTGGCGCTGGTGCGGGTGAGCAGGAGCAGCTCTTCGCGGCGAATCCACACCCGCAGGTCCATGTCGGCGAAGAGCGGCGTGCTGCCAAAGCAGTGATCCCGGCTGTCTCGGGGCGTGAGGCTCTTCACCCGCAGAAACTCGCCCTGATCCTCCAGCACTTGCCAGGCGATGACGGCGTTGGGCGCCTCTAAGGTGAGGGCCTCCGCCGGGCGCAGGCGCATGGAGTAGCCGCCGGGCTGGGTGTAGAGCGGGGCGTCGGACCACGCGAGCACGGTGAGCCCCGTCGCCACGGGCTCTTGGCGGCGGTCTCGCACAGACACCAGCTCCCGGGCGCCCTCGCTCCACGCGCCCTCCACCACAAACCGAAGCTGGTGGAGCGCCTGACCATCGGCCCCGGTGACCGGCTTGGCCACGGGCACCAGCGCCGTCGCCGTCTTGCGCTGGTCTTGGGTCAACACGACGCTCGGCGAGGCCACCCGGGTGGGGATCTGGTTCACGCCGTCGAGCCGCGTCACCAAAGCCGTCACCGTCACCGTCGAGCCCGAGAGGCCCTTGCCTTCAGCGTAGAGCTCGGCGGTCACGGTCAGCACGTACTCTTCGCCGCCCAGGTACAGCCGCTCCTCTTGGCGGAACGGCAGGGGGAACTGCCCCTCGATGATCGGCGTGCCCATGGGCTCGGTGATCTTGAGGTCCAGGACCACGTCCTCCACCCCCGCGAGGGCCGGGGCGGAGAGCGCCGAGAGCGCGGCGAGGGCGACGGGGGACAACATCCTGGGCCTCCTGGGCGGCGCGCGGCGGCGCCTCGGCGAATCGTACA
>JAKLKE010000195.1:0-10263 GCA_023150775.1 Myxococcota bacterium
GAAGGCGCGCAGCGCGTCGGTGACCCAGTTTCCGAGATCGCTCGACTCCGCCCACGACCGGCCCAAGGTGGCCTGGGCCTCGCCGATGACGACGCCGTAGACTGCGTCGATCTCCGCCGCGTAACCATCCACCATCGCCGTGAGCTCGGGGCTCACCGGGCCGGGGGCGCTGCCGGGGAGGAGGTCTTGCAGGCGGTACTCGAAGCTCACGATGGTGCCGTCTTCGACCCGCAGGCGGATGACGCC
This sequence comes from Myxococcota bacterium, assembly GCA_023150775.1. Taxonomy (GTDB): domain Bacteria; phylum Myxococcota_A; class UBA796; order UBA796; family CAJQPC01; genus JADKFE01. The sequence goes on from JAKLKE010000195.1 coordinate 247, forward strand.
GAGGCTGCGGCCACAGCTGCCGGCCTGCACGATGGGCACGCCGTTGACGCGCTCCTCGACCCGAAGCGGGGTGTGGGAGTGGCCGCCGATGATGAGGTCCAGCTCGGGGATGGCCTCGGCCAACGCGCGGTCGGCGTCGACGCCAAGGTGGGTGAGCGCGATCACCAGGTCCACCTCGGGGGCGAGGCGCTCCAGCTCAGCGCGCACGGTGTCTACGGCCTTCTTCACCTCGACCCGCTCCATCACCGAGCGCGGCGCGAGGTGGGTGAGGCCTTCAGTGGTGGCGCCGATGACGGCGACCTTGAGCCCGCCGGCCTCCAGAATCACCGACGGGCGCAGCCCCGGGTAGGCCGGGCCGCCGGTCTTGGCGACGACGTTTGAGGAGACGACGGGGATCTTGGAGGCGGCGACCAACGCGGCGAGGTTCTCATCGCCCCGGTCAAACTCGTGGTTGCCCAAGGCCCAGGCGTCGTAGCCCGTGGCCTCCATCAGCTCCAGCATGGCGCCGCCGTTGGCGTCACGCACCTTGAGATCCGTCAGAGGGGTGCCGGTGAGGATGTCGCCGCCGTCGAGCAGGAGCGTCGGCATGTTCGCCGAGAGCGCCCGCACCCAGGCGTCGATCTCCACGAAGCCGCCGATGGCAGGCTCCCCTTCGAGCCAGTCGGCGCGCTCGGGGAGGTAGTGGCAGTGCAGGTCGTTCGTGTGCAGCAAGAGCAGCTCACCCGGCGCGGGGCCGAGGGGCTCCGCGGGCGGGGCCGGCGGCACACAGGCGAGAAACGACGAGAGAAAGAGCGAAGGGACGAACCACAAGCCGAGCATCAGGATCCCGTGAGGAGGGCGTAGACGCGGGAGATCTGGGCCTCGTCCATGGGCCCTCGCGCGTGGTGGAGCACCTGCCCATCGGCGCCCAACACGACGGTCTGGGGGATCTTCTGGTGATCGAGGCCCAAGGCCTCAAAGAGCTGCTCCGGCGGGGCGCTCACGAGCACGTTGTCCCAGCTCAGGCCGAGCTGGGCGGCGAAGGTCTCGACCTTCTTGGCGACCTCCTCTTCAGGCCCGCCGTCCTCAAAGAGATCCCAAGAGATCCCCAGCAGATCGGCGTGCTCGGCGAGGGCGCGGCCCAGGCCCTCGATGCGCGGCAGCTCCTCTTCACAAGGCTCACACCAGGTCGCCCAGTGGTGCAGGATCAGCGGGCGGCCTTGGGGGCGCACGGCGGTGAGCACCCCCGCTCAGCTCACGACGCGGCAGCGGCCGACGGGGGCGACGAGCTCGGCGAGGCTGGGATCGTCGGGGAAGCTCGGCGGCGCCTGGGGCGCGGCGCGGCGCTCGCCGGGGTTGGGGTCGGCGGAGGTCGCCAGGGGCGCGGTGCGGGGCCGCTCTCCGGGGCGCTCGAAGAGCTCCTTCTGGGCCACACGGCGCGCGATCCGCGCGGCGGCGCGGCGGGCGAGGTCTTTCACGAGGCCCATGGGCTCCTCCGACGCGGCGGGGTGCGCGCCGCGGGGCCATAGTCTACAGCGTTGGCCGTGCAAGTTGAGTTTATGTCGCGCCGAAGGGCGTCGTCTGGTTGGGCTTGTCGACTCGAAGGCGTGGGGGCTCACGCCGAGTGGAGACGGGGCCGACCAGGCGGCGTCCGGCAAGCGAGATGAGCTCAACTTGCACGGCCACCGCTGTAACCTCTCTTAGCGGGTGGGCGCGGTGGGATCTCGGGGTCGGGCGTCTCCCCAGGCCACAAAACCCGCGCCGTTCCAGCGGTAGACCAAGGGGGAGATCGGCAAGGGATACCCATCAAACATCTTCCGGGCGCCCACGGCGACGATCTTGTTGACCTCGGGGTCCCGCGCGTCCCACACGAGCATCACGCCGTACACCGGGTTCGTCACCAACGGCACCGGGCCGACGGACATGAGCCACTCGGGGTGCAAGAGCACCACGGCCTCACGCCCCGGGGGGCAGATGACCTCGTAGTAGTGGCCGCCGCCGTCGATGGTGCGGAGCTGCAGGGGGTTCGTCGTGAGCAGAGACGCCGCCCTGGCGCGGAGATCCGCCGTGCTCGCGCCCCAGGCGGCCAGCTCGGCCTGGGTGACAAAACGCGCTACCTCCCCCTCGACGCGGCGAAAACACAGGTAGAGCTCGTTTAAGACGAGGTCTTCGCAGGCCAGCTCCGCCGCGGTGCCCGTCTTGCCTTGGGCACGAAGGCGCTCGGCTTGGGCCATCCGTTCATCGACGGTGGTGGGCTGGGGCAAAAAGTCGCCCGCCGGGAGCGCCGCGAGGCTTAGGCTGACACCGAACCAGAACCCCAGCATCGTCACCCTCCATGCGCCTCCCGCGACACCTGGCCACGCGGGCGTGTTCCGAGAAGCCGCCCTTCACTCCGAGACGGAGTGCTCCTCGATGACCGGGAGCAGGTCTTCACGGAGCGGGCGCAGGCTCGTGGGCTCGGCCATGAGCTCGGTGAGCTGGGCGGTGAGGCGGCGCTGGCGGCGGCAGAGGGTCTTCGCCATCTCGTGAACGAGCTTAAACGCCGCGAGGTTGCCCTCGTTGAGCAAGGCGTCGAACTCGCTCTTGGGGAAACGAAACAGCGTGCCCTCCCCCATCGCCGAGACCGTGGCGCTGCGCGGCGAGCCGTCGATGAGCGCCATCTCACCAAAGCAGGCGTGGCGGCCGAGCCGAGCGAGCTCTTCGCTGGGGCCCATGAGGCGCGCCTTGGTCACCGAGACCTCGCCACGGTGAATGACGTACCACGCGTCCCCGGCCTCACCCTCGCGGAAGATGGGCTGGCCATGGCGCACCCGCTGAATCTGCATGACGCGGACGATCTCGGAGAGCTCCGCGGGGTCTAGATCACGGAAGAGAGGGGTCTCTAGCAAGAAGGTGATGATGCTCTCTAGCGTCAGCGCACTTCCCACATGACCTCCTGCGACCTTGGGCCGGGTTTCCGAGGTGCTTGTTTTACCATATGTGGGAGTGACCACGCCCTCGCGTCACCCTGGACCGCCTGATGAACCCCGTCTCATGGCTCTTGTCCCTCGTGATCCTGTGGGGGCCGATCCTCCTCGCGCTCACCGCGCTGGCGCCGATCAGCGCGCGGGGCTGGAGCCTGCACCTCGTGAGCACGACGGCCTTGGCCTGGCTGGTCACCCGGGCGCTCACGGTGCTGTTTTTTGTGCCCCTCGCCCAAGCCGCGCCGGGTCGTCACCGGGTGATCCCCAGATTCCCGGCGTTCGGGGTGCTCTCTGGGGCCATGGGGGTCGCGCTCATCGCCTATGGCGCCTGGCGGGCGAACAGCGAGGGCCTGGGCGTCTCCATCTTGGGCATCGGCGTGCTCGGCCTCATCTGCCTACGAAACGGCAAGTCCTTTCGTGAGCTGCCGATCTGGGAGTCCAGCATGAGCCTTCACGGCGAGGCCCTGCGCGTGGAGGGGGTCAGCGGGGCCGTGGACGTGCCTCTGCGCGACGCGAAGGTGCTCCGCCGCCGCCGGGACGGCTCGTTCTTGATCACGACGGCCGAGGGCGCCTTGGACACCCTCGTGCTCACGCGCAAGGCCGGGGGCCGCTACTGGGTGGACGACGCCGAGGGCCTGCTCGCGGCGATCACGCCCTTGGTGATCTTGGAGGAGACCGACTCCTTGCTGCGCGTCAAGCCGCCGAAGCCCTGAGCGCCCTTGCGCCCCGGCCTCGGCTTCGGTAGCCTATAAATCCTTCGCCCCACCGGAGCGCCCACGATGCCCGACCTGCGCAAGAAGCTCAAGGACAAGCTCAAGACCGTGATGAACCGGCTCTCCGGCGAATACTCGGCGGTCGCCCCGGAGACGATTGAGCCTTACGAGCGCCCGGGGAAGCCCGTCGATGACGCCGAGGTCAAGGTGATCCGGGCGAACCTGAACCGGCCCAAGAACCGCGGCCAAACCTGAGCTAAATCAGCCTGAGCCAGATCAGATCAGGGTGAGCGCTCAGAGCAGCTCGGGATCTGGGGCGGTGCCGTCTTGGGCGAGGCGCACCTGAACCTCTAAAGCACGAACCCGGCGGCGAAGACGCTCGTTCGTCTCGTGCTCCGTGGCCATCGCCGTCTTCGCCTCGGCGAGCTCGGCCTCTAAACGTGTGCGCAGGCGCTCCAGGCGGCGGTTGGAGTCAAGGGCGAGGCGCAGGCGCTCGTCGCCTTCTGGGCTCGGCGGGGCGGCGGGGCGGTCGAGGAGCTCTTGAACCCGGCCGCGCAAGCGCTGGACCTCGGCGCGCAGCGTCTCGGCGCGCTGGGCGGAGATCTCCGCGCGCTGGCGCTCGTAGTCGGCCTCTTCGATGGCGGCGTCACGATCGCGCCGCAGCTCCTCCACCAAGATGTCTCGGCTCAAAGGCGCCTCCTCGTGCCTCAGGGTAGCACGTCATTTTGGTGGGGACCGCGTCAGCGCGTCGGTGAGCGTGGTGAGGCCCGCCTCCCACGGGCCCTCGGGCGGCGGGTCGAGGCGGATCGCCCAGACCTGCAGCGTCGCGAAGGGCCAAGGCACCATGAAACGATCCCAGCTCCGCGCGCGCCAGGCCCGGCTCGGCTGCACCCGCACGACGACGATGGGCCGCCGCGACGCGCAGGCCAGCCGCACGGCCCCGGGCTTGGGCACCCCCGCCGGGCCCCGGGGACCATCGACGGCGAGCACCGGGGAGAGGCCCGCCTCTAAGCCCTCCAGGGCGCGCTGGAGCGCCTCAGCGCCCCCTTTGGAGCTGCCGCCGCGCACCAGGGGGAAGCCGAAGACCGAGAGCGCCCCGGCGATGATCTCGCCGTCTTTGGACTGGCTGACCATGGGCAGCATCGACCGACCGCGGGCGAGGAGCCCCGCTGGGAGCAGCTCACCGTGCAAGATCCCGACGATGACGGGCCCCTCGGCCATGGCGGCGTCCAGGGCGCCCACGTCGAGGCGCAGCCGCCAGGTGCGCGCCCAGAGGAGCGCCATCCGACCCAAGGTCTCGCCCAGCAGCCGCGCCCATCGGCTCACGTCTCGCCCTCTGCGCTCGGTGTGGAGGTGGTTAGAATAAGCCGTCCCTCGCCAAACCGCGCTGGGGACCTGTGAGGTCCGCTGTGTCTGAGCCCAGCCCCCCGAAGCTGCCCATCGGCGCCCAGACCCACAACGAGGCCAAGGTGACCTACACCCGCCGCTCCGAGTCGGAGGCGGCGGTGTTTGTGGATGACGCGCCGCTGCCTCGGGCGATGGTGATCGCGCCCTCAACGAGCCTCAGCGTCGGCGAGCGCGCCGTGGCCGCCCGGGCCCTGGGCCTCTCGGAGAGCGCGCTTGACCGCCTCGTGGCCACCGGGGCGCCGCTCGTGCTCAACACGGCGCCGAGCGTCGAGGCCGCCGAGGCGCTCAAGGGCGAGTGGTCGGGCCGAATCAGCGGTGTGGTCGTCAAAGACACCCAGGCCCTTCGCCCACCCTGGACCGTGCCCGCCCTGGTGGGCCTGTTCGGCGGCGGGTTTGTGCTCGGCGGCCTGGGCCTCGCCTCTTTCCTCTTCTTGGGCCTCTTCGCCTTGGTGCTCCTGGGCGTGGCGGTGCTGATGATGCTCGGCGGCGTCGCCGCGGTCATCGCCGCCTCCGCCCAAGGTGGCCAAGAGGAGCGCCGCCTGCGCGCGGGCCTCGCCGCCCGAGGCCAAGGCCGCCCCGCCGACCGCGATCCGCGCACCAAGGCCCTCGCCGAGCGTGTTCGCGCCAGCTTGAGCCGGATCGGCGCCGATCCTGAGCTGCCCGATCTCGCCAAGAACGATCTCCAGTCGGCCTTGGCCGGTGTGCTCGATGAGCTGGATGAGCTGCTGCTCGCCGGGGGCGACACCGCCGTGGCCGAGGCCAAGCTCGCTGAGGTCGAGTCCGCGCTCAAATCGCTCAGCGGGGCCACAGCGGGCGGGGCCAAGGTGGGCGGCTCAGCCACGGAGCGCCTGCGCTCGGCCTCCTCCGCGCTCAAGGGCAGCGCCGAGCTGCAGCCAAAACGCTCCGCCGCAGAAGAGGAGGTCGAGCGCCGACTTCAGGCCGCCCGCGCCAAACGGGGCGACAAGGCGTGAGCGGCGCGGCCGCCGGACGCCCCCGCCGGGCGATCATCGTGCGCCTCGTCCAAGAGGCCCTCGCCCAGCTCGGCCCGGATCCCGTCCTGGTGGACGTCGGCTGCGATCATGGCCACGTCGCCGCGGCCCTCGGCGCCATCGGGGTTGAGCGCCGCCGCCAGCGCCTCCCCCGCCGAGACGATGTGGCGCTGATCGTCGCCGATGGACTGAGGCCCTTTCGGCGGGTAGACCTCGCGGTGATCACCGGCATGGGCGCGGAGACGATCCTCGGCGTGCTCGACGCCGGGCCCCGCCCCGCCGTGGCGGTGCTTCACGCCACCGAGCGCGCCTGGGCCCTACGCAAGGGCCTCGCCGCCCGGGGCTACCGCATCGACGCCGAGGCCCTCGCGCCCGAGGCCCGCGGGTTCGCCGAGGTGATGCGGGTGGTCCCCGGCGAGGAGCCCTCGACGGGCCTGGACCTGGCCTTCGGGCCCAAGCTCCTCGATGACCCGCTGCTCTTGGAGCACGTCGGCCACGAGCGCGCACGCTGGGCCGTCCGCGCCGAGCGGGCCCACTCCACCGAGCGTGAGGAGGCCGAGGCTTGGCTCAGCTTCTTCGACGCCCTGGTCGCTCAGCGCCGCTCGGCCTGACCGTGGGCCTGCATCGCCGCGAGGATGTGGCAAACCCAGCCGAAGAAGCCGCCGGTGCCGATCCAGAAGCCGGGCGTGAAGATCAGCCAGAACAGCCCCCAGCCCCAACGACCGGCATAAAACTGGCCGACGCCGGGCACGATGAAGCTGAGCAAGGCGGCGGCGCGGGGGTCTTTGGAGCTGCTCGACATGGGTCTTCTCCTCTCACTTCGTTCGGCCTACGGCGCGGGCTTTGGCTTTGTTTCAGCGATCAGGCGGGTGGACTGGCCACGGGCGGCGGCTTCGGCCTCTAAGGCGGCGCGCAGGCTGAGGTCGGCGTCCGAGAGGCGCACGCCGAGGCGCGACATCTCGGCGTGAATTGCCACCACGTCCACCTCGATCTCGGCGGCGGCGCGTAAGGCGGCGTCTCCGCGGCGCTCCTCCAGGAGCTCGCCGACCTTGCGGGAGAGCGCCTCTCTTGTGGCGAGCAGGCGCAGGCGCTCTAAGGCGCGGTTGAACTCCTCAAGCTGGGCCTCCAAACGCCGCTCTAAGCTGATGAGCCCAGCGTCTCGGGCGTCGAGTCGGGCGCGCTCTTCGTCCACGGCGCGCACCTCACCGTCCTCTGGGGGCAGGCCGAGGGCCTCGTTCGCCCGGATGAGCTGGGCGCGCAGGTGCACGAGCTCGGACTGCCGGGCCTCTAAGCCCGCGCGCTCTAAGCGCAGATCGTCGATGCGGCGCAGCAAGAACGCGCGGTGGGGCGCGGCCTCAAAGATCACCCCGTCGTTCGACTCGATGAACGACTGGCTCATCAAGTGCTGCACCGCGGCGATCAGGGCCTCAGCGGCCTTCTCGCGGCGGCGCTGGGCGCGGCCACGGCGTCGGGGGCTGAACATCAAGGCGCCGATCAACACACCCAAGATCCCGAACAGGATCGCCACCTGCCCGATCATCTGGATGCCGATCAAGGTGGCCGCGGCGATCACCCCCAAGGCCTTGCGGTGGGCCCAGGCCAGCTCAGTCCAGCCGAGGATCGCCTCTAAGGCCTCATCCGCGCGCTCAAGCTCATAAAAGCGGCGCTGCACCTCAGCCCAGGCCTCCACCGAGACCTTGCCGCCCTCTCCGCCGCTCGGCCCGCCGCTGAGCCCGAGGTGCGCCAGGGGCTCACGCAAGACCCCGGCGTTTTTGAGCTTTCGCCGCCAGTCGTCGATGGGGTCGTTGGCGGCGCAGGACGAGAGCGTCTCGTGGTCTAAGACGACCCGCCTCGGCAGCGCGCTCATCGGATCGACCATCGACAACACCCTCTGGGCGGCGCGCCTGGAGCCGACCGCGCCCTGTTTCTACCACGCGTCTGGGCGCTCCCGTCGCGGAGATTTGCTATCATCCTCCCTGCCGATGCCCACCCTGCGGCCCCCCTTCGCCGGGATAGGATTCCCGTCATGAACATCCTAGGACTGTCCTGCTTTTACCACGACGCCGGGGTGGCGCTCCTTCGGGATGGGCTGCCCGTGGCGGCGTCTTCAGAGGAGCTGTTCTCCCGGAAGAAGCACGACTCTGACTTCCCGGTGAACACCATCCGTTATGTGCTGCGCGAGGGCGGCATCACCGCGCAGCAGCTCGACGGGGTCATCTTCTACGACAAGCCGCTGATGAAGTTTGACCGCCTGCTCCGATACCAGGTCGAGAACTTCCCCAGGTCGTACCGGCAGTTTGTGGACTCGATGCCGCGCTACATCGCCACGCGGCTGCGCCTGCCCAAGCTGCTCGCCGAACACTTCGACTACCACGGCCCGGTGCTCTACTCCGAACATCATCTCTCCCACGCCGCCTCAGCGTTCTACTGCTCGGGCTGGGACGAGGCGACGGTGCTCACCGTAGACGGCGTCGGCGAGTGGGCGACGGCGTCCTGGGGCGTGGGCCGGGGCACGGATCTTGAGCTTCTGGGGGAGGTGCGTTTCCCGCACTCTCTGGGGATGTTGTACTCGGCCTTCACCTACTACTGCGGGTTTAAGGTGAACTCCGCGGAGTACAAGCTCATGGGCCTCGCGCCGTATGGTGAGCCCACCATGGTCGAGCCCATCCGCAAGATGATCGAGGTGGCGGACGACGGCAGCTTCCGCCTCGACATGCGCTACTTCGACTATGACCGCGGCCAGCGCATGTTCAACGAGCAGTTTGAGGCCTTGATGGGCCAGCCCCGGCGGCCTCTGGAGGGCGGAGAGCTCACCCAGCACTACAAAGACGTCGCCCGGTCCATCCAAGAGCTGACCAACGAGGTGATGGTCAAGCTCGCGCGCTCGGCGATCGAGAAGACCGGCGTCAAGCGCCTGTGTATGGCCGGGGGCGTGGCGCTGAACTGCGTCGCCAACGGGGTCATCTTGCGAGAGGCCGGGGTGGAGGACCTCTTCGTGCAGCCCGCCGCCGGCGACGCGGGCGGGGCCATGGGCGCGGCGTACCTCTTGTGGAACCAGCTCCTCAAGAAGCCCCGGGCGCCGCGTCTGCCGTCGGTCTACCTCGGGCCGGGCTACACCGAAGAGGAGATCCGCGACACGCTCGACCGCCAAGGCGCCGTCTACCGGCGCCTCGACCGCGAGGAGCTCCTGGAGCGGGTCGCCGAGCTCATCGACACCGCCCACGTCATCGGCTTTTACCAGGGCCGCCTGGAGTGGGGCCCCCGGGCGCTCGGCCACCGCAGCATCATCGGCGACGCCCGGCACCCGGAGATGCGCCGCATCATCAACATGAAGATCAAGTTCCGCGAAGGTTTTCGGCCCTTCGCGCCCTCGGTCTTGGAGGAGAAGTGCGCGGAGTGGTTTGAGCTCGACCGCCCCTCGCCCTACATGCTGCTCGTCGCCCAGGTCAAGAAGGACAAGCCGGAGCTCCCCGCGATCACCCATGTGGACGGCAGCGCGCGGATCCAGACCGTGAATCGTGAGCAAGATCCGCTCTACTACGACCTCATCAACACCTTCTACAAACGTACAGGCTGCCCGGTCATCATCAACACCTCGATGAACGTGCGCGGCGAGCCCATCGTGAACACGCCTGAAGACGCCTGGCGCTGCTTCATGCGCACAAACATGGACTGCCTCGTCGCTGGGCCCTACCTCTTGATGAAAGAGGACCAGCCCAAGGTCGAGCTCAAGAGCGCCGCAGAAGAGTTCGGCCTGGACTGAGCGGGGGCCGGGCCGACGCCGCTCAGAACGTCGGCCAGGAGCGCAGCGTCGTGCCCGACCAGAGGACGCTGCCGGCGCTGCCGATGGTGTCGGTCACCGTGGCCTCGCCCTCCAAGGCGCCGAAGAGCTCGTCGCCGTTGGCGAAGCCCTCGACGACGAAGAAGACGCCGGGGGGATCTTTGACCTCGTAGCGGAGGTCAAAG
>JAKLKE010000195.1:10273-10554 GCA_023150775.1 Myxococcota bacterium
TGGCCTCGGCGTAGACGATGGAGCGCACGGGGAAACGCCCGGCGTTGTGGATGTCGCCTTGAATCTCGATGATCGTGTTCTCCGTGCGCGCTGAGGTGCCGCCGTTGGCGCGAAGGTAGCTCGTGGGGCCGCCCTGCCAATAGCCCTCGTCTCCCGCCCAGTCGCCTCCGTTAAAGGTGGCGACGAAGCTCGGCTCCTCGGGATCAAAGACCAGGCCCGGCCCAGTGTCGATCCCGTCGTCGCTGTCGCCGGTCACGCCGGTGTCGTCGTCGCTGGGGTTC
>JAKLKE010000196.1 GCA_023150775.1 Myxococcota bacterium
CGAAGGCTTGGACGCGAACGGGGAGTCGTCAGGAGAGAGGAAGGAACCCGACCGCCGCAACCCCTCTTGAGTTGTGACATACGCCCACCAAAAGAGCCCGACGGGGTTGTAATCCTCATATGAGTTGTCTGCCCATAACATGTCCTCTGTCGCGGTCATCACGAGACTGTACGGAAAGTCTTCCCCGTTGGTGTGCCTTAGAATGGTGGAGCCCTTGCACGCCTTCTCGCCATACGTAGCTACACAGCTATGGCATTTCTGCACCTTGATTAATTGGGGCTCCATCTCCGTCGTATGAGACGTATGAGGCATGTCCCTAGACGCCATCTCAGCAGGTGTCCCCATTTCAACGGGGTTGGTGCTGTGCATCCAGAATTCAAAACAGATCGTCGGATCCTCCTTAGTATACCTTACGATCCCTTCATCCTCAAGCTCCTCGTCCGACTTCTGAAGTTGAAGTTCATCCATGCTGGCTACCAAAAAGGACAGGTAGTCGCTGTTGTTTTCGCACGGCTCACCGGACGATTCGCACAAGTCATGGAGCCATCCATGCGCCTCAAGCTTGGACCCCATAGCCAGCGCCGCCACGAGGTCATCGTTCCACGCGGTCTTCGAGTTGATGAAGCCGTACTTCAGCAAAGTCAGCGCAGAAGACGCATCGCTCCCGGTGAGCGTAAAGTGATCGCTATCACCAAGGGTCCGTTCTATAACCAGATCGCTAACACCGCCCGTCAGCACCCAGTCCGGGAGTTTGACTTGGATGTTGGAGCCATAGCCCGGCTTGTTCTTTGGCCTGTCGGCATACATCAGACGCTGCGACGCTGCCACACCACTTCGCGCGTTGTCGCCGCCGCTATCGGTGCCGCCGGTGACGAGCTGCGCGCCCATCAGCAAGAATCCCAGACCGATCAGCAACTTGGTCATGGCGATAAGGCTCGTGGTTGTTTTCGCGGCCATCGTGTTCTCCTCTTCTTCCAGCATCTATGAGAATGCCCTACCGAGAACCTTTCTCGGAGGAACACAAGTCATAGAGCAAGGGTTGTGCCAAGCGCACCAGCGTCAAGAATCGTCGCTTACACCACCCTGGCGCTGCCCGCGCGCCGCGAGCCCACCCAGGGTGGTCGCCACTCGCGGGCGCCGTGCGCACACTGTGCAGCCGCTGTGCATCCAACACTCGCTGAGCCGAAGCCCAGCGCTGCACGCGCACAGCGTGCGCTCACGATGCAGCCAACGTGGCGTCGATCAGCGGAGTTAGCTCCTTCTGAAGTCCCTTGGGAAGAACCTTCAGCCGCTCATGAGGCGCTCCAGCTTCGATCAGCCGCCGCGCCAGATCAACCTGTGCTGCCCCGTTTCTGCCCGACTCGTACAAGCGGGAGAGATTTTGGCTAAACCGCTCGTCGTGCGTCAAGTACAAACGCACAGGCTTCACCGCGGCGTTGCCCTTGCGCTCCAGATCCAAGAGCCGCTTGATCACGTAGTCTTTGAGCCAGTACGGCGCCCTCTTCTCCTCGCGTAGCAGCGTCGTCGCTTTGACGAGCACCTCGCCCAAGCTCACGTAGGCCTCCTCGCTGAGCTCGAACGACATGGTCACCTCTTGGGCGGGGCTCTCCTCCTCCCGCGGCACCTCCGTCGCGCGGGCGCTCTCGGTGAGGCGCGCGCTGAGGCCGGCCGCGTGCTCCCTCAAGGTGTTGGCGCCCGTCGCCACGGCGAGCTGCACGATCAGCGCACCTCGCTCGTCCCGCAGCTCGATCAGGCCGATCGCGCCCAGGTCGGCGGGCTCCGCGAAGAGCACCTGCTGAAGCTCCTGAGGCGCTGAGCCCATCGCCGCGGCCCAGACCGTGTGCCGCACCCCCTTGAAGGTGTGCACCTTGATCCGCTGCTCCGACCGCAAGATCAGGACGGACGCGCGGCTCACGCCGGGGCTCAGCAGATCGATGACCTTGGGCACATGGGGCCGCGCGAGCTGCGCGATGACGCCGAGGCGACGCTGAAGCTCCTCGTCGGGCGCGTCCTCCGCGTAGCGCTGGAGGTGCTCCCAGGCGCCGCCGCGGCCGAGCAGCGCCGCCGCGGCCGCGACCTCGACGGTCGTGCCGGTCACCTCACCGTCACGGCCCAACCGAGGTTGCAGCACCACCAGCAGCGAGGAGCCCTGCTCATCCTGGAGCAAGGTCGGCAGCTCGTCGCGGATGACCGCTCGTGTGATGAGCGGCGCCCTGGATCGGCGAAGCACGTCAGCGACGTCCATGAGCTCGCGCAGATCGCCCGCCCAGACCTGGCGCTCCAGGGCCTGGATCGCGTCCTTCGACACCGGGCGGTCGTAGAACGCGGCGAGGAGGGCGTGACGCAGCGCGACGCGCTCCCCGTCGCTCGTCTGACGCTCGCCCATCGCCAAGACGTCGAGGCTCACGCCGTGAAGGGCCTGCTGCGTCTGAACGGGCAGCTCCAGCTCAGCGCTCGCCGAGGACACGGTCGCGATCACCGGGGGCAGCGTCTTCAGCTCAGCGTATCGCGCGAGCACCCCGAGCTGTGACACCTTCAGCTGGAGGTCATCCTCCGCCCGGTCAGGGTCTTCTAAGCGCTGGCGCCGCGCGTCGAGCATGAGCGTCTGGAGCTCCCGCACGTTCCCTGGCCAGCGCCACGACAGCAGGATCTTCGCCGCCTCCTCCTCGATCCAGTCGAAGCCCTCGGGCGTCGCCTCGCCCGCCAGATAGAAGCGCTTGGCGAGGGGCAAGATGTCCTCGGGCCGCTCACGCAGCGGCGGGATGACGAGCTGCGTCCCCAGCCGATCGCGGAGATCCGCGCGGAACATGCCGTTCTTGACCGCGACGTCCAGGTTCGCGTTCGTGCCCAGCAGGATGAGGGCTTGCACCTCGATCTTCTTCGGGGCGCTGGGCTTGTCGGTCCCGGAGGGCTCATCTCGCGCGCTAGCCTTGCCCGCGCCCGGCTTCTTGAGCTTCGCCTCGGCGCCGATTCGCCAGAACGAGCGCTCTTGGAGGGGGTGGAGGAGCGCGCGCTGCTGCTCCAAGGACAACAATCCGACCTCGTCGATGAACAGGAGGCCCGAGGAGGCGGCCTCAAGCTTCCCGACGCGACCATCCACGGAGCTCGCGATGTTGTTCTCGATGCCAAACAGCTCGGACTCGTAGAGCTCGCGCGAGATCGAAGCGAGATCCAGGACGACGAGCGGGGCGTCCGACTTATCAGGCGGGTGGAGCACCTTGTGAAGCTCCTTCGCCAGATGAGACTTCCCGACGCCTGGCTCGCCGCTCAGCAGCATCGGCGTGGCGTCACGCCACGACCGACTGTGCATCGCCCCGGCGGTGATCAGCTTGGCGAGCACGCCCAGCATCGTCGGGTTGGTGGTGCAGAGCGCCTCGGCGAGCTTGACGAGCTCTGCCTGCAACGATGCGCGGATCCGAACGCTCAAGGCCGCGGGGCGCGGCGGTGACACACCCTGCTGGCGACCGAGCTTGCTGTGGAGCTGGCTGAGCTCCTCACGCGAGGCGAACAGCGCCCTGGTGACCTGGAGCTCGTCGGCGCCAAAGAGGTCAAGGTCTCTCAGGATCACCGGGCTCGTCGTCTTCAGCTGCGCGTCATCAGGCGTCCCGGGCGCGACGACCCAAGGCTCCTCCCTGCTCGCCGCGCAGAGGACGGCCAGGGCGAGGGCGCCGCGGCCGCGGCCGGGGGCGCCGCAGAGCCGCACAAACTTCCCCGCGCCGACGCACGCGAGGGCGCTCTGATGAACCCGAGCGAGGGTTGGATCTGTCGCGACGACGAACGCACCCTCAACGAGCTCGATCTCGCGCAGCAGGGCGGTCATGGCCTCGGGGTCGAGGCGGTCGTCGGCCGCATGGCCGGATCGGGCAACCTCGCGAACCGGCGCGTGATCCCCAAACAGGATCAGCCGCACGTCGTGGGCCCGCGCCTCCTTGACCAGCGCCTCCTCTTCTAGCTTCGTCTCCCAGCCCAAGTCCAGCGCCAGCCAGCTCCCTCGGCAGAGCTCTAGCCAGCCGCTGAGCTGCCGCTGGGCCTCCTCGCGCGGGAGGCCATCGAGGCTCATCGCGAGCAGCGAACACCGCCTCACCGTAGAGCCTTGAGCGGCGCGCGCCGTCCTCCAGACGATCCAGCGCGCGAGGGCGACGAAGGAGCAGTTGAGGACGAGGTCGAGCCCCGGGACATGGACGACCGGCAGGCGCTCGTTCTGGGCATGGAGGACGAGCTTATGGAGCCACTGGGGCGCTTTGGGGGGGTGCATGGGGGTCTCCGTTGGCCGTAACGCATAGTATACGGGAGGTGGCAAAAGTTAAGTTCGAGCGCGTTGAGGCCCGATCACGCCGCCTTGGCGTATGAGAGTGGGTCAACGTCCGCGCGCAGCGTCGAGGTCGGGAGCTCCCCGAGGCTCAGGTCGTAGTCAGGCACGCTGAGGCGCCATGTGAGGGCTCCCGCCTCGCGGCGATGGACGAGGGGCGGCGCCGAGGGCACGCCTGCCGAGAGGCGCGCGAAGGAGCGGAGAGAGCTGTCACCATGGCGGTTGTTCATGCCTTCACCTGGAGATCGCCGAGGGCGAGTGGTCACCGACCGCCGGTGACCACGCGCCTCGGACTTGATGGGGGAGGCTGGGGTGCTGCCCCAGCGCTCAGGGCTCAGCTCGCGGGGCCGACGTTCACCACGCCAGCTGCGCCATCGGCGCCGTCGTCGCCGCTCGCGCCCTTGGTGCCGTCCACGCCGCCGAAGGCCTTGCCGTCAGAGGCGCCACCAACACCCCGCGCGCCGCCATGGCCACCCGCGCCGCCGTTGCCACCCGAGGTGGAGATGACGTGCGAGGCCTCCGCCGATGTGGATCCGTAGATGACCGTCACGTCGCCCCCGGCGCCGCCGTCACTGCCGTCACCGCCGTCACCACCGTCTCCGCCCTCCTGGCCGTACTCCATCGACCACAGACAGTCGACCGCGTCACCGCCGTCGCCGCCGGCGCCCCCGGCGCCGCCTTTACCTCCGGCGCCGCCCTCCGCGATGAAGGTGCCACCGTAGTACTGGTCCGTCTTCAGGTTGATCGGAGAGGCGGGGCGCCCAGCACGCCCCCGCTCGCCGTCATCTCCGTGGGCGCCCTTGGTGCCAGCGACCGCGGTACCCCACCAGCAGACGCCATCATCACCCACGCGGCCATTGTCACCGCTCGCGCCGGGCGAGCCGGCAGAACCGTACTCCTCGTAGGTGTAGCCTTCGCTTGAGGAGGTTGTGGAGGCGTAGTAGGTGTTGTACTCCTCGCTGATGTCGATGGTCCCGCCGGGCTTCCAGCCGCCATTCTTGATGCCGCCCATGGAGCCCTTCAGCCAGTCCTTCATGCCGCCGCCGCTGCTGCTCAGGTTCTCGAACACGACGAAGGGGAGCATCCGCGCGGCGCTCGGCGCGTTGCGCACGTCAGCGCTCGTGTTGATGGTCCCGCCGCCCCAGCGCTCGGCGTTGACGAGGACGGCCCCGCCCGCGTGGAGCTCGGCGCCCTCCTCCAGCGTGACGTCGGCCGCGTCGATCACCACGTCGTCGGGGAAGCGCAAGATCACGCCGCGGGAGACGCGGAGCGAGCCCGTGACGTCGAGGTGAACGCCCGCGTACCCCTCGGGCAGCTCAACCTGGAGGACCTCGCCCTCCTCGCCGGTGAAGCTCAGGTCGCCGTCCTGGAACAGCCCGATCCAGTTCTTGTTGGTGAGCATGGCCATGCGCTCCTCGCGCGTGTCCGGGGCGAGGTCGCGGAGCACGTTCTCGGCGGTGAGCAGGGGGGGGCCGTCCATCGGGAAGATCTCGGGGGTCGGCTGGGCGTCCTCGGCGCGGCCCTCTTCGGCGGCGCTGTCCTCGTCGGCGCTGTCCGACGCGCCGCTGTCGAGGTCATCGACCTTCGAGCAGGCCGACGCCAGGAGGAGGACGAGGTAGATTGCCGAGGTGTAGGTCGTGGGCTTACGCATGATCCCTCTCTTTCTGTTTGCTGAGTGGTGGTTGTGTGCGAGAGCGATGAACTGTGCTCTCCGCAACCACCCCAATGCAAAAAAAATGCCAATCAACAAGAATGAGCTTTAAGCTTGATAATTTGAAAAATAGAAAATATAATACATGTTCGTCATTAATTCAGAACTCAGCCCCAAAGCTGCTTAGCTCACGCTCAGCGTGCGCACGCTGTGCAGACACACTCACGCCAGCACCCCTTACCGTCCCCCGACACCATCGGCGCGCGGCGCTCCGAGCCACCCCAAGGTCGCCGCCTCCCGCGTCCAGACGGCGCCCCAGCTCGTCAACGGTCGTCCTGTCGGGATCGTGCATGCCCCGCTATCGAAGCGCCGCCGACTTCACCTGCTCAGGTTGCCCCCCACCCGCTCCAGCACCCCTGAACGCCCCACCCGCCCCGCAAGCCACCGCGCCCGCCACCACGCCACGATCCTCTCCGTCCCCGCCCTCGGGTCATCCTGCGGGATCAGCGGCTCCTGGTCAGGCTCAAGCCCCAGCGCCGCGTGTTGGGGCCGGGCGACCAGCGCGAGCCCATAGACCCGGCGGTGGCCGCCGTGCAGGAGCAGCGCGTCGGCCGGGAACCCCAGCGCCTCAAGCCCACCGCGCAGCTTGCGGAGCTTGGGGCTCACCCCCTCACCGAGCAGGCTGCTGACGCGCTGGCCCCCGGCGCGCTGCTCGGCGAGGCGGGTGAGGGCCTCGGCGGCCTCCTCGCTGAGGTGCGCGGTGCCGTAGCCCAGGGTCAGGCCCAGGTCACGATAGGTCAGCCGGGCGCCTGCGGGGCCGCCCAAGGCCTCGGCGGGGGCGCTCAGCCGGGCGTACTGCGCTGTCGCCCGACCATACAACGAGGAGGTCGTGATCGCGAACAGCCGCGCGTCGCGGGTCACGGCGCGGCCGGCCATAGACGAGGCGATGAGGCTCGCCGCCCCGCCGTAACGCGCCGTGTAAGCGGCCTGCACCTCGGGGCTCGCCGCGAGCATCGCCACAAGCTTGCCCCCCAGCAGCGCGCTGTAGGGCGGCAGCGCCCCGCAGACCCCAAGCTCAGCGAGCTGCGCGCCCATACGATCGGCCTTCGCCCGCCGCGCGAGGATCCGCGCCGCCCGCGCCCCCTCGGGCCGGGACAGCGCCTCGGCGAGGGTCGCCGCGCTTGGCGCGCGGAGCAGCCCCGGGCCCAAGCCCCGCGCGGCCTCCAAGAGCGCCGCGAGCAGGAGCGCGCGCTTGGCCCGGAACAGCGGAGCGCGCGCCCGGGCCTCCCAGTCTGTCTCGTCGGGGGCCGCGTCGGGCGTGGTCGGTCGCGCGAAGCGCCCGTGGACCGCGCGGGCCCGCAGCGCCTCGGCCCGCAGGCGGGTGATGGCCTCCTCGTCGGGCGCGCGCAGGGCCGAGGGGGAGATCACCCCGTCCTCGACGAGATCCTGCACAAACAGCTCGGCGCGGGCCCGGGCGAGCTCCCCCACGAGCCAGCGCGCGAGGGCGTCCGTGGGCGCGTGACGCAGGCGGGCGACCACGGCGTCGGGCTCCCAGCCCAGCCAACGATCCCGCGCTGAGATCTGCGCGGGCGGGCTCACCAGAGCGAAGAGGCCGATGATCGGCTCGTTGGGCGCGGCGGCGTCGCGCACGAGCCAGGCCATGCCGCGACCGGGCACGCTGCGGTAGGGCGTGCTCCAGGTGTGGCGAAAGTACCGCCAGATGTCGCGCAGCAGGAGGCCGGTGTGAGCGCAGCGCCGCGACTCCTCCACGAGCTCCAGGCGCGGCTGGATCACCTCGGCGAGCCGCTCCGCCGCGTCGGGCGCCCCGATGGCCTCGCGCAGCCGCGCCGCGAGCGCTGCGCCGTCGCGGGTGAGATCTCGCACGCTCCGCCAGGCGCCGCCGTGGGGCGCGCGGGCCTCCATGCGCCGCAAGAAGGCCTGGGTCGCGGGCTCTTGGAGCTGTCGGTCACGCTGGACCACGAGCCGCGCGCGGGTCCGGGCCTTCTCGACCTGGGGGTCTGTGTCGTGGGCCGGGCTCCGCAGCGAGAGACCCGCCTCAAGCCGCGCCTCCCAGCCCTGCTGGCTGAGGTCCAGGGCGACCAGGGCGGCGGCGCGCAGCGCGGGGCGATCGGCCTCGGGTAAAGCACCCAGCGCCTCGGGGAGCGCCTCCCGTAGCCGGGCCAAGGCGGCGGCGTCTCCTTGGGCGCCCACGATCGCCTCGCACAGCGCCGTCCAGCGCGCCGCGGCACCGGGTGGCAAGGTCGGGCGCAGAGGTCGCCACGGGCGCTCATCGGGCATCCGGGCGCTCCTTCATCAGCTCGGCGAGCCCCTGGCTCCAGCGCCGCCGAAAGTCGGCCAGGGCGGGGCGCTCCGGCGCGGGGGCGGCGGCCTCGGCGCGGGCCATCGCCAAGATCATCAGCTCCAAGGTGGCCTCTCGTGGGGCGGGGGCGAGCGCCTCTCGCACGAGGGGGTGCGCGGGGTTGAGCGCGGCGATGAGGCGCGCGTCGTCTCGGGCGACGGCCCAGGCCGCGGCGCCGCCGGTCTCCGCGTCGGTGGCGTCGGGGACCAGCACATAGCCCAGCCCGCCTCCGCGGGGCGGCGCGGGGAGCGGGCGACCGGCGGCGATCGTCGCGGCGAGGGCGCGATCCTCTGGCGTTGGCGGGGCCATCGGGGGCAGCCGCGGCTCGACCCGCGCGGCGAGGGCCTCCGTGGGGGCGAGGCGGCGCCTGAGCTGGGCGGCGTCATGGGCGCGGCGGGCGCGGACGTTCAGGGCGCGGGCGACGAGCTCAAGCTCGGGGCAGAGCTGCTCCTTGAGCGTCTGTGTGGGGCGGATCTGCTGCTTCGTGTGCGTGACGCCGAACAGCTCGTCGAGGCTCGGCGAGAAGCGCAGCTCGCATCGCCACCAGTCGTCATAGTTCTCGCGGCGTTTGTCGCCCATCAACATCCAGCCCGCGTCGATCTCCCGCCCGGCGCGCAGCACAGAGACCACCGCCCCGCCGGTCACGCCCAGCGCGCGCTTCTCCTCGACGGGCAGATCGTGCCAGCGCTCGACGGGCAGCTCCACGAAGCGGGCCTCGACACAGCCCTCGACGACCTCGCCAGCCTCGCCCACCGCGCGAACGTCAAAGCAGAGGGGCGCGTTGAACAGTCGCCCGTCGCCGCAGCGCAGCCGAAGCGGGTCTATGGCCTCGACGAGCTCACCGTTCACCTCAAGCGCCAGCCCATCCCAGATCAGCTCCCGAAAGACGCGCCCGAGCTGCGCGCGCAGCCGACGGGCCAGGGCGCTCGGGCGCCTCAGATCCAGGCGGTCGCAGCGGCGCCACACGACGAGCGCGCCGCTGGGCGGCCGCGTCTCACTCAACGTCGGCGGAAAGGGGCAGACCGTGGGCCAGTCTACGCCCGGCTGGGCGCCTGATGCGACCTCGTCCACGTCGAGGTGCGCGCGAAGGGGGGCTCTCCCGCCACGCCAAGAGAACACCTCGACCCGCCGCGCCTGGCTAAGCGAGCTGTTCGGGAGCCCCATGCCATAGCGACCGAGCCCGGCCCGGTCGCCGAAGCGCGCGCTGCCCCCAAAACACAGCGCCTGCTGGAGCGTCGCCGCGTCCATGCCCTCGCCGTCGTCCTCCACCCGCACCCGGAGCCCCTCGTCCTCCTCATCGACGCGGATCAGCACCCGCCGCGCCCCGGCCTGGGCGGCGTTGTCCACGAGCTCCGCGACGGCCGCCGCCGTGTCCTTGTAGCCGCTGTCGCGCGTCGCGAGCACGAAGCGCTCCACGGCCACGAGCGCCCTCCGCGCCGCGCCCGCCGTCTGAACCGCGCTGATGCCGTCGTCCATCTGCCCTCCTGTCGTGAGCCGCCGAGCCCCAGACGCGCGGCGAGGGCCAGGGCTTAACCTGACGCTATGCGGATCCGCCATGACCCCACGGTCATTGACGCCGATTGGGGCCGCTGCTGGCTCGGTGAGATGACCCCCGAGGGGGGCGCGGGACCGGCGAGGCGGCGGGTCGGGGAGAGCCGCGACCGCTCATGAATCAGCGCGCTGGGAGCCCGTGTAGATGTCTGCCTCGCCACGTCTCCCCCGACGACACCCGAGCGTCCCCGTGAGCGACCGCGCCGCCGGACTCTGCGGATCACCATCGCGTGTCGTGTGTGGAACGCGCCGAGGCGCGCAAAGGCTACTTCTCGGAAGTTGTAATTCTGAAGGCGCCGGGGCGCGGAGTCGCCGTGGAAGTTGTAATTCTTCAGGCTGTTCCGGTGCGGAAGCCGTCAGATACGTTTCGGAAGCCCGTGGAAGCTCTTCGGAAGCCCGTGGAAGCTCTTCGGAAGCCGGTGGAAGCGCCTCGGAAGCGCCGTGGAAGCTCGTCGGAAGTGCATGATCCGCGATTTTTCGACTTCCACGAGGGCTTTTGTCAGCGTCACGCCGCGAGCGCGTCACGTTCACGAGGCCGCTCAACCCGGGCCTCGGCCTCGCGCCACCGCTCATGTCCCTCGCAGCCTTGTCGAGTGAGCGCACAGGGTCGCCGAAGCGCCGACGGGCCAGCGGCCTTCACTCGGCGCGCTGAGG
>JAKLKE010000197.1 GCA_023150775.1 Myxococcota bacterium
ATTTTGAGGAGCCGGCCTGGGCGGTCGCCCCCGGGCAAGCCGTCGTGATCTACCGCGGTGAGCAGGTCTTGGGCGGCGGCACCATCCGGCGGGCCCTCACGCCCGCGGTCGCGCCCGCCCACGCCCCCGAGGTCGCATGACGCTCGCTGACCTTCAGGTTCGTATTCGTTACGTCTTTCACGAGCCGACGCTCTTGGAGCAGGCGCTCACCCACAAGAGCCACTCCGCCGAGGGCCGGTCTCCGGCGCACAACGAGCGCCTGGAGTTCCTCGGCGACTCCGTCCTGCAACTCCTCGTCACCCACCTCATCTACGCCGAGCTCGGCGACGCCCCCGAAGGCACGCTCACCCGGGTTCGCAGCGAGCTCGTGCGCGCGGAGACCCTCGCCGACGCCTCCCGGGCCTTGGGCCTCGGCCCGCTGCTGCGCCTGGGCAACGGTGAGGAGCTCATGGGCGGCCGCGACAAAGAGAAGATCCTCGCCGACGCCTTCGAGGCCCTGCTCGGCGCGATCTACCTCGACTCTGGCGGCGCGCTCACCCCCCTTCGCCCGCTCATCGAGGCCACCCTCGGCGCTCGTCTCCGCACGCCCGGCGCGGTGTCCCTGGGCCGCGATCCCAAGAGCACCCTCCAAGAGCGCAGCATGGCGCGGTGGAAGGTGATGCCGCGCTACACGCCCGTCGGCGAAGAGGGCCTGCCCCACGCCCGCGTCTACACCGTGCAGGTCAGCGTCACCGCCCCCGCCACCGACGTGTTTATCGTCACCCAAGGCTCGGGCCCCTCCAAGAAGCTCGCCGAGCGTGAGGCCGCCGTGGCCGCCTTGGCCCAGATTGATCAGCGCCTCGCCCAAGACGCCGCCCGGGCCTCAGCGGCGCTGGACGACCTCTCCGAGTTAGATCTCTTCCCCGTTCAGGAGCCCCAAGCGTGACTACCCCCCATCGATTCGGCACGGCGGCCCTCGTCGGCCGACCCAACGTGGGCAAGTCCACGCTGCTCAACCGTGTGCTCGGCCAAAAGGTGAGCATCACCAGCCCCAAGGCGCAGACCACACGCACCCGCGTTGTCGGCATCTACACCGGGCCAAACGAGCAGATCGTGCTCTTGGACACCCCGGGCCACCATGAGGCCTGGAGCCCGATGAACCGCTCCATGGTGCGGGCCGCTGAAGGCGCCCTCGCCGAGGTGGACGTCGTCGTGCTGCTCGTCGATCTGGAGCCCGCCGCCCACCAAGCCCAGGCCGATCGCCCGGTGCTCTCGGTCGGCGAAGAGGTGCTGCTCAACCGGGTGCTCCAAGAGGGCAAACCCGTCATCCTGGCGCTCAACAAGGCCGACGCCATTCACCCCGCCTGGGCGCTGCCGGTCATCGAGGCCTGGCGGGCGAAGCACGAGTTTTTGGCGATCGTGCCGTTCTCGGCGCGCACGGGCTTGGGCGTAGAGACCTTACTCGCCGAGATTCGTGGCGCCTTGCCAGAAGGCCCCCAAGGCTACAACCCCGAGCTCGTCACCGACCAGCCGGAGCGGGTGATCGTCGCCGAGCTCATCCGCGAGCGCCTGTTCCACCACCTCCAGCGTGAGCTGCCGTACTCCATCGCCGTCGAGATCGAGCGCTTTGACGAGACCGAGCGCGAGAGCGACGGAAAGGTGCAGATCTTCGCCCGAATCCTCGTCGAGCGCACCAGCCAGCGGGCCATCGTGCTCGGCAAAGGGGGCTCGATGATCAAGAAGATCGGCACCGAGGCCCGGCTGGAGATCAACAAGCTCCTCGACGCCCGGACACACCTGGAGCTGCACGTCACGGTTCAGCCCGACTGGACCCGCAAACCCCGCCAGCTTCGTGAGCTCGGCCTGCCCGACCCGACCTGACCCTCTCCCCGCTGCGGGCGCCGTCGTGTGCGCTGGGGGCGGATCGGGTTAGGCAAGCAGCCTCCCTGTCCGCGCCTCGGCCCGGCCGCCCCTGTCGCCACCGCCTCGGCGGCCAGCCACCCCACGACGAATCCCCGTGGGACGAGTGATTTATGCCCCTTCGCCTCCCGGTCATCGCCATCGTCGGTCGCCCGAACGTCGGCAAGTCTACGCTCTTCAACCGACTCATCGGCCACCGCAGCGCCATCGTGCACAACACGCCCGGCGTCACCCGCGACCGGCACTACGACATCACCGACCGTTACGGCTACTCGGTGATGATCGTCGACACCGGCGGCTTTGAGCCCCACCCCGAAGATCAGCTCTTCCGCAACGTGCGCGCCCAGGCCCTCGCCGCCGTGCGTGAGGCCGACGTCGTGCTGTTTGTGGTCGACAGCCGCGCCGGGCTCAACCCCCTCGATGAGGAGGTGGGCCGGGTGCTGCGCACGGTGCACTCCAAGGTGCTGCTCGTCATCAACAAGGTCGAGGGCAACCAGCAGCGTCTGGAGGCCGCGGAGTTCTACGCGCTCGGCTTCGAGACCCTGCACCTCGTCTCCGCCGAGCACGACCACGGCATCACCGACCTGATGGACGAGGTCTACCTCTTGCTCGGCCCGGGCCCGGCGGAGGAGGACGACGAAGACGACGACTCCGGCGCGCTCCCCGAGGACGACGAGGAGTACGAAGACGAGGAGGAGGACTCGGACGACGAGGACTCGGACGATGAGGACTCGGATGACGAGGACTCGGACGATGAGGACTCGGATGACGAGGACTCAGACGACGAGGACTCCGAGGCCAAAGACGCCGAAGATCCCGACTCCGACGACGAGGACGCTGATGAGCTCGACGAGGACTGGCAGCCCGAGCTCGACGAGGCCGAGGCCCCGGCGCCCACGGGCAAACGCCGCCTCGCGCCCGAGCCCGACGAGATCCGCATCGCCGTCTTGGGCCGCCCCAACGTCGGCAAATCCACCCTGGTGAACCGCCTCATCGGCGAAGATCGCCAGGTCGTCAGCGACAAGCCCGGCACGACCATGGACGCCATCGATCTCCCTCTGGAGACCGGCGGGCGCAAGTTTGTTCTCGTAGACACCGCCGGGATCCGCCGCAAAGCCCGCATCGAGACGGATCTGGAGGGCTTCGCCATCTCCCGGTCTCTGCGCGCCATCGAGCGTTGCCACGTCGTGCTCATGGTGCTCGACGGCGATGAGGGCGTGTCCGAACAAGACGCCCGGCTGCTCCAGGTCGTGCTGCACCGTGGCCGCGCGGTCATCCTCTTGGTCAACAAGTGGGACCTCGTCCGCGACGACCCTGAGCGTGACATCACCGTGCTTGAGAAAGAGCTCGGCCACCGGATGCCCCACGCGCCTTGGGCCCCGGTGCTCTACATCTCCGCCAAGTCGGGCAAAGGTGTGTCGCGTATCCTGCCGATGGTGGAGGAGGTGTTTAAGGCCTTCAACCAGCGCCTCACCACGGCGGAGTGCAACCGCTTCTTACGCGCGGCGGTGCTCGCCCACTCCGTGCCCCAGCGTCACCACCGCCCGGTGCGCATCAACTACATGACCCAAATCCGTGTTCGTCCGCCCACCTTCGTGCTCTGGTGCAACGTGCCCGAGGGCGTCGATGAGGCGTACAAACGATACCTCTCCAACCGTCTGCGCGAGGCGTATGGCTTCAAGGGTACGTCACTGCGGCTGTTCTTCCGCCGCAAGCGCCGCCCGGGTGAGCCCCTGCCTGGCGAACACATGGTCTGATGATGGACCGCCGCCGCGCCAACAAGCGCAGGGGCTGAGCGCCGGGTCGAGGTTGAGCTAGAGTCCGGCGGCCGCACCCTGGTCGGCGTCACCGACGATGGCCGGGGCATGGACCGCCAAGACGTGCTCATGTGTATCGAGCGCCACGGCACGTCCAAGCTGCGCACTGAAGACGACCTCAACCACGTCTCCACCCTCGGCTTTCGGGGGGAGGCGATGCCGTCCATCGCCGCCGTGAGCCGCTTTGAGCTGACCAGCCGCCCCGCCGATCAAGAGGTGGGCACCCGCCTCGCCGTTCATGGCGGCAAGATTCAGCCGCCGGAGCCCGCGGGCTGCCCCGTCGGCACCCGGGTGATGGTGCGGGCCTTGTTCTTCAACGTGCCCGCCCGGCGCAAGTTTCTGCGCGCTGCGGGCACCGAGCTTGGCCACTGCGTCGACGCCGTCGTGCGTGAGGCGCTCATCCGCCCTGAGCTAGACTGGACTGTCACTCATGACGGTCGGGCCCTCTTGCGCGCCCCGGCGGTGAAGACCCGGGCCGCCCGGGCGGCGGAGCTGCTCAGCGACCAAGGCCAGGCGCTCTTCCCCTTTGAGCTCTCCAGCGGGAACGCCACCATCGAGGCGCTGTTGAGCCCGGTCGGCGTGCACCACGCGAACGCCGCCGGGGCGATGTTCCTCTACGTCAACGGCCGCTATGTGCGGGATCTCACGCTGAGAAAGGCCGTGAACGAGGCCTACCGCCACATCGTGCCCAAGGGCCGTTACCCCACCGTCGTGCTGGAGCTGCGCCTGCCCTCGGACGAGGTCGACGTCAATGTGCACCCCAGCAAGGTCGAGGTGCGTTTTCGGGACACCAACGACGTGTTCCGCTTCGTCGCCGACGGCCTCCGCGACGCCTTGGAGCGCCACGGCCTGCGCCGGGTCGTGCCCGTGACCCCCTACGAGCGCCCGCCCCAGCCGAGCCTCTTGTCGAGCCCCTCCGCGGGGTACGACGCGGGGCCGCCACCCCCGCCGCGTGTGGCGCCGCCGCCTCCTCCTGCGCCGTACACGCCTCCTCCTGCGCCGTACACGCCGCCGAGCCCACCGGACGCGCCCCGCCCGCCCCTCGTCACGCCCGCTCCGGCCGAGCCCTTCGTCGCCCCGCCCCGCCCCGAGACCCGCCCTGAGCCGCCGCCGCCCCCTCCCGAGGCTCCGCCGCAGCGCCCCCGCAACGAGCCGATGCGCAGCGACCCGGCCTTGCCTGTGCCCCGCTTCCAAGACCTCCGCGTCATCGGCCAGCTCGTCGGCACCTACATCCTCTGCGAAGGGGCAGGGGAGCTCGTCATCCTCGACCAACACGCCGCCCATGAGCGCGTGACGCTCTACCGCCTCCAGCAGCACACCCGCGAGCGCCTCGGCGCCGCCCAGCGCCTGCTCACCCCGGTCATCGTCGAGCTGCCGCTCTCCCGCGCGGCGGTGCTAGAGGCCCACCTCGACGAGCTGCGCGCACTCAACTTAGAGGTTGAGCCCTACGGCGGCGCTAGCTTCGCCATCTCCGCCGTGCCCCCGGGCTTGGCGAGCGCGGATCTGTCCCGCCTGCTCCGCGATCTCGCCGATGAGCTGACCGAGGGTGGCGCGGGCCTCGCCGGGCGTGACCTCGCCGAGCGGGTCTTGGCGACGATGGCCTGCCACAACTCCATCCGCGCCCACCACACCCTGAGCCCCTATGAGATGCGTGAGCTGCTCAAAGCCCTGGACGGCGTAGACTTCTCGGTCTGCGCCCACGGCCGCCCTGTGGCGATCCGCGTAGACCAGCGTGAGCTTGAGCGCAGGTTTCACCGGGCATGAGCGGGCGCCTGCTCGTCTTGGGAGGCCCTACGGCGGCGGGCAAGACGGCCTTGGCCATGGCCATCGCGGAGCGTTGGCCCGTGCGCCTCGTCTCCGCCGACGCGATGCAGGTCTACCGAGGCCTCAACATTGGCACCGGCAAGCCGAGCCCCGAGGAGCTTCGGCGTTTCCCCCACGACAACATCGACGTGCGTGACCCCCACGAGGAGTTCTCGGCGATGGACCTCGCCGATGGCGCGGACGCCCGCCTGCGCGCCGGGGAGGACGTCGTCGTCGTCGGCGGCACCGGCTTTTACTTACGCGCGCTGCTCATCGGCTTCGCCCCCACCCCCGCCGTCGATCCCGCCCTGCGCGCCACTCTGGACGCCTTGCCCGACCCCCACGCCGCCCTGGCCACCGTTGACCCCGCGAGCGCCGCCCGCCTGCACCCCAACGACCGGGTGCGGGTCGTGCGCGCGCTGGAGGTCTTCCACCTCACCGGCCGGCCGATGAGCGTCGTTCACGCCGAGCATCCCCTCGGCGCGCCCCGCTGGCCCGCCCGGCGCCTGTGGGTGGACCGCCCCGGTCTCGACGCCCGCATCGACGCCCGGGTGCTGCAGATGGTGGATCAGGGCTACGTCGCCGAGGTCGAGGGCCTGCTCAAGGCTGGGGTGAGCCGCGAGCTCAAGCCCATGCGATCCTTGGGTTATCGCTGGATGTGCGCCCGAGTCGCCGGGGAGATCTCCTTGGCCGAGGCCATCGAGGGCACCCAGCGCGACACCCGCCGCTTCGCGAAGAAGCAGCGCCAGATGTTGAGGTCCATCGGCGGCTTTGAGTCGGTAGGCGCTGAAGATCTCGACGCCGTGCTGCACATCGCCGCTGAAACCTTCGGCGAGCGGTGAATGTCTTGTCCGCGCCAACGTAGCGCGCCGATGGGCCGATTCTCGCACCTTGGAGGCCGCCTGCTCCGCCGCGCCGCCTTCGCCCTGACCCTCGTGACCGCGGGCTGCAGCGCCGATGGCCTCGTCTTACGCGCCGGAGACGGCGTGACGGCCTTACGCCTGAGCGCAGAGCGCGCCGAGGTGAGCGTGATCGGCGGCGCGGCCGTAGACGCGCCCACCTTACGTTGGGAGGTGCGTGGGGTCTCGTCGAGCGCCCAGGTGCTCTCGACGGAGCGTGATGGCGTCTGGGAGGTGCAGCTTGACTGCGCCGGGGGCATCGGCTGCGAGGTGGTGGCGGTGGTGGAGCTGCCGCCGGGCCTCGATGTAGACGTCTCGGTGCACGCCGGGGAGCTCTCTTTGCGTGGGCGTTTTGGCGTGGTAGACGCATCCTTCGGCCAAGGAGAGGTCGTCGGGCGCCTCGCCGCGCGGCGCGTCTCCATGGCCCTCGGCCGCGGCGACGTCGACCTCGGCCTCTCCGAGCCCCCGGAGGCCCTCACCGTGACCTTGGGCCTGGGCGACCTCAACCTGAGCCTGCCCAGCCAAGGGTACGATGTAGACCTTGATCTCCCCGCCGATCGTGCCGTGGTTGAGGGCGTGCTCGTAGACCCCGCCGGGCCGCGCCTTCGTGCGCTCACCGCGAATGGGTCGGTCAGGATCCGGGGCACGGCCCGCGACACGTCCACCGCCGCGCGTTAGGACGGCCCCCGGAGCGACCCCATGGACCTGATCCTCGACTTCGAGCGGCCGCTGATGGAGCTGCGCCGGCGCATAGAGTCTCTGAAGACCCTCCAGGCAGAGGAGGGCCTCGATCTCAGCGCGAGCATCGAGCAGCTCGACCTTCAGGCCCGGCGCCTTCAGGGTCAGATGCTGCGCGACCTCAGCCCATGGCAGCGCACTCTGCTCTCGCGCCATCCCCAGCGGCCGTACTCCTTGGACTGGATCAGCCGCCTGTTCACCGAGTGGCGTGAGCTTCACGGCGACCGCGCCGGCCACGACGACGCGGCGATCGTCTGCGGCTTCGCGCGCTACAAAGGCCGCCCCGTCGCGGTCTTGGGCCACCAGAAGGGCCGCAACACCAAAGAGAGCCTCAAGCGTAACTTCGGGATGCCTCGCCCCGAGGGTTACCGCAAGGCCCTGCGCCTGATGGGCCTCGCCGCCCGTTTTGGCCGCCCGATCATCACGCTCATCGACACCCCTGGGGCCTACCCCGGCGTCGACGCCGAGGCGCGTGGCCAGGCCGAGGCCATCGCCCGCAACATCATGGAGATGTCGACCTTCCAGGTGCCGGTGATCTGTGTGGTCATCGGTGAAGGCGGCTCCGGCGGCGCCTTGGCGCTCGGCGTCGGAAACCGCACCTTGATGCTGGAGAACTCGACCTACTCCGTCATCTCTCCCGAGGGCTGCGCGGCGATCCTCTGGCGTGACCGCGCTGAGGGCCCCCGGGCGGCCGAGGCCCTGCGCATCACCGCCAAAGACTGCCTCAACCTCGGCGTGGCCGATGAGGTCGTGCCCGAGCCCGGCAGCGGCGCCCACCGCGACCCGGACGGCGCCGCTGCCGCCTTAGACGCGGCGTTGGAGCGCCATCTCTCTGAGCTGAGCCAACTCGACGGCCCAGCCCTGCGCGAGGACCGCTACGCCCGTTATCGGAAGCTCGGCGTGGTCTTGGAGGAGGCCGAGCGCCTCGCCGTGATCCGCGCGAAGCTCGCCGAGGCCGCCGCGCGTGAGGAAGCGGGATGAACGACGTCTTGGTCGTGGAGCCCGGCGCCGCGCTTCGTGGGCGCGCGCAGGTGCCCGGCGACAAGTCCATCTCTCACCGGGCGCTGTTGTTCAACGCCTTCGCTGAAGGCCGGGCCAAGGTGACCGGGCTCCTCGACGCCGACGACGTGCGCTCGACGGCCTCGTGCCTGCGCGCCTTGGGCGCCGAGATCAGCGACGGGGGAGGGGAGGTGGCCGGCGTCGCCGGTCGTTTTTCAGAGCCCCAGGACGTGCTCGACTGCGGCAACTCGGGCACGACGATGCGCCTGCTCACGGGCCTGCTCGCCGGGCAGCCGCTCCACGCCGTGCTCACCGGTGACGCCACCCTGCGCCGCCGCCCGATGCGCCGGGTGAGCGCGCCGCTTCGCCTGATGGGCGCTCAGATCGACGGCCGCGACCAAGGCGAGCGCGCCCCGCTCTCGATCCGCGGCCAACGCCCCCTTCGTGGCCTCAGCTACGACTCTCCAGTGGCCTCGGCCCAGGTGAAGACCGCGCTCATCCTCGCGGCGATGCAGGCCGAGGGGGAGCTGGTCTTCTCTGAGCCCTTCGTCTCCCGTGACCACACCGAGCGGCTTCTGGGCGCCATGGGCGTGCAGATTCACCGCGACGGCGCCCGCCTCGTGGTGCCCGGCGGCCAGGTGCCCCAGGCCGTGGACGTCGTGGTGCCCGGCGACATCTCCTCCGCAGCGTTTTTCCTCGTGGCGGCGTCGATCTGTGAGGGCTCGGAGCTGGTCCTGGAGGGGGTCGGCCTCAACCCCACCCGCGACGGCGTGCTGGAGGCCCTCGACGCCATGGGCGCGGACGTCCGCCGTGAGAACGAGCGGGTCGTCTCCGGCGAGCCCGTGGGTGACCTTCGTGTGCGCGCCGCGAGCCTCCGTGGCGTGACGATCGGCGGCGGGCTCATCCCCCGGCTCATCGATGAGCTGCCGGTGCTCGCCGTCGCCGCGGCCTTCGCCGAGGGCGAGACGATCATCCGCGACGCTCAAGAGCTGCGGGTGAAGGAGTCCGACCGCGTCGCCACCACCGTCGGCCTCTTGCGCGCCTTCGGGGTCGAGGCTGAAGAGCGCCCGGACGGCCTGCGGGTGGTCGGCCGAGGCCGCGCCGGGCTCAAGGCGGGCGCTGTGTCTACCCAAGGTGACCACCGCGTGGGCATGGCGGCGGCGGTCTTGGCCTTGGCTTTGCCCGCCGGTCTCGGCCCCTCGACGGTGCAGAACGCCGACTGTATCCGCACGTCTTTCCCCAGCTTCCCCGCTTTGCTGGAGCGTCTCCGTGCCCGCTGAGGCCTTCGCCATCGCCATCGACGGCCCTGCGTCTTCAGGCAAAGGCACCGTCGCCCGCCTCGTCGCCGAGGCCCTCGGCTTCTCTTACGTCGACACCGGCGCGATGTACCGCTGCGTCGCCCTGGCCGCCGCTCGCCTGGGTGTGCCGTGGTCTGAGGGGCCGGCCTTGGCCGCGCTCATCCCTTCGCTCCGCTTTGAGCTGCGGTTTGAGGCGGGGCGTCTCGCGGTGCGGGTGAACGGAGAGGACGTCAGCGAGGCCATCCGCGCCGAGACCATCAGCCTCGGCGCCTCCGCCGTCGCCACCTTGCCTGAGGTGCGCACGGCGCTTCTGGAGGGCCAGCGCGCCTTGGCCCGGCGCGGCGGCGTCGTCATGGACGGCCGCGACATCGGCACCGTGGTGCTGCCCGACGCCGCGCTCAAGGTCTACCTCGACGCCGACGTGAACGAGCGCGCCCGGCGCCGCCAGGCCGAGCTCGTCGCGAAGGGCCAGGCCCTCACCGTCGAGGCCGTGCGTGAAGACCTCCGCGCTCGGGACGCCCAAGACATGCAGCGGGCGACGGCGCCTCTGCGACAGGCAGAAGACGCCGTGTTTTTGGACTCGACGGGGCAAAGCCCGCAGCAGCTCGCCCAAGAGATCGTCCGCCTCGCCCAAGCCCGCGGCGCTTGACGGGATCCAGGCGCAGGGCTAAGGGTTCGCGCCCCTTTTGGGGTCTCGCCGACGTACATGCGCCCCTCGATTGTCCGAGGCGCGTGTGGCCAAACCCGGCATCTCACGCCGGCGCTCCCTCCACATCCCCCCAGCCCCGCAGGTCTTCCCTTCGGGTAGGAATTCCATGAGCCAGATCGATCTCGACGCCAACCTCTCCGACCTCTCCCGCGACGACTTCAAAGACTTCTTCGACGGCTTTCTTGGCGAAGGAAACGTCCGCGAGCAGAGCGTCGTCAAGGGCACCGTCATCGACATCATCGGTGACTGGGTGATGGTTGACGTCGGCTACAAGGCCGAGGGCCGCATCTCCGCCGCCGAGTTTAAGGATGCCGACGGCAACCTGCTCATCCACCCCG
>JAKLKE010000198.1 GCA_023150775.1 Myxococcota bacterium
TCAACAGCGCGCCGCGCAGCACGCCGAGGCGCCCCTTGGAGAGCACCGCCAAGGCCGTGCCCGCCGGGCTCAGCGCCGGGCCGATGGGCGAGAGCGCCGCCTCACCCGCCCGAAGGCGGTAGATCTGGCCGTTCTCGGCGGTGACGAGGAGATCGTCGCCGTCCGGGTCCAGATCGAGGCCGCCGCAGGGCAGCGGGTACGCCTTCTGCTCGACCTTGTCGAGATCGAGGCGGTACAGCGCCGTGGCGTGGCCCTCAGCGTGGCGGGTGGTGAACCAGAGCGCGTCACCCTGGGCACGAAGCCCGGTGACCGCGCCGCGGTGCTGGAACATACGATCGACGTGGGCCATCAGCGGCTCCCCTCTTGGGCGTCTAAGCCGGGGTGGGCGTGGCGGATTCGGGTGAGCGCGACGAAACACGCCGCGCGCTCAGAGGCGCCCCGGCTCTCGGAGAAGTCGCGGAGCACGGGGGCGACCACGGCGGCGAGGTTGGCGTCCTCGACGGCGAGATCGCGGAGCACCTCGACCAGCGCGAGCTTGGCTTTACGCGCGGGCAAAGGCCGCAGCTTGGGGCCACGATCGACATCTTTGGGCGGCCGGGCCGGGGGCACCCCGTAGAGCGTCTGGCGCAGAAACGCCGCGAGCTGCTCGGCGCTGGCGGGGTGTGAGGCGGGCCGGGGCGCCGGGCCCGTGGGGGCCACCTGGACGGCGTTCGCCGCTTTGCCCAAGGTCGAGACCGGGGGCGGCGTAGGTTTCCAACCTTCAGTGATGCCCCGGTCGCGGTAGAGGCCCCGCACGGTGCGCACGACGAAGGCGCGCACGTTGCGATCCGGGGACTCGCTGAGCCGGAAGAGCTCTTCAGGCAAGGCGAGGTGTTTGTGGCGCCCGATCAGCTCCATGCCCAAGGCGCGGGTCTCGGCGTCGAGAGACTCGCAGAAGCGGTACACCGCCTCGGGGGTCAAACGCGCGGGGTCGATGCGGATCCGTTTGTGGTCGGGGTGCTCGTCTACGGTGAGGGCCTTACGCACAAAGGCGCGGACCTCGGCGTAAGAGGCCTCGGAGAGCTGCACCAGATCGGGCATCGGCGGCTGCCAACGCGCCATCTCGAACCGGGCGAGGTCCAGGGCCAGCTCACGAAGCTGCGAGCGCGGGTCCAAGAACAGGGGCTTCACCCGCTCAAAGGTGAGCCAGTCGGCGGGGATCTCTGCGCCAGGGTCCACCGGGCGATCGGTCATCTCTAGGCCGAGATCGACGTGGTGGCGCCGCACATAGCGCAGGGCGAAGCGGCCAAGGGGCGTGTCGCCCGGGGCCAAGACCATGTCCCACAGGGCCTCACAGCCCGCGCTCGTGGTGTCGGTGTCGAAGGTGCGCTGCTCACCCGCCAACATCTGCAAGAACGCCGTCTCGGAGATGATGCGGATCGGCGCGCCTTTGGCCATCAACGACTCGGCCTTCACCTGCTTGGAGCCCTTGCGCCCCATGCCGTAGAGCGGCGAGCCCTCGTCGCCGATGACCAGGTAATCGAGCTTGGGGCTCACGCCCGCGGCGTTGGAGCCGCCGGCGCTGGTGACCTTGCCCTCGGCGACGTCGCGGGTCATCGTGTTGAGCTTGCCGGTGAACAAGAAGCTGGCGCCGCCGAGGTCAATCTTCGCCGGGGCGGCGGCGCTGGGCGTGGCCTCCACAGGCGCCGCGTCTTTGGGCGCGAAGTCGGCGGGCAGAAACGCCTTGACCATGTACTCGACGGCGAACTCGTGGTGGTGCGCCTCGCCGCGCTGAATCAGCTCCATCAGCCAGCCGAAGCCCAAGGCTGAAGGGGAGAAGCGGCGCACGTCCTTGAGCCAGCCGAGCGCGCGCTGGGAGAGGCCGCTGTTGAACGAGAGGTCCTTCGCCCACTTACGCCCGCTCGCCAGCAGCTCCGACCAGAAGGCCGAGGCGAGCCAGGTGGGCTCAAAGGCGATGGCCTTGATGAACTCCGCGCCGAGATCGACGGCCTTCACGCGCTCTTGATCGACCCAGCCTGCGGCCTGGGACCAGGTGCGGGGGTGAACGAGCAGGCGGCGGATGGCCTCGATGCCCAGCTCATCCGGGGAGAAGCGGCCCAGCGTGTCCATCGCCCAGCGGGCGACGTCGTGGTCGAGGCGATCGTCGTCGAGAAGATCCCGGAAGAACGCCGCGCCCAGCTTGTTGAGCGGGTGGACCTTCACGAGCAGGTCGGAGGCGAACTCAAAGACCGTGTCGTCGCCGGAGAGCAGGCGCTCGCGGAACCAGTCCGTCGTGAGCTCCCGGGCGCCGAAGTGTTTGCGGATCGCGGCGGCGGCGAGGTCGTGGCCGTACTCAGAGCCCAAGAGGCGGCCCCAGCCCTCTAAGCCCACGTCCGCGCGCGGGTCGCGGTCGGAGAGCAGGTCGCGGGCGAGCAGACGAACGGCCTCGACGTCGTTGTTCGCGAGCTTGATCAGCCGGTCTAGGGAGAGGTCGCGGGCGTGGGTGCGCGCGTAGCCCGCCGCCCAGGTGGCCGCGTCGCTCGACGGCGACTCCAAGAGGCTCAGCACGGGCTCGTGCAGGCCCAGCTCACGGAAGCTCGCCTGCTCAAACCGGGGCACGTTCTTGAGCAGCCACACGACAAAGTCATGGACCTCGTCGGAGATGACCACGGTGAGCCGGGCCACCCAGGCGGGCTCAACCTCACGCAGCTCGGCGCGGAAGTCGGCGCGCAGGGCGTCGGCGGCGAAGCGGCGGGCTTGTTCGGCCTTGGCCGTCTCCAACAAGGAGAACAGCGGCCGGGGCGAGCGGCGCCAGAGCTCCGGCGCGTAGCGGTACTTGAGCAGGGTGCTCGGGCGCGGGCTCAGGCGAAAGCCGCGTCGGCCGTACTGTTTGGTCTCGTGGTAGAAGATGTGGGAGGCCACCCACAGCTTCGCCCAGTTGGCGCTGTCGCCATAGGCCCGCAACACCTGCACCGAGGCGTCGGCGTAGGCCGCGGGCAGGGTGAGGCTCAGGCCGCGCAGGGTGCGCCAGGCGCGGCGCACGAGGTAGCTGAGCGTGACCTTACGCACCTCTTGTTCGCGGAAGCTCGTGGCGCAGGTGGTGTCGAGGCGGGCGACGATGGCGCCCCAGACCTCATAGTCACCCTTGGCCTCGGCCTCCTTGAAGATGTGTTTGATGCCGCGCCAGGGGCCCCAGCGGAGCGGCACGTCCTGGATGACGGCGAGGAGCGCTGAGCGGGCCCAGGGCTCGTCGGCGCGCCAGAGCGTGAGGAGCACCTCGTCCAGGCGCAGGCGGTCGGGGGGCGGCACCTCGGCCTCAGCGCCGAGCACGGCGGCGAGGCGGGTCTCGCGCAGGCGGCGGCGCTCTTCAGCCTTCATCTGGTGCCGCACCTTGTGGGTGCGCAGCTCGGCGATGACGCCGTCGTAGGTGATCGCCCCGGGGCGAACCGGCGCCGTGGCGCGGGGCTCATCGGACTCGGCGAGGGCACAGATGAGCTTCGGCAGCTCAGGGTCGCGACAGGCCAGGGCCTCGCGCACATCAGAGAGTCGGATCGCGGCTTCCAACACACCCTCCTGGGGAGGCTAACCCAGCTCGTCTGAGGTGGTGGCCACCACCCGATCCCGTCTGGGCGAACCGGCTCTTTCTACCCCATCACCGGCTCGAACGGTCAGATGGATGGCAAGAAAAGTTGGACAAAGCGTCAGCGAGCCCCCGGACGCCCCGCCCGGCGCTGTTCTTCCGGTGGATACGGGCAATGTCGGCAGCCGTTGCCGCAGCACGCCCCGCGCGCGGCGAGGGTGTTCGCCGTGAGCACGGTGTAGCCGCTCACGGGGTCGATGTAGGTGGGGCGGCCCATCGCCTGGGCCAGCTCATGCGCGCGGAGCGCGGCGGGGCTTGGGGGTGCGCCCACGGGGGGCTCCTTCTTCGGATGGGGGCGTTGGGGTGGCGACGATCGGCGGCGCGAGGCGCTCGATGGCGGCGAGCACGTCTTTGGCGGGCACGACCTCCTTAAACGGGATGATCTGGCCCTTGAAGCCCTCGATCCCGCCCTTCGCCGCGTCGAGGCGGCTAGAGACCGCCAGCACCAGCTTGGCGGAGGACGCGCCCTTGAGCGCCGTGAGCCGCCGCTTGAGCCAGTCTTTGCGCCAGAAGCCGACGATCTCAAGCTGCGCCACCCGCTCGCCTTGGGTGAAGGTGAAGCAGGGGAAGAGCAGCTCTTGACCCGTCAGGCGCAGGGGCTCGCCGCCGCGAGAGAGCGTCCAGGGGCTCTCCAGGGCCAAAAACCGCTCCTGAAACCACTCCTCAACCCGGGTGACGTAGGCGCCTTGGTCGCGGGTGTAGGGGCGAAGGCCCGTCTCGGAGCTGAGGTTCAGCGTGTGGCGCACCTTTCGCACGCCCCAGCGGATCTCGGCCTCCAGACGCCAAGGACAGGTCTGGAGCAGGAGCGTCGGCAGCCAAGAGGCCAAGGCCATGCCGTAGCGGGTGCTGTGCTGCAGCAATGACGTCGGCCCGTCGAGCTGAAACCGCCAGCCGCCTTCAGCCGGGGTCACCCGGACCATGAGGCTGTGAAACTTCACCGCGCGGTAGAGCTGCTGCAGGCGCTCGGGGCTCGGGCCCTCCAAGGTCACCGTCAGCTCTTGGCAGCGTAAGAGCACGGACTGAACGAGGGAGACGTTGTAGCGGTGCAGGAGCCAGGCGCCGTCAGGCACGTCAAAGGCGCGTAAGGTCTGCTCGTCTTTGCGGTCGCCGAAGAGCGCGCGGCGAAGCTCCTCGACGGGGCGCTCATACAACGCGGCCAGCTCTTCCCAGACCTCGTTCGCCCGCTCGATGGACGGCGTCGGGCCCACCCGCTCAAAGAGGCGGCGGCGCAGCTCATCCGAGGGCACGGCGGGCTCGGCCGTCCACTCGGCGACGTCCTCCAGCACCTTCGCCAAGCCCCGCACGACCTTCACGTCGATGCCGTCGCCGATGAGATCTTCGACCTCCACCCGCAGCTCGCCCAAGGTGAGGCCCCGCGCCAGGGCGCCGCGGAAGATCTCCACGAGCTCATCGGCGCGCTCGATGTTGGCGGGTTTGGTCACGTCCAAGAAGGAGGGCGTCAGCTCCCGCTCCTTGTTGACCCGCACCCGGATCAGCTCAGCGGTAAGCATCGTGCTCGTTCCGTCGCTCGCTGGTGAGCTGCTCCGTGGTGTCTAAGGTGACGACCTCGTAGAGCACCGCACGTTTGCCTGGTTTGGGCCGCAAGATTCGGCCAAGTCGCTGAACGTGCTCCCGCACCGTCGCCGTGCCCGAGAGCACCACGCCCACCTGGGCCGCGGGGATGTCTACGCCCTCGTTGAGCACACGCGAGGTGACCACGGCCATGTAGCGCCCGGACTCAAAACGCTGGAGGATCTCCCGGCGCTCGTCCGCCGCCGTCTCGTGGGTGATGCAGGGGATGCCAAACGCGCGGCTGATGCGGTACACCGTGGCGTTGTCGTTGGTGAAGATGATGGTGCGCTCGCCCTCGTGCTGGCGCAGCACCTCGTTGAGCTCGTCGAGCTTGGCCTGGGCGCCGTGCATCACCCGCCGGGCCTCACGGTGGGCCCGCAAGGCCGCCCGACCGGCCTTGGAGCGCGCGGCGACCTGCAGAAACCGCTGCCAGCCCTGGGGGCCGCGCATGTTGATGCGCTGGGCGGCGACGAAGCCCCGGTACGTCTTGCGCGCCTCGTCGTAAGCCGTCTGCTCCTCTGCGGTGAGGCAGACCTCCAGGCGCATCACCTCATACTCGGCGAGCACCTGGCCGGAGAGCTCCTTGATGCCCTTCTGGTAGACCACGGGCCCGACGAGCTCATCGAGGCGTTGGTGCAGGCCGTCGGGGCGCTCGGGCGTGGCGCTGAGCCCAAGGCGCCAAGGCGCGAGGCAGAGCTCGGCGACCTGGGCGTAACTCTCTGAAGGCAGGTGGTGGACCTCATCAAAGACGATGAGCCCGAAGCGGTCACCGTAGCGGTCCATGTGAAGGTAGGCGCTGTCGTAGGTGGAGACCGTGAGCGGCCGGATGTCGTGCTGGCCGCCGCCCAACATGCCCACCTCACCGCCAAAGGCCCGGCTGAGCACGCCGTGCCACTGGTTCACGAGGTCAATCGTCGGGGCCACGACGAGGCAAGAGCGCCGGGCGTCGGCGAGGCAGAGCTCAGCGACAAACGACTTGCCCGCGCCTGTGGGCAGCACGACGACGCCGCGCCGACCGGCCTTACGCCAAGCCTCCACGGCCTCGGCCTGGTAGTCCCGCGGCGGGTACTTCGAGCTGTGCACGAGGTCGTCGAGGCGAGTGTAGGCCCGCGCAGCGTCTTGCAGCGGCTCACCCCGGGCGTGGAAGTCCAAGATCAGCTCGTGGTAACGCCGGGCCTCGCCCCGGGGCATGTCGACGCGGTCATCCCAGACGAAGCCCGGCGGCAACGCGCGGGCGCGCTCAAAGCCCCGGAGGAGGAGCGTGCCGCGATCGTACTGGAGGGTGATCATGCCGGGGGCGCATAACGTGGTGGCGGGGGTTGGGGGAGCTGTGCGAGCAGGGAGGCCACGTTTGTGGGGTAAGTCGCGCAGAAGGCGCTGAACGGAAAAATCTCTCGGCCCTCACGCAGAAGCGCCCACACCACGAGCTCCGGGCGCTCAGCGGCCTCGATTCGGGCGAAGAGGCGGCGCTCTTGCTCAGCGTCCGGGCGCGCCAAGAAGTCGCTGACCGCCTCACACAGCGCCCACCACGCGCGACGGCGACCGTGGGTGACGGCCTCGACGTTCAGCGGCAAGAGCTTTGGCGAGCAGGTCGCAGCCCCGACCGGATCTGGCGCGCCCGTTGTGGGGTCCAGCCGTGGAACGAGCTGGCCAGTGTCGGGCTCAAAGACGAGGTGATCCCAAGGGTCTTGCCGGGTTGGGTCGAGTAGCAGCGGCGCGCCGTCCGCCGCCAACGGGAACTGCGCCCCCTTCTTGCGGCCGCACGCCGGACAGGACCAAAGGAGGTTGTCCCAGACGAACATCACCTCGGGAAAGCGGGCTTTGGGGCGGTAATGCTCCACGTCCGTGGCGCGGGAGTCCACGCACCAGACGCAGCGAACGCGAGGCCCCACCATCTGTTGCAGCGCCAAGATCACCCCGCCCATCTCTTTGGTGCGGCGTTGGCTGTCCCAGCGTTTGTTGACGTCGGGCGACATTCCTGACGCCCGCTCGGCGTCTAGCTCCGCCTGACGAGCCTTGAGCCAGCCCTCCGGCGCCTCATCGAGCGCAGGGCGAAACAGGCGACGCATCAGGGATCCGCGCCAAAATAGAGCGCGGCGAGCTCCTCCAGGCGGGCGCGCTGGGCCTCGGACATCGGCGCGCGCTGGCGATCTCGGGCGCGGAGGCTGGCGTACTCCGCCTGCTCCGAGACGGCCTCATCGGAGCGGGTGTGCTCTAAGCCGAAGGCGTCGCTGGTGAGGATCTCGCTGGCGGTCTGTCGCACGATGCGCGCGCGCTCGGCCTCGGGCACCCGCAGAGCGTCAAATCCGCTGTCAGGATCAGGCAGGCGGTAGAGCCCGCCGGGATCCGTCGCCTGGACCACGAGAGGGCTGTGGGAGGTCACCAAGAACTGCACCGCAGGGAAACGCTCTTTGAGCCAGAAGCCGATGCGGCGCTGCCAAGAGGGGTGCAGGTGCGCGTCGACCTCATCGATGAGCACCACGCCGGGGTGAGGGACGACGAGGCGCTCCCCGCGCCGCGTGACGAGGCCCAAGGCCCCATAGGTGTTGCTCATGTGGCGCAGGAGGTCGATGAGCAGGGCCAACGCGGAGCGGTAGCCGTCGCTCATGTCGTGCAGCGAGAGCTCTACGCCGCCGGGCCCCGAGAGCTGCACCCCCTCGGAGCTGACCTTGACCACCCGAAAGCCCTGCTGCAAGAAGTCGTCGTTGAGGAGATCCGTCACCTGACCAAGCAGCGCCTCGGCGTTTTTGTCGCCCTCCAGCGCCTTAAACTTGAGGGACTTGAGCCACTCCGTCGAGTCGGCGAGGGTGGCGTCTTCGCGGAAGAGCGTCGCGAAGCGGGGAGCCGGGCCGGGCGCGGCCATGAGCGTGGCGGCCTCGGACGTGGAGGCGGAGATGCGGCGGAAGGGGCCGTAGCCTGCGTAGAAGGCCGAGCTCTCAAGACGGCGCCACACGGGGAGGAATTCTACTGGTGAACTTGCGCGTGCCGAGACGACATTGCCATCGGAGTCGTTTGCCTTCGGCTGAATGTCAATGGCAACCCGCTTAATTCCTACTTCCGACGGTGATACGCCCTCCAGCTCCAGCGCGACCTTAGCGGAATCAACCCCCTTTCTGAGCAGGTCACTGTGGCGCTGAAGCTCGCTCCCGCGCGTCATCCCCAACAAGCCCCTAGCCACCGCCCGCAACAACGTCGTCTTCCCCGACCCGTTCACCCCCGCGAAGACGTTCCACCCCGCGTAGGAGCCATCAGGCCGCTGCAACGGGAACTCCAAGGCGGTGAAGCCACGGACGTTCGTTAAGCTCAGCGCGTGGATGTACACGACGGATCCTTGGGTTCAGCACGGCGTCTCGCCGCCCACCATAACCCAGCCGACGCCCGCTGACGCCCGCCCCTCACCCCCCACAACACCCCAGCTCCGACACCTTCCCGCCCCAGTACAGCCGCTCCCGCCGACCGCCGGGGCACTCCATGCCCTCTTTCGCCGTCTCCACCACAAACGCGGCCTCCATCCCCGCGTCCCCGTCAAGGCTCACCGCCCCCTCCGGCCAGGGCTCGGCGAGCTCGGCCAGGGCTGGGCCACCCGCGGGCACGACGTAGCCGATCACCGCGCCGGTCTTCGCCGAGAGCTTCATCGGTGGCAGGGGCAAGGTGATCGTCGGCAGGTGCTCGGGCCCCAAGAGGCCGTCGCAGGTGTAGCGTAGGGTCACGATGTCGTCGTAGGGCAGCTCGGCGAGCACCGCGCCGTCGAGGCCACGCAGGGTGAAGGCCTTGGGCGGCGCGACGTGGCGGATCGTCGTCGGGCCGAAGGCGCTGGGGTGCTCCGCCCCGTCCACGGCCTCGGCGGGGAAGGTCACGGTGACGCTGCGGGCGCCGCCCTCGGCGGCCTCGGCCAAGACCGCCACGCCCACGGCCTCGGGGCGTAGGGCCTTCCAAAATGGGGGTAGGCCGTCCTCTTTGAGCGGGATCTTCGGGCCCACCTCAGCGGGGTCCGACACGATCGGCGCGGCGGGCTCAACGGGCGGCGGCGGGGGCGCCACCGGCGGCGGCGCGTCTGGCGTGCAGGCAAAGGTGACGGCGAGGGGGAGAAGATGCAGGGCGAAGAGTTGACGGCGCATGACCTGATCAATAGCCAAGAATGCTTCCCGAGGCGCGCTCGCTTGAATCTCCTGCTGTTGACCGGGCTCGCCATGGCCGCCGGGCCCGAGTGGAGCCTCACCCGCTCCTTATCGCCCTCCGCCGTCGTTTGGCGCGGCGACACCATCGCCGTCGGCCAGCATGACGGCACGGTGCTGATCCTGAGCGGCGCAGGCCGTGAGCTGCGGCGAATCTCCGCCGGTCGCCGCGCCATCGAGGCCGTGGGCCTCAGCGCCGATGGCCAGCGCCTCGTCGCCGTGGAGGCCTGGGGCGACGTGACCGTCTGGGACGTCACCACCGGGGATCGCCTCGATCGCCACAAAGGCGGCTGGTTCCAAGGTGGGCAGCAGGCCGCGCTCTCCGACGACGGCCAGACGCTCCTGTGGCTCGACCCCGACGGCCAGCTCGTCCTCGACCCCGTCGGCGAGGGGGAGCCGACGCTCCTCAGCGCCAACCTAACCACCGGCCCGGGGCAGCTCGGCCTGCGCGGCGGCCAGGCCTGGGCGGCCTCCGGCGAGCAGCTCCTGCGCTGGGACCTCGGCTCCGGCGCAGAGCAGGCGCCGCTGCACGTCGGGGGCTACACCCAGAGCGTCATTTCTCTACGCGACAGCTTCGTGCTGCTCAACTCCCTCGGCGCGGGCTGGAGCGTAGACCCAAACACCGGGGAGCGCGCCCGGGTTGAGCTCTCGGGCTTCCAGGGCTGGCTCGTCGCGGGCCACCCCTCCGAGCGGCAGCTCGCCTATGTGAGCAGGGGGCCCGGCGACAAGCAGGCCGTCATCGTCTGGGATCTTGTCACTGAGCGGCCTTTGGCGGCGATGGGCGTGAGCGTCGGCTTCGTGAACGGCCTCACCTGGAGCCCCGACGGCGACCGCCTGCTCATCGTCGGGCCCGACGGCCTCGCCGTGGTGAACGCCCCCAAGGACGACGCGCCCCAGGCCAAACCCCACCCTCACCTGCGGGTTCACCTCGTCGGTTTTGACGCCGACGCCCGGCACGCCGTGGCGATCTTCGCCGACGGTGAGCTGCTGCTCTGGGAGCTGGGCACGGGGCAGCTCGACGGGCGGCGCACCTTGTCTTTGGGCCAAGGTTAC
>JAKLKE010000199.1 GCA_023150775.1 Myxococcota bacterium
GAGGCTGAGCGACCCGAACCGGGCGCTCAGCACTCGTCGTTGCGCATCCCGGGCGTGCCCGGCTCGCCGCCCTTGGAGACGACGGTGCGCTGCTCACACCAGTACATGAGCTTATCGTTGTCTTCGCCGTTGAGGTGGTCGGGGTCAACCCCGGTGGCCACGCCCTCGACGTACCAGTCGGCGTCGTAGTACAGCCAGTCAATCTCTGTGCCGTCGGGCAACGAGAGCACGACCTCGTCGCCCTTGTTGCCCAAGGCCATCGCGCCGTCGCCGCCCATCTCGGTGCGGTTGAAGCCGACGTCACAGGGCACGCCGCCGTTCTGGGAGGGGTTCACGTTCGCGCAGAGCACGACGTACTCACCGGGCATCACGACGTAGCTGTCTTCGATGACGTAGAAGTCATAGTCATCGTCGTGGAAGCTGTAGCCGTGGATCTGCACGCCATAGCCCGAGGTGTTGTACAGCTCGACCCACTCGCCGTCTACGTCTTCAGCGACGGTGGGCTTGACCATGATCTCGGAGAAGATGAGGTCGCCGACCTCGGGGTCGTCGATGATCTCGATCTCTTCTTCGCCCACCTTCACGATGATCTCCGCGATGGCCGACTCGCCGTCGGTGTCCGTCGCGATGAGCGTGATGAGGTGCTCGCCTTCACGCAAGAGCTGCGGCGAGAGGTTCGTGTTGCCTTTGCCGTCGAGGTAGACGTCGTTCAGGTTGCCGTCGAGGTTCGACATCCACACGAACTCAAGGTCGCGCGGGTCGGAGCTGAGGTCGCTCGCGGTGCCCTGGAAGTAGATGTCTTCGCCGTAGGGAAAACGTGTGCCCGTGGCGGGGGAGGTGATGGCGACCTCAGGCGGGCCACCGGGGCCACGCACGACCCACTCAATGCTGTCTTCGCCGACGTCGCCGTCGCCATCGACGACGGTGAGCGTGAGGGAGTGAGCGCCCCAGGCCAGGTCGTCGGGGACAATGTCTAAGAAGACCTCGCCCGCGTCGTTGGCCGTCGTGTCGACGCTCTCACCGTCAAGGGTCCAGGTGACCGTGAGCAGGGGCGCGGCGTCGTGGCTGTCGTCCACCAGGCCTGAGGCGACCAGCACACCTTCACCTTGCCAGACGAGCGCGTCGGCCAGAGGCGCGGAGATCACGGCCCGGGGGGGCTCGTTGATCCGTTTGATGTCGGTCTCTGAGCAGGCGGTCACGAGGACCACCAGTGGGAGGACATGCCGCATCGGTCACCTCTCGCTGGGACATCCTTCATGCCACAGCCTCAGGCGCTTCGCCAGCGGCAGCGTGTGAACCCTTGATCTTCGTCGCGAACTTGTCGCAGTCGCACGGGCCTCAGCGTGGCGCTCAATACGGAGTTTGTTGAGGTTTTTACGGCCTAGTCTTGACCCGCGCCGCGTCGTCGAACGATCTCTGCGGTGACAACGGACGGCCGGGGGTCGCGGCGCGCTCGGCGGCCGCATTTTGGCCTCAGCGTCCATCTCCTTGCCGAGGCTTGGCGCCATTCCTATACTCCTCGGGATGTCTACGCTCCCCGCCCAAGGTCTGCTCGCGCGACGTGTCTTGTTGGTCGCCTTTGGTGTCCTGCTGTCGTTGGCGCTCGTGGAGGGCCTCGCCCGCGCCGTGCTCCCGCCGCCGCGGGTGCAGCTCATCGGGCCCCTCGTCGGCGTAGAGCTGCTGCGCACCCCTTGGGGGGCGACCTGGAAGAGTCATGACGCCGACGTCAACCCGGTGAGCTGCCCCGGCGGCGCCGCGCGCCCCGAGGACCTCCACGTCGTGCTCGTCGGGTCCTCGATCCTGCACGGCGCGGGGCTTGATGTCCCCCAGGAGCGGCCGGGCGCCGCGCTCTACCGCGCCTTGGCGGCCAGATCGCCGGGGCGGGTCTGCGTGGAGGTCATCGCCACTCCGGGCTCGACCTTCTCCACCCAGGCCCCCTTGGCGCGTCATCAGCTCAGCGGGCGCCCCAAGGCGGACCTTCTGATCTGGGAGCTCTGGTACAACACCCCCAACACGCTCACCGACCTCGGCGCGCTGCTCGTGAACTCGGGCATCTTGGCCGCAGACGACGGCGGCCCGCCGAACCCCTTGAACCTCCCCAGAGGCCTTCATTACGGCCTCTTCGCCCACAGCATGGCCTACGTTCAGCTCAGCCTGGGGCTCGCGCCGCCCCACAACCCCCGGCTTAAAGACCCTTGGATCGGCTTCATCGAGGAGGGGCTCGACGAGGCGAAGTTGCTGGCGGATGAGCAGGCCGAGGCCCTGGTGTGGCTGGCGATGCCCTCATTGGACCGGCCCTTCGCTGAGCAGGCCGCCGCGCCGGCGGAGAGCTACCAGCGTGTGCAGGCCGCCCTCGACGCCCAGGGGGTGCCGATGTGGAGCGGGGCGGCGCTCTGGGGCGACACCCCACCCGAGAGTGTGCGGCTCGACCCCTGCTGTCATTACAGCGCGGCTGGCGCGGAGCAGCTCGGCGCGCTCCTCGCGGAGCCGATCTTGGCCCTCACCCAGGAGTGAAGAGGGCCGGCTGGCGGCCTGGGCCTAAGCGCAGGTGTCGCAGCGGCCCAGAACACGGACCTGCACGGCGTCCTCACGCAGAGACCGGGGCACCTGGGCGGACTTGGGCAGCACGAGGCTCAGCTCGGGGAGGCACTGCACCTCACCGCAGCCCACACACATGAAGTGGGCGTGCTCCTCTTCAGTGTGGCCGTGGGGCTCGTCGGCGAGGAGCTCAAAGCGCCAGAGGTGGTCGCCGAGGTCGATGCGCCGCAGGAGCTTCGCGTCGGCGAGGTCGTTGAGCACGCGGAAGATGCTCGCGCGGTCCCAGCCTTGAGGCTCCAG
Source organism: Myxococcota bacterium (assembly GCA_023150775.1). Taxonomy (GTDB): domain Bacteria; phylum Myxococcota_A; class UBA796; order UBA796; family CAJQPC01; genus JADKFE01. Next base: position 2,839 of record JAKLKE010000199.1, read on the forward strand.
ACGCTCCATCACCTCGCCGTGGCTGAGCGGTGAGGCGGCTTGGGTGAGGCAAGAGAGCGCGGCGAGGCGAGAGCCCGTGGCGCGTTTGCCCGCGCGACGAATCCGCTCACGAAGGGCCTCGATCTGGTCAGCGGGCAGCGTGTCCATCTCCACTCCCTCCGGCGTCCGGCGCCCTCAATGTAGCGCGCCCGGGAGGACGTGGGGGGAGGGGACGGGGCCGAGCTTCATGTTGTCGTTAAATCGTTATTGCATTCACTATGTAATAACGATAACGATGTGAACATGAACGCGCCTCGCACCTCTGATGCTCAACCCAGCGTCTTCACCGACGAGATCGTCGGCCTCAGCGCCATCTACACCCCCGGCGTGCGGGTGGTGGCCTGGCGGCGGGCCTTGCCCGAGGCCTTGAGCGCCTACGCCGCGGGCCTGGTGGCGCGGCGCCCCTGCCTTGAGCGCGCCTGCACCGTCATGCCGGGCCAGGCCCTCGCCGCGCCGCTGGACCTCCCCGGCGAGGCCTCTGAAGGGCGCGCGGCGCTTCTGGCCGACGTTCAGCAGCTCACGCAGATCTTCGCGGACCTGACCGGCGATCACCAGCTCGGCCTGCGCCTTCGTGTGCTGGACGGGACGATGTGCCCCAAGTGGCACGTCGACCGGCTGAGGGTCCGCCTCATCTGCACCTACCTTGGCCCGGGGACCGAGTGGTTGGAGGTGGTCGACGGGGTCGAACGGTCGCCCTCCCCCCGGATCCTCGGGCTCTCCTCTGGGCTCGCCCCCGACCACAGCCTCTCTCCCGGCTGGGTTGGGCTGTTTAAGGGGGCGAGCGCCTCAGAGGACGGGCACGACGCGGCCGTCCACCGCTCCCCGAGCGTCCCCGAGGGCGGCGCCCGGCTGCTCCTCACCCTGGAGGGCCTCGGCTGAGCGCTGAGGCCCCCGGGCGAAACATCACTCGCAGACGTCGCAGCTTGAGCCGCCGGAGCTGTTGCCCGAGGCGGCGATGTCGCAGCTCCCGCCGAGCTCATCCCCGCTCGCGCAGGCGAGGCCCCAGCCGAGGTTGTCGTTCATCACGCCGTCGTTGAGGCTCGCCTCAACCCGCAGCAGCGAGATGCCGTCGGCCTTGTTGTTTGAGGCGGTGACGCCGATGATCTCCAGGGTGCCGTCCACCCCCTCGTCGGCGAGGCCGTCGCAGTCGTTATCGACGCCGAGGGTGGTCTCCGCGGCGGCGGGGGAGCTGGCCGAGGTCGTGTCGTCGCAGTCGCCGGTGGCGGCGCTGTAGCCGTCGCCGTCGTAGTCCGTGGTGTCGGTGCCGCCGTCCGCGATCCCGTCGCAGTCATCATCCCGGCGGTTCGAGAGCTCCGTCGCCCCGGGGTAACGGCTCGCGGAGGTGTCGTCACAGTCCCCCTCGCCGAGGGTGTAGCCGTCGCCGTCGTAGTCCAGGCGCCCATCGACGTAGAGGCCATACCGACCGTTGGAGGAGAAGGTGTTCTCGCCGAAGAGCTCGCCGGAGACCGCATCCAGGTACGCGCCGTCGCTGCCGTTGCCCGTGGCGGTCACGTCGGAGAGGCTCGCGCCGGGCAAGCCCTGGATCAGCAGGCCGCGCCCTTGGTTGTCGGTGAGGGTCAGGTCAGAGAGCTCCACCACGCCGCTGAGGCCCGCGCCGTAGAGCTGCAGGCCGTCGCCATAGGTCGTGCCCGACACGGTGAGCCCCGCGGCGTAGAAGCTGGGCTTGGTCGCGGCCCACTGGGCGCGCAGGGTGCCGTAAGAGGTGGAGCCCGCCGAGGAGCCGTCCCGCACGGTGACGTCGATCAGCTCAATCGCCGAGTCGTAGGCGTACATCGCGTGGTAGTTCGCCCCGCTGATCTCGCTGTCGCGCATGGCGAGTGAGCAGTTGCTCAGGTAGAGCGCCTGGCCGGAGCTGGAGTAGGTGTAGCCGCCGGTCTCGACGCCGTCGGTGTAGTAGACCACCTCGCTCATCGACGAGACGATGCCGTCGATGACGAGCCCCTCAGCCTCGACGACGCCGCTGTAGCAGTAGAGCGCGTAGTAGCCGATGTCCTTGAAGGTGTTGTCTTTGAGCTCGACGGGGTCGGTCTGGGAGTAGAGGTAGACCGGGTAACGCTGGTAGTCCGTCCAGGTGTTGCCCTCGATGAGCACGTTGGAGCTGTAGCTGATCTGAACCCCCGCCGATCCGTTGGAGAAGGTGTTGTTCGTCAGCGCGCAAGACGTGGCGGAGTAGCAGATCACGTCTTGGGACTGGTGGCTGTACTCATAGGCGTAGGTGACCGTGCCGCCGTTGCCGTCGTCGTAGCTGTACTCGTAGGTGTACGAGGCGACGTTGTCGATGAAGGTGCTGGAGTCGAGGGTGAGCGAGCCGGTGTAGTTCGCGATGCCGCCGTCCGAGGGGCTGTCTGTGAAGGTGGCGCCGCTCACATAGGCCGTGCCTTCGTAGTTCCAGAGGCCGAAGGCGCCGTGATCCCCGTGGGTGGTGCCCGAGATCTGTAAGGAGCCCGCGAAGTTGATCATCCCGATGAGCTCGGAGCCGGTGACGGCGCCGCCGGTCCAGCGGGTGTTGCACTCCCAGAGGCTCACCGCGAAGCCCGTGTCGTAGTTGCCCGAGAGGTTCACCGTCGCGGGGTCGTACACGAGGCGCATGTCGGTCACGGAGACGTCGGTGAGGGTGGCGTCGGCGCCGTGCATCCGCAGGCCATACCGGCCGGGGTTGACGATGTTCAGGCGCTCGGCGACGACGGTCGGGGCGTCGTTGTAGCCCAGGACGATCATGCCCATGGCGTTGTAGCCCGTGATGTTCACGTCGCTCATCGTGATCGTGCCGTCGGTCGCCAGGGTGGCGCCGCCGCCGATGTAGTTCGAGAAGTTGTAGGGGTCTGCGGCCACGAGCTCCGGCGTGCCGACAAGATCGGTGTCGCTGATCGAGATGTCGTCGGGGGTGATGATGCGCAGGGCCGTCCAGTAGGCGTCCTGCACCGTCGCGCCGTCCATCGAGAAGGCGCCGACGGTGTGCACCACACCATAAAAGCCGCCGGTGAGCACGTCGCCGCTCAGCGAGACGTCGGCGTCGTCGCCCCAGACGTGCACGACGTTGTCGGTGAGAGTGTTGCCGTTGGTGGTCAGGGTCGAGCTGCCGACGGCCCACAGCGCGAAGCCGTCGATGAGGCCCTCATCGGCGTTCGTGTAGACCGTGCCGGTGATCGTGCTGGACTCGACGGTGACCTTGGCGCCGTCTTGGGCGTAGACCCCGAAGCCGACTGGGGACTCAAAGGTGGAGCCCCGCACCGTGGCCGAGCCGCCCTCTACGGACACGCCGCCATAGGCCGGGGCGGTGAACGTGGCGTTCTCGATGACCACGTCTTCGCTGTCGATCACCTTGATCGCCGTGTTGCCGACGCTGCCGAAGGCGACGTCGCTGAGCGTGACGCCCGACGCCCCGTCGATCTCCACGGCGTTGCGGGAGGAGGTGAAGCTCACGCCGCTGATCTGAACCTGGGCGGCGCCTTGCACCTGAATCGCGGCCTGGTTGACCGGCGCGTTCCAGGTCAGCGTGTCGACGCCGGGGCCGACGATGGTGACGGACTTGGTGATCACCAAGGTCTCGTCCAGCGTGCCCTCGCAGAGCGTGATCTCGCCACCTTCGGGGACGACGGTGTAGGCGTCCGCGAGGTTCGCGAATCCTTGGCCACCGTCCACGAGGATGCAGCCCTCCTCGTACACGATCGGCTCGGCGGTCTCGCCGGTCTCTGTGGTGCCGTCGTCGCCGTCCTCGCCTTTACAGCCAGCGACGAAGAGCAGGGAGGGGACGGTCAGGACCAGCAGTGCGCGCATGGGGGTGCCTCAGAGGGTGAATCGGCTTGTGCTGAGGTTAGCCGCGCTTCGCCCGTGTCTCAAGCGAAACTGCATCTTCCGGGTTAAGTCGCGCTCACCTGACCCCCCTCGCGGAGCCCACGGTGGACCGTTCCCAGCTTCTCAAGCGCCTCGAAGATCTCAACCAGGCCGCCCTCATCGGCGGTGGCGCCGAGCGCGGCGCGAAGCAGCGTGAGGGCGGGCGAATGACCGCGCGGGAGCGTGTGGACGCGCTCTTGGACCCCGGCTCTTTTCATGAGCTCGACCGCTTCGTCACCCACCGCTGCACCGACTTTAAGGTCGAGAGCGTACCCGGCGACGGCGTCATCACGGGCTACGGCCGCATCGACGGCCGTCTGGTGTACGTCTTCGCCCAAGACTTCACCGTCATCGGCGGCTCACTCTCGGGCGCCTACGCCCAGAAGATCTGCAAGATCATGGACATGGCCGTAAAGAACGGGGCGCCGGTCATCGGCCTGAACGACTCCGGCGGCGCGCGTATCCAAGAGGGCGTCGCCTCTTTGGCGGGCTACGCCGACATCTTCTTGCGCAACACGCTCACCTCCGGCGTCGTGCCCCAGCTCAGCGCGATCATGGGCCCCTGCGCGGGCGGCGCGGTGTACTCCCCGGCGATCACCGACTTCATCGTCATGGTCGAGAAGACCTCCTACATGTTCGTGACCGGCCCCGACGTCATCAAGACCGTCAACCACGAGGACGTCACCAAAGAGGAGCTCGGCGGCGCCCGCGCCCACGCGACCAAGAGCGGCGTTGCGCATTTTGCGGTCCCCGATGAGGCCGCCTGCCTCGCGCTCCTGCGTGAGCTGCTCTCGTTCCTCCCCCAGAACAACATGGAGGAGGCCCCCCGCCGCAAGACAGACGACGCCTCCGACCGCCTCTGCCCCAGCCTCGATGAGCTGGTGCCGGTCAACGCCAACAAGCCCTACGACATCAAGGACCTGATCACCGAGATCGCCGACGATCACCACTTCGTCGAGGTCCAGAGCGACTACGCCCGAAACGTCGTCATCGGCTATCTGCGCTTGGGCGGTCGCTCCATCGGCGTCGTCGCCAACCAGCCCGCGGACTCGGCGGGGGCGCTGGACATCAACGCCAGCGACAAGGCCGCGCGGTTTGTGCGTTTTTGCGACGCCTTCAACATCCCGCTGCTCGTCTTGGAGGACGTCCCCGGCTTCTTGCCCGGCACCCAACAGGAGTTTGGCGGGATCATCCGCCACGGCGCGAAGCTGCTCTACGCCTTCGCCGAGGCCACGGTGCCCAAGATCACCCTCATCACCCGCAAAGCCTACGGCGGCGCGTACTGCGTGATGAACTCCAAACACCTACGCGCCGACTTCAACTTCGCGTACCCCACGGCCGAGATCGCCGTGATGGGCCCAGACGGCGCGGTGAACATCATCTACCGCCGCGAGCTGGCCCAGGCCGCCGATCCCGTCGCCAAGAAGGCGGAGCTGACCCAAGAGTACCGCGAGAAGTTCGCGAACCCTTACCAGGCGGCTTCTTTGGGCTATGTGGACGAGGTCATCCTCCCCCGCGACACCCGCGCCCGGCTCATCGACGCCTTCAACAGCTTAGAGAACAAGCGCGACAGCAACCCGCCGAAGAAGCACGGCAACATCCCCCTCTGACCCGTCCCCTCCGCTTGACGTCCCGACCTTCCTCGGATAGTCCGCGTCCCTGTTTCACGCTCTACGCCTGCGTCCCCGCAGAAGCCCTGAGGTTCATCGAATGGTCCGCCTGCGCCTCGCCCGTCTTGGTGCGAAGAAGAACCCGTTCTATCGTGTCGTCGCCTCTGACTCTCGCAGCCCCCGCAACGGGCGGTTCATCGAGAAGCTCGGCTTCTACGATCCCAAGTCCAACCCCATCGTCGTCACGCTGGATCTCTCCCGCGTTGACTACTGGCTGAGCGTCGGCGCCCAGCCCAGCGACACCGTCGCGAACCTGATCACCCGCGCCCGCAAGGCCACCGCGGCTGACAGCGCGAAGGCCTGATCATGGCCGTCGAAGAGCTGGTCTCCTACATCGTGAAGGGGCTCGTCGACAGCCCCGATCACGTTCTTGTGAACAAGGTCGAAGGCGAGTCCACCATCATGCTGGAGCTCGTCGTTCACCCCGACGATGTCGAGCTGGTGCGTGGCGAAGGCGGCGAGACCTTACGTCACCTCAAGGCGGTCGTCTCTGCCGCGTCCGGTCGTCGTAAGGCGATCTTGGAGCTGATGGATGGCGGATCGGAGTCCAGCGGCGAAGAGTGAGGCCTCCACGGAGGAGGTCCCCCTCGGCCACGTCGTCGGCATCTTCGGAGTGACCGGCGAGGTTCGTCTACACCTCTACAACCGTGAGTCCGATCTGCTTCGGGTCTCGCGGTTGGTGAGCTTGACCTCCCCGCAAGGGGAGCGTCGAGAGGTCAAGGTCATCGCGCGCTCCGGCGCCGGTGGCCGGGTGCTGTGCCGCATCGACGGGGTCACGGATCGTGACGCCGCCGCGGCGCTGCGTGACTGGAAGCTCGCCATTCACCCCTCTCAGCTCCCTCCGCCGCCCCCCGGCGAGTACTACCACCGCGATCTCATCGGCCTCGCCGTGTCTACCGCCTCGGGCCAAGCCCTCGGGCGCGTCACCGAGATCCAAGACGCTGGTGAGGTAGACGTCTGGGTGGTGAACGACGGCGTCGAGGAGCGGTTTATCCCCGCGATCGGCGCCTACGTGCTCAAGGTGGATGTGCCCGCAGGGCAGGTCACGGTCGCCGATCGATGCGCTTCGACCTCCTGACGCTTCACCCCGAGCTGGTGCGCTCACCGCTTGAGCACAGCATCTTGGGGCGGGCTCAAAAAGCCGGGCTCATCCAGGCCCAGGTGCACGAGATCCGAGCCTTTGGTCGGGGTCGTTATCGGCAGGTCGATGACAGCCCCTACGGCGGCGGCGCGGGCATGGTGATGCGTGTGGACGTCGTCCACGACGCCATCAAGAGCGTGGCCGCTGAGGGCGCCCGGGTGATCCTCATGAGCCCAGGCGGCGTACGTTTCACCCAGGCCCACGCCAAGCGGCTCTCGGCCTTGCCCCAGCTCATCTTCGTCTGTGGGCATTACGAGGGCATCGACGCCCGGATCGAGCAGCTCGTTGATGAGGAGCTGTCGATCGGTGACTATGTGCTCACGGGCGGAGAGCTCGCGGCCTTGGTGATCATCGAGGCTGTGGCGCGTCTGGTGCCCGGCGTGCTCGGCAACGAGGCGTCGAGCGCTGATGAGTCCTTCTCCAACGGGCTCATCGAGTATCCCCACTACACCCGGCCACGGGATTACGAGGGCATGGAGGTCCCGGAGATCCTGCTCTCTGGGCATCACGCGGAGATTGAGCGTTGGCGGCTCGCCCAGTCCAAGGCCCGCACGCGGGCTCGCCGACCCGATCTCCTCCCCGAGGGCGGCAAGTGAGCTTGCTCACCTGACCCCACTTCGTTACTTGGGCCTGTCTGCTGCGCCTGCCTTCAGCGCGCGGCCCTAGGAGCATTCTACTCATGCCGTCCATCGCCCAGATCGAGCAAACCTTCACCCCGCCCAAGACCCACCCCAAGATCGGGATCGGCGACACCATCCGCGTGCACGTCCGCATCGTCGAAGGCGCCAAGACCCGCATCCAGGTGTACGAGGGCACGGTCATCGCCCGCAAACACGGCGGCATCCGCGAGACGATCACCGTCCGCAA
>JAKLKE010000019.1 GCA_023150775.1 Myxococcota bacterium
GAGGTGAGGCGGGCTCGACCCGGCGTCGTCCGGCAAGCGAGGTTGGGTCAATCTCGATGGTCACCGCGGTAAACTCCATCGATGACCCTCGTGAGCGCCTCCGGTCCCGCCGTCGCCCGGCTCCTGCTCCGCGTCGTCGCGGCGGTGAGCCTCGTCGCCTGGCTGAGCCTCGGGGTGCAGCTTCTCCCGCTCTTCGGCGCGCTGGGGATCTCCCCCATCGCCGCGCGACTCGACGGGGCCCGGGCCTCGGTGAGCCTGTGGGAGGCGCCGAGCTGGCTCTGGCTCTCGGCGAGCGACGGCGCGCTCCTCGGCGGGGCCTTCGTCGGCGGGGCGGCCTGCCTCGCGGCGCTCTTTGGCCTCTGGCCCCGGCTCCACCTGGGCCTCAGCGGCGCCTTGTACCTGGGCTATGTGCTCGCCGGGGACGCGCTCTTAGGCTTCCAGTGGGACAACCTGCTCATCGAGGCCAGCCTCTTGGCGGTGTTCACGCCCCAGAACCGCCCCGCGCCGTGGGTTCACCTCGCCTGGCGGGTCTTGCTGTGTAAGCTCTACTTCTTGTCGGCGGTGGCGAAGGCCCAGTCCCCCATCGGCGACTGGTGGGACGGCTCGGCGATGGCCCACTACTACGAGACCGCGCCTTTGCCGACGCCTTTGGCGTGGTGGGCGCACCAGCTCCCCGCGGCTTGGCACCGCCTAGAGAGCTGGTGGGCGCTGTTTTTTGAGGGGGTGCTCGCCTGGGGCGTGTTTGGGCCACGCTTGACGAGGCGGGTGGCGCTCTTCGCCTTCACGAGCTTTCAGATCGTGAACATGGCGACGGCGAACTACGGCTTCTTCTGCTGGTTCGCCCTGGGGATCTCGGTTGTCTTGCTCGACGAGGAGGACGTCGCGCGCTGGGGTGCGGCGGCGCGGGCGCGGCTGGGCTTGGCCCCGGCGCCGATCTCCAAGGAGGCGAGCGGCTGGCATTTGCCCGTCGGCGCGCTCTACCTCGGGCTGTCGATCCTGCTCGCGCTTCACCGCTTCACGGACCTCGCGCCCGCGCCCAAGCTCGCCGAGGGTGTGGCCCGCTGGCGGCTGGTGAACAACTACCACCTCTTCGCCCAGATCACGACGCGGCGGATCGAGCCCAGCGTTGAGGTGAAGGATCACGACGGCTGGCGGGTGATCGAGCTGCCGTACAAGGCCGGAGACCCGGATCGCCCGCCGCCGGTGGTGCATCCACACCAGCCCCGCCTGGACTTCATGTTGTGGTTCTACGGCTTAGGGTTTGAGCGTGGGGCGCCGGGCTACGTCGTCGGGATGCTGCGGGGGATCTGCCATCACCCCGAGGCCATCCAGCCGCTCTTTGAGACCGAGCTGCCCGCGGAGCCCGAGGCCCTGCGCCTGCGGTTCTGGGAGGTGCAGTTCACCGAGCCCGGCGAGCCCGGCTGGTGGCGCCGCGTGCAGGTGGGCGAGAGCCCGGTGATCCCCTGCGCGGACCTACACTGAGGGCCCCTGGCCGCCATCCCCGTCGTTTTGACCATTGCCCCAGGCCCTCTTCGGGTTTACTCTTTTGCGACCGGCGGCGCCGGACTTCACGGAGTGACCATGGGAATCTGGGACACCCTCAAGGGACATGCCAAGGCGCAGTTTTTGGACGTCATCCAGTGGATGGACGACACCAACGACACCTTGGTCTATCGTTACCCCGTCTTCAACCAGGCCATCCAAGACGGCGGCAAGCTGGTCGTGAGACCGGGTCAGGCGGCGGTCTTCGTGAGTGAGGGTCGGCTCTCCGAGGTCTTCGGCCCCGGCACTTACGAGCTGTCCACACGCACCAAGGCGCTCTCGTCGTTCTTCGAGGCGATCAAGTACCAGCTCAACTACCCCTACAAGGGGGATGTGTACTTCGTCTCTACCCGCCGCTTCCCCGACCAGAAGTGGGGCACGTCTTCGCCCTTCTTGTTCGAGGATCCCAAGTACGGCGGCATCGAGGTGCGGGCCTACGGCATCTTCGAGTACCGCATCGTCGAGCCCGGTCGCTTCTTGGAGGAGGTCGTCGGCACCGACGGCCTGTTCACCACCGCCGAGATCAACGGGCAGCTCAAGAAGATGCTCGTCGAGGCCTTCCGCGCCTCGTGCAAGAAGCTCGCGGTCGAGCAGAACCTCAACATCAACCAGCTCGACAGCGGCTTCTTTGAGCTCAAGCAGGCGTTCTTGGAGCGCATGAGCCCCGCGTTTGAGCAGAAGTATGGCATCGGCCTCACCGACTTCACCGTCGAGGCCCTCAACCTGCCCGACGACCTCCGCGCCATCCTCAACAAGCGGCGCGAGATGGACATGATGGGCGACGTGGGCCGCTACGCCCAGTTCCAGGCCGTCGGCGCCATGCGTGACGCGGCCAAGAACACGGGCACCGGCGGCGCCTTCGTCGGCGCGGGCATGGGCCTGCAGGTCGGTCAGATGATGGGCCAGCAGCTCAACAACGCCTTCGGCGGGATGCCGGGCGGCGCCCCCGGTGGTCCTCCTGGCGCGCCTCCCCCGGCGCCGCCTCCGCCGCCCTCGTCGCCGTTCCACTACAACGGCCCCGGCGGTCAGGCCCAGCTCAGCGCGCAGGACATCGCCCAGCGCGTCGCGGGCGACCGCTCGGGCACCCACCACGTCTGGCGTCAAGGCATGGCGGGTTGGGTGTCGTGGGAGCAGGTCCCCGAGATCGCCGGGCTCGTGCCCCCGGCCGCGCCGCCGCCGCCCCCGGGCGCGGGCGCGAAGTTCCACTACAACGGCCCCGACGGCCAGGCCGAGCTGTGCGCCGCCGTGAACGCCCAGCGCCTCGCCGCCAACCCCGACGGCAACCACCTCGTGTGGCGCGCTGGGTTTGACGGCTGGAAGCCCGCCGCCGAGGTGGCGGAGATTCAGGCCGCTGGGCGCCCCGCGGGTCCGCCGCCGCCTCCGATGCCGCCGCCTCCCCCGGGCCCGCCGCCGATCCGCTGATCTTCGCCTCCGGGCGCTGATCCGAACAAAAGCGAGCAGATCCGAACAAAGTCGCCGAGTCCCGTCATTGGGGCTCGGCGTTTTTTTGTCAGGGGTGATAGTCTTGCGCCGTCGAAACGAGGACTTCACGATGGCCAAGAACTTCCCCTGCCCAAGCTGCAACGCCGACCTTGAGTGGAGCCCAGGCTCCGGTGACCTCACCTGCCCCTACTGCGGGCACGTCGTGAAGGACGAGGCCCCCGAGCCGACGACGGCGGGCGGCCCTCCGGCGGCCTACAAGCCCATGGCCCACTTCATCTCTGAAGTGGACTCTTGGATGCGCGACAACCCGGGTTGGGGTGAGGCCAAAAAAGAGATCGCCTGCGGATCTTGCGGGGCGTCAAGCGAGGTGGAGCCCCACATCGAGGCCACGTCTTGCCCCTTCTGCGGCAGCCACCAGCTCACGCCAAACCCGAGCAAGTACGACGCCTTACGCCCCGACGCCGTGGCGCCGTTCCGCATTGAGCGCGGCGACGCCCAGCGTAAGTTCCGCGAGTGGCTCGGCGGGCTGTGGTTCCGCCCCAGCGGCCTCAAAGAGATGGCGGCCTTGGGCAGCGTGCAGGGCATCTACCTGCCTGTGTGGTCCATCGACGCCAAGACCGACACCGGCTGGACGGCCGAGAAGGGCACCCACTACTACGAGACGGTCAAAGAGAAAGACGACAACGGCAACACCGTCGAGCGGAAAGAGCAGAAGACCAAGTGGTCGAGCGCCTCGGGCCGTCACAGCCAACAGTTTGACGACGTGATGATCAACGGCTCGACGGGCATCGAACAAGAGCTCTTCCAGACGCTCCAGCCCTTCCCCCTGGACAAGCTCACCCCGTATAGCCCCAAGTTCCTCCAGGGCTTCGTCGCCGAGCGTTACCAGAAGGGCCTCGACGAGGGCTATGAGCTGGCCAAAAAGATCATGGAGGAGATCATCGAGGAGAAGTGTGAAGAGAAGGTCGGCGGCGACGAGGTGCGCAACCTGGAGATCAAGGTTCGGTACTACGACGGCCGGTTTAAGCTCTTGTTGTTGCCGATCTGGGTGGCCGCGTACCAGTATGACGGAAAACCCCACCGTTACCTCGTGAACGGTCTCACCGGAGAGGCCAGCGGCACCGCGCCCTACTCCACGGCGAAGATCGTCGGCCTCATCGTGGCGATCCTCGCGGCCCTGGCGACGATCGTGCTCTTGGCTCGCTGAGCTTGGCGCGCTGAGGCGCCGCTCGCCGCGTCTCAGGGCGCGGCGAACATCACGTCGGTGCGCAGGGCGTACTTGATGCCCTGCCGCACCTCCGCGCCTTCGTGCAGGATGGGGTGCAGAAAAAACAGCGCCGTGCCGACGCTTGGGGTGATCGTGACGAACGCCTCTTGAGAACGTGAACGAAAGAAGCGTGTCTCACCGCCCTCAGTCACCTCGTTCAAGAAGACCATTAACGTCCAGGCGCTCCGCTCACCGTTTGGCCGACTGTACGCGCCGTCGTGGTGAGGCAAGAACCGCTCGCCGGGGCCATACCGATACAGTCGAAAGCGCTCGTTGAGCCCGATGGCCGGGCGCTCACGCCAGGGCGGCGGGGCGACGTGGGCGAGGCGAGCCCAGAGGGCGGCGGCGGCCTCGGGGGCGTCGATCATCACCCGGCGGTTGTTGCGCAGCTCCGGCCGCATCACCGCGCCTTGGCCCGTGGTGACCGGGGCCTCGTCAAAGCCGACCCCTTCGCCGTGCTGAATCCACAGAGCGCACTCCTCCGGGGTCAGCGCCTCGGGCACGGTGTAGATCAGCTCATCGTGAGGCACACGGCGCAGGGGCATGGGCCGGGGTCACTCGGGGAAACAGATGCGGCGGTTGTCGGAGCCGCCGCCGGTGCTGCGGCAGGTGAAGCCCTCGGGGCAGACCTCGCCGTCGGTGTCGCCCTGCTCTTCGCAGGAGGGGAAGCAGTACAGCGCGGGGTCGCTCTCAAAGGAGGAGCAGACATAATCATAGGGGTGCTCGTCGTCGTCCGGGGCGGCGCAGTCCTCATCGTTGGCGCACTCCCAAGAGCAGAACCCGCCGCCGGACTTCTCAAGGCAGACCCCGGTGGCCTCCTCAGGGATCCAGTCGGCGCAGTCCTCGGGGACCTCACAGGTCTCGTAGTTGACATCATCTTTGTTGCATCCGAAGAGCATGATGAGGACGATGAGCATGTTGGGCCTGACTCCGGTGAGGAGACACATCATGGCGGCGTTGGGTGAGGGGTGGGCCTTTCATCTCGCTTACAGGCTCCGGCGGGCGGAGGCTATGCTGGGGTCATGCCTACGCTCCTGCTCTCCCTGATCGCCTGCGCGACGCCCGACTCCAAGGACGAGCCGGCCGTCACCGACACCGCGCCGGTCTGGGGTCTGCCCAGCCGCCCGGCCAACCCCGACTGCTTGGCCGTGGCGCGTCCGGCGGTGGTGGGCGCCGAGGTGAGTCTTGAGCGGATCGTGCCCAACGCCCACTTCAACCAGGCCACAGCGGCGGTGTGGATTGAGCCCGGCGCCTTCGTCGTCGCCGAGAAGGGCGGGGTGATCTGGGCGGTGGACGACGATGAGGCCGCCAGCCCCCGGGTGTTTGTGGACCTGAGCGACCGGGTGTACGCCGACGGTGAGCGGGGCCTGCTCGGGATCGCGCCGCACCCGAGCCGTGCAGACGAGTGGTTTGTCTCATACACCGGTCTTGTTGACTCGCAGCTCACCTCCTTCGTGTCCCGGCTCAGGTCAACGGACGGGGGCCTGAGCTTGGACCCAGACAGCGAGGAGCTGATCCTTCGGCTGAACCAGCCCGCGAAGAACCACAACGGCGGGCGCATCGGCTTCGATCACGAGGGGATGCTGCGGATCGCCTTTGGCGACGGCGGCGACGACGCCTGGACGGCCCAAGACCCCGAGGTCTGGTACGGCAAGATCTTACGCATCGACGTAGATGGCGGCAGCCCGTACAGCATCCCTGTTGACAATCCCTGGCCCGACGGCGTCGGCGGCGCTCCCGAGGTCTGGGCCATGGGCCTGCGGAACCCTTGGGGCTGGAGCCTCGATCGGCTCACCGGGGAGCTGTGGGTGGGGGACGTCGGCGGCGCGCGGGAGGAGGAGCTGAGCCGGGTGGCCCGGGGCGGGAACTACGGCTGGCCGATCTACGAGGGCGGCTACTGTGGGCGCTCGGAGGAGGAGTGCGCGGACCCGGCGCTGATCCCGCCGCTTCACGCCTACGCCCATGACGCCGACCCCCGCAGCGTCGTCGGCGGGGTGGTCTACCGGGGCGCGGCGATCCCCAACCTCGCCGGGATGTACCTGTTCTCCGACTTTATGGTGCCGACCCTCCAGGCCCTCCGCCAAGACCCAGAGACCGGCGCTTGGGCGGCTGAAGCGCTCCTGCCCACCCTAGACATCCGCACGGCGACCTTCGTAGAGGACGGCGACGGTGAGGTGATCCTCGTGGAGTACAGCGGCGAAGGGGGGCTGTGGCGGCTCCTGCCCGCAGGCGAGGCCACGGCGTCGAGCTTCCCGACGCGGCTCAGCGAGACGGGCTGCGTGGGGCCGGGCGGGGAGGTGAGCGCCGGGCTCATCCCCTATGGCGTGAACGCCCCGTTCTGGTCGGACGGCGCCGAGAAGGGGCGCTGGTTCGGGATGCCCGATGGTGAGTCGCTCACATTTGATGCGACAGGGCGGGTGGAGCTGCCCATCGGCAGCGTCGTGGTGAAACATTTTTGGGCCGAGGAGCGCCTGGTCGAGACGCGGCTCTTGATGCGACACGACGACGGCGGCTGGGCGGGCTACAGCTACGCCTGGGAGGATGACGGACAGGACGCGATTGTTGTGCCCGCCGGGGCCGAGGTGCACGGCTGGCTCATCCCCGATCAGGCGAGCTGTCTCAACTGTCACACCGCCTCGGCGGGGCGTGTGTTGGGCTTGGAGCTGTCGCAGCTTGAGGGGGCGCTGGAGTACCCCAATGGCGTCGTCGCCGACCAGCTAGAGACCTGGCTCCACGCGGGGCTGATGGCGGCGGCGCCGGAGAGGACAGGCGCGCCGCTCGTGGACCCGGCCGGGGAGGGCAGCGTCGAGGACCGGGCGCGGAGCTGGCTGCACACCAACTGCGGAAGCTGCCACCGGCCCGGCGAACAAGACCGGGTGAGCCTCGACCTGCGCTGGGGTGTGCCGCTCGCCGAGACCGGCGCGGCGAAGATGCCCCCGGTCGGCGTCAGCAGCGTTGACGCCGAAGGCCTCGCCCTGATCACGGCCTGGGTGGCGGGTTTAAGCGGCTGTGAGTGAATCAAAAAGCAATACATCGGTAGTGTTGCAACATTTGTCCGGCCTGAGCCTCCTCTCGCCGGGTGAGCGTGATCCAGGGCGTGCGTTGGCCGCTCTGAGGCTTACACTTCCCCCAGCTCAAGTGGATGCCAGCTCGCTTGCCCTGCTGCGCCCATGCGACCCCGCTCCTCCTCGGCATGAGCGCCCATGTCTTCGTCGGAGCGTGGCCACCTGGACGCCGCATTGCGGCGCGATCTTAAGCTCAACTTGAGCTGGCGGAAGTGTATATTGCCAGTTCTTGTGGAGAGGTGAGCGTGCGCGTGACCGTCGCCCCAGCGTCCCGGGCCTTGTGGATCGCCGAGGACGACCTCGACGACCGGCTGCTCTTGGAGGACGCCTTTCGTGAGGCCCGGGTGAGCGTGCCCTTGCGGTTTGCCGACGACGGTGAGGCCCTGCTCGACGCGCTTCGGGGCTGGGCGAACGGCAAAGATCCCGTCGTGCCCGCCCTGGTGCTCATGGACCTCAACATGCCCCTGCTCGACGGCCACGAGACCCTCCAGCAGCTCAAGGCCGACCCCCGGCTGCGGCACATCCCCGTGGTGATGTTGACCACCTCCCACGCGCCCCACGACGTCGAGCGGAGCTACGCTTTCGGCGCCAGCTCGTTCATCTCCAAGCCCGTCACCTTTGAGGGTCTGGTGGAGCTCGCGGACACCTTGAACCAATACTGGCTGCGCACGGTGCGCCTGCCCTGAGCCTCGTGGGCCTCGCTACGTCATTTTTTGTCGAGATCTTGAGGGCTTGAGGGGAAGGGTGTAGAACCAGCTCACCCCTGGCACCGAGGCACCCCCACATGCCACACCTCCGCGTCCTGACGCTGTCCCCGATCTTTGTGCTCCTCTCCTGTGTCCCCGGGAGGTCGGAGACAGCGGTAGAGATGCCGTCTGGGACGGCGTCATCGCCGGGCACGGTGAACGACGCGGCCTGGTGGCCCCTGGTCTCGGCGCGGCTGCAAGACTCGGCGCGGGCGATCTTTCCCCTCGGCGACGGCCGCTTTCAGGCGGATCTGCCCCACGCCGAGGGCTGGGCGGTGCTGGACGCCGGAGGCGTGGTGGTGGAGGATGAGGCCGGTCAGCGTGTGGGGCTGCGGGTCTCGGCCTGGGGTCGCGAGCGCCTGACGGCCCTAGACGACACGACGCCGAGCTTGGGCGACTGCCACCCCGCGGCGGGGTTGGCGCCAGACGGCTCCTGTCTCTCGGCCTTGGAGCAGGGCTTTGACGGCGGGCTCACCGCGTGGTGGGTCGGCGAAGGCCGGGGTGTTGAGCAAGGCTTCACCCTGACCGAGCGCCCCGCCGGGGACGGGCCCCTGCGTGTGGTCACCACCCTCGACGGCGCCTCGGCCCTGGTCGTGGATGGCGACGAGGCCCGCTTCATCGACCTGGCCGGCGCCCCGTGGACCGTGGACCAGCTCCTCGCCTGGGACGCCGCCGGGACGGCCCTCGACGTGTGGATGGAGGCCGAGGAGGACCGCCTGACCCTCTGGGTAGACGACCGCTTCGCCCGTTACCCCATCGTCATCGACCCGCTGTACACCACGGCCTCGACCTCACTCTTGGGGTCGGGCTCGGCGGGCTACTTCGGTGAGGCGGTCTCCAACGCGGGGGACGTCAACTGCGACAAGTACGACGACGTGATCGTCGGCGCCCCCTCCTTGGGCTCGGGGCGCGGCACGGCCTACATCTTCCATGGCTCGGCGACCGGGGTGTCCTCGACGGCGGCCCGCTCCATCAACGGCGTCACCGCCGGGAACTACTTCGGCTTCGCCTTGGCGAGCCTGGGCGACGTGACCGGCGACGGCTGCGGCGAGATCGCGATCGGCGCCTACAACAACTCCTCGGGCAAAGGAGCGGTGTACATCTACCACGGCTCCTCCTCGGGCATCGGCTCCTCGGCCTCGACGACCCTGGCCGGCACGAGCTCCGGCGGCGAGTTCGGCTGGTCCGTTGACGGCGCCGGAGACGTGAACGGCGATGGTTACAACGATCTTGTTGTTGGAGCGGACTACATCGGCGCTGGGAACGGCGCGGCGTATGTCTACTACGGCGGCCCCTCCGGCATCAGCTCGACGTCGGTGACGAGCCTCGCGGGCTCGGGCGCGGGCTACTTCGGCTGGAGCGTGGCGGGCGTCGGGGACGTGAACGGCGACGGCTACGACGACATCGCCGTGGGCGCGCCGTACCACAGCGCCAGCGTCGGCCGGGTCTATGTGTTCCATGGCGCCAGCGCGGGCCTGGGCGGCAGCGTGGTGGCGACGCTCAGCGGGAGCGGCAGCGCCGCGGAGGCCTTCGGCTGGGCGGTCTCTGGCGCTGGGGACGTGAACGGCGACGGCTACGGTGACCTCGCCGTGGGCTCAAGCGACTACAGCTCGGCGACGGGCGCGGTCTATGTGTACGAGGGCGGCTCAGGCGGCGTCTCGACGTCATACGATCTCCGCCTGCTCGGGGCGAGCACGGGGAGCTACTTCGGCTCCGCCGTGAGCGGCGGAGATGACATCAACGCCGATGGTTACGACGATCTCATCGTCGGCGCCTACGGGATCAGCACAAACACCGGCGCGGCGTACCTGTTTGAGGGATCGAGCGCCGGGCTCGCTTCGACGGCGGTGACGTCCCTCTCTGGGCTCTCCACAGGCACCTACTTCGGCGCCGCCGTGAGCATGGCCGGGGACGTGAACAAGGATGGTTACGGTGACGTGATCATCGGGGCCTTCGGCACCACGAGCAACCGCGGCGCGGCCTACGTCTTCCACGGCAACTGTGTAGACGGCGACGGCGACGGCTTCTGCCCGCCCAAAGACTGCGATGACAGCGACAACAAGACCTTCCCCGGCAGCGCCGAGAAGGACTCCGCCACGGACTGTATGTCCGACGCGGACGGCGACGGCTACGGGGACGCGGCCCCAGCCTCGGGGGTGACCGCCGGGACGGACTGTGATGACAGCGCCAGCGGCGTGAGCCCTGGGGCGACGGAGATCGTCGCCGATGGTGTCGATCAGACCTGTGACGGCGTTGAGCTCTGTTATGTCGATGATGACAATGACGGCTTCCGCGGCTCGGCGACGGTCAGCTCCTCGGACAGCGACTGTGCTGACGCGGGTGAGGTTGACGGGAGCTACCCCAGCGGGGACTGCGCTGACGACGACGCCTTCACCTACCCCGGCGCCGCCGCGTCGGACTCCGCCTCCGCCTGCATGACCGACAACGACGGCGACGGCTATGGAGATCTGGGCCCCGCGACGGGGGTGACCGCGGGCACCGACTGCAACGACGGCTCGGCCTCGGTGAACCCCAACGCCTCCGAGATCGTCTCCGATGGTGTGGATCAGGACTGCGACGGCGGGGACCTCTGCTATCAGGACGCAGACAGCGACGGCTTCCGAGGCGATCTGACCATCGGCTCGGCGGATCTGGACTGTGTGGATGGGTTCGAGGCGCCGAGCGCCCAGGCCAGCGGCGACTGTGACGACAGCTCCGCGCTGACCTTCCCCGGCGCGGCGCTGAACGACTCCGCCACGGCTTGTATGGCCGACAACGACGGCGACGGCTTCGGCGACATCGGCGCGACCGGGGCGGTGAGCCCGGGGACGGACTGTGACGACGCCAGCGCCGATCGGTATCCTGGCGCCAACGAAGAGATCGGCGACGGCGTAGACCAGAGCTGCGACGGCCGCGAGCTCTGTTATGTCGATGACGACGACGACGGCTTCCACACCGGGGCCACGCTCAGCTCCGCCGACGAGGACTGCGCGGACTCCGGCGAGGCGAACGCCTTAGACAGCGACGGCGACTGTGATGACAGCGACTCCAGCATCTTCCCCGGCGCCGCTGAAGGGGTCGGCGATGAGGTGGATCAGAGCTGTGATGGCGTCGAGCTGTGTTTTGTGGACACAGACGGCGACGGCTTCCACGCGGGCCTGAGCGTGAGCTCCTCCGATGTGCTCTGCGACGGGGCCGGAGAGCTGAGCGCGGCGGCGCCTTCGGGGGACTGTGACGACGGCTCGGCCTTGACCTTCCCCGGCGCGGCGCCGATGGACTCGGCGACGGCCTGCATGATCGACGCCGACGGAGACGGCTATGGGGCCTCCGCGGTGTCGAGCGCCGTGAGCGCGGGCAGCGACTGTGACGACGTTGAGGCCAGCGTCAACCCGGGCGCCACCGAGGGCGTCGGCGACGGCGTCGATCAGGACTGCGACGGTGAGGAGCGCTGTTATGTAGACGCGGACGGCGACGGATACCGCTTGGAGGACGAGGTAATCTCCGCCGATGTAGACTGTGAAGACGCCGGGGAGGCGACGGCCAGCCTGCCCTTGGGCGACTGTGATGACAGCGACCTGGCGTTTCACCCCGACGCCGCCGAGACCGACTGCACCGATCCCAACGACTACAACTGTGATGGATCGACGGGCTACGAGAACAAAGACGGCGACGCCTTCGCCGCCTGCGCGGAGTGTGACGACAACAACTCCTCGGTGTATCCCGGCGCGACGGAGACCTGCGGCGACGGCGTAGACTCCGACTGTGACACATCCGGCGGGCCCACCGGGGACGAAGACGGCGACGGCCTGGACTACGGCGCCGAGCGTGACCTCGGCACGTCAGACTGCGCGACAGACAGCGATCTGGACGGGATCGACGACGCCGAAGAGCAGGGCGTCGGCACCGACCCCACCGTCGCCGACAGCGATGGGGACGGGCTCTTGGACGGTGATGAGCTTTCTGAGAACACGAACCCCATGGTCGCTGACAGCGACGCGGACGGTCTGACGGACGGGGAGGAGGTCTCTATGGGGACCGATCCGCTGCTCGCCGACACAGACGCCGATGGGATCAACGACGGTGAGGAGCTCACGGCGGGCACGGACCCCCTGCTCGCCGACAGCGACGCCGACGGGCTCTCTGACGGCGACGAGCGCGGCTACGGCACCGACGCCTTGAACCCCGACACCGACGACGACGGCGTGACCGACGGCGACGAGGTCGCGGCGGGCACGGATCCCCTCGTCGCTGAAGGGGGAGATGACTCCGGCGGCGACGACAGCGGCGGCGACGGCGACAGCGGCGACGCCGACGACACCGGGGTGGTGGACGACACCGGCGTCGGCGACGACAAGACCGGCTGCGGCTGCTCCACCGAGGAGCGCCCGACGAGCGGACTCTGGCTCGGGCTCTTGGGCCTGCTCAGCTTCACCCGGCGGCGGTCGCGCTGAGCGAGGCCCTTCGGCGGCGACCGCGACCCTCGGCGCGAAACCAACGCTCGGCCGTGGCATCCTCTCGCCTTGTCCTGCGTGGTCTCAACTCGGAGCGCCTTCATGTACTCTGCTTCTCTCCTTCGCGCCGCCTGCCTGCTCACCCTGATGGGCTGCGCCCACACCCCCAACGGCGAAGGCACGAAGCCGCCGCGCACCATGGAGACCACGGCCGCCCCGACCGTGGGTGTGCTGCCCGAGGGCATCGGCGTCCCGGCGGGCAGCCCCGCCCCCGACGCGGAGCTTGAGTTCGCGAGCGGCGGCGGGACGGTGAACCTCAAGAGCCTCTACGCCGATGGCCCGGTGCTCCTCGTGTTTTATCGCGGCGGCTGGTGCCCCTTCTGCAACTACCAGGTGCATGAGCTCGCCCAGGCCTGGCCCGATTTTCAGGCCCGGGGCGTCACCCCGGTGCTGGTGAGCGTCGATCGTGTGGACGAGGCCGCCAAGACCCAGGCGAGCTGGGAGATCCCCTTCCCGGTGCTCTCAGACCCGACGCTCAACGCCCACAACGCCTGGAACGTCAACTTTGTCGTCGATGAGGAGACGATCAAAAAATACGCCCGGTTTGGCATCGATCTGGAGGAGTCCTCCGGGCAGACCCACCACACCATCGCCGTGCCGTCGATGTTTCTGGTCGACCGCGACGGCGTGGTGCGCTGGGCCCACGCGGAGCTCGACTACCGGACCCGCCCCACGGTGGAGCAGGTCTTGGTGGCGATTGACGGGGCGATCCCGCGCGGCTGATCGCCCCGGGGCGGCGCGACTAGGGGCAATACTCGGCGAGGCTCTGTACGGAGTCTACGCCGACCGTAGAGCCGCTGCGGATCACGAACTCGCTGGCGCCAATCTCCGAGGCGCCGGGCGCCCAGTCGTAGGTGTAGCCCAGGCGGGTCCAGGGGTAGCCGTCCTCGCCGTAAGACGAGGCCATGAGCCCGTCGATCCAGTCTTTGTGGTCTTGGGAGACCTCGGCGGGGAAGTCGAGAGACGCGACGGAGTCGGTCACCTCGGGGTCGGGGCTGGGGCGGAAGAGGTCTTCGGGGTGAACCCGGAGCTGCACAAAGCGGTCTTTTCCGGTGCCCGCGGGCAGGCCGAGGTGCTGCTCCAGACGTAAGGTGAGGGCGTCGGCGTCGAGATCGAGGCTCGAACACATCGTCTGCACCTCGGGCGTCGTCGTCACCCACACGTCGACGCCGACGGTGGTGTCCGCGCCGACGCCGCTGTCATAGCCGTTCCACGAGGTCCAGGTGACGACGAGCACGCGGCCCTCGGCGTCAAAATCGAGGCCCGTGTTGCTCTCGCTGATCGAGATGAGCTTGTCGTAGACCTCGTCGGTGTCAGCCACGGCGGCGTCAGCGACGGCGGCGGCGTAGAGCGCGGCGAGATCGACCTCGCCGGTCTCTTGGGTGTCGTCGGTGTTGCTGTCGTCGGTCGTCCCGTCGTCACCTTTGCAGCCGAGGAGGAGGGTGAGGCTGAGGGTCAAGATCGTCATGAGGGTCGTCTCCAGGGGGTGAGGACCGTCGAGTCGCCTGAGGCGTCGAGGGCCAGCCCAAGGGTATCCCGGCGGCGGGCCTCTTGATGGCTCAGCCCCAGGTCGTAAGCGACGTAAATGAGCGTCTCTTGAGCGGTTTTGCGCGGCCAGCAAGCCCGCTCAGCGCGCCTTGGCCAAGACCGCGCGGTCGTTACGCCACACGATCTCCCACGCCGGCTCGTTCACCAGCGCCCACAGCCGCGCGAAGTTCTGTTGGGCTTTGGGATCGGGGGAGTCTGGGCGACGGGAGGCCACGACCGCCCAGCGGGCGCCGTCTCCGGTGGGCGCGGTGAGGTAGGCCTCACAGATCGTGGCGACGTCGTCCTGCACGGTGTCTTGCCACAGGTTCGCCAGAGGCCCGGTCCAGGTGACCTGGGGCAAGAGCGCGAGGTTGACGCTGTGCCCGGCGCAGTCGAGCAGGGTGTCGCCGGGCTGCACCACGGCGCGGGCGGCGCTCGCGGCTTGGTTCCAGGAGGTGTAGGTAGCGTCGAGCTGGGTGGCCGAGGGGCTGTGGCGGTCGGCGGGGTCGGCCTGGGCCGCCCAGAGGCCAAGGCCCACGAGGGAGACCGCGCCCAGCGCCTCGCCGAGCCAAGGTGGGACACCCTCGCCGATCAGGCCCCGAAGGGCGTCGCCGAGGCCCTGGGTGAGCCGGGCGAGGCCGATGGCGGGCCCCGCCGCCGCCAACACGCCGAGCTGCAAGAGGTACCGATCGGGCATCGGCGTGAACAGGAGCAAGGCCCCGAAGCCGAGCGCGGGGATGATCACCCCACACAGTCCCTCCAAGACGCCGCCGAAGCGCCGCCCGGCGGGCAGGAGCGCCAAAGGCAGCAGGCCCAAGCCCAAGGAGAGGCCCAAGGGCAGGTGACGGCGCATGGGGTCGGTGAGGTTGTGCTTGAGCGTGGCGGCGGCGCAGGGATCTCGCACAAACGACTGGGTGAGCAGGCGGGTGTTGGGCACAGACGCGCAGGCGGAGATCAGCTCGGGATCCCGGGAGTTCTGGATGTAGCGGGCGACGACGTCTTGCTGAATCACCCGCTTCTGCTCGACGCTCAGCTCCTTAAACGGGAGCTGCCCGAAGCCGGTCTTGAGGCGCTGGCCGATGGGCAAGGCCAAGGCGACGGCGAGCGCGGCGATCCCGAGCCTCTGTTTGAGGCCCTCGGCCCGCCACACGCCCAGGGCGACGAGGCCCAGAGCGCCGGGCAACATCATCACGCCGCGGTCGTCGGTGGCGTAGCTCACCCCGGCCAAGGCCCCGGTGAGCGCGGCCAGGGGCAGGCTCGGCCAGCGGGCCAAGGCGGCGGCGCTGGCCAAAGCCAAGGCGGAGGTGGCGGCGAGCAAGGGGTAGAGGTTCCCGGCGCGGGCGGCCTCCAGGTTGGGCGCGACGCTCGCCACGAGCAGCGCGGCCAAGGCCCCGGCGAAGCGCCCGCCGAGCGCCCGTCCCAAGACCCCCGCCGAGAGCGCCACGGCGGCCATGGACAGCCCACCCCACACGATCGCCGCGTTGGGCACGCTGCCCAACCAGCCGCCGGTCACGCTCACCAAGAAGCCGTGCAGCGGGCGCCGGAAGGAGTCGTAGCGCTCCGCCTCGCCGAGCCCGACCATCCAGGCGTTGAACAGGTAGTCTGGCCAGCGGTAGCCGCCGAGCTGCTCATCCAGCACAAACGCCCGCCCGTCGCGCCACAAGAGCGCCCAGGCCGCGAGCACAGCCAGGACGGTCGGCAGCTCAGCCAGGGCGGCGCGAAGCCTCACGGCGTCCCTCCGCGCCAGAGCTCAAAGTCGCCGGTGGACCACACCTTCGTCCAGCCGCTGTGGGCTTCTAAGGCCGCGCCGAGATCTACCCGGCGTTTGGGGCCGCCCCGCACCGGGGCATACTCCACCGTGAGCGAACGATCGACGGAGATCGCGCCTTCTCCAGCCTCAATCCAGGCGAGGCAGGCCAGGCTGTGGTCGTCGGTCATCGACGGGGCGCCGGTGTTCATCAGGGGCAAGCTGTGGCGCCGCTCGGGGAGCATGGCGAGGTCTACATAATACAGAGAGCAGTCGAGGTAGGGCTCGTCAGGGTTGAGGCGGGTGGTCACCCCGGCGGCGGCGCGGCTCCAACGACTGTATTGGGGATCGAGCTGCTCCGGCGAAGGTCTGTGGCGGCTCGCCGGGTCACCCAGCCAGGCGAAGATCGCCGCGATCAGCGCCAACACGCCGCCGAGGGCGGTCTGGGCGCGGGCCGGGGCCAAGGCGGCGAGGCGGGCCAAGGCCACGGGCACGGCCAAGGCGAGGGGGAAGCCCATCGGCGCCAGATATCGTTCGGGAAGGGGCGTGATGAGCGCGAAGGCGACGATCGCCGCCGCCGGGGCCACGACGCCAAAGAGGCCCTCCAGGCTGCCGCGCAGGCCGCGCCCGCCGGGCACCAAGGCCAAGACGATGGCCAAGGCCGTCCAGCGCCCGAACGGCGCCTGACCGGGGAGCTGATCCTCTAGGTTGTGCCGCAGCACGGCCTTGGCGCAGGGCGTCGAGAGGTAGTCTCGGGTGAGGAGCTGGTCTTCACTCATCGACGCGCAGGCGGAGATCACCTCGGCCCGGGCCGCGATCTGCACCCAGCGGTGGACGACGCCGCGCTGGTGGCGGAGCTTCTCGGCCTCGCTCATCGCGTGCTGGCCGGTCTGCCCGAGGGCCTCGACGCTCCAGGGGCCGACAGCCATGCCCAAGGCGAAGACGGGCGGCATGAGCCAGCGCCGCCAGCCGAGGCCCGGGGCCGTGGCGCCCAAGAGCACGAGCGCCGCCGCCGCCGGGGCGAAGAGCAGGCCCCGGGTGTCGACGCCCCAGGCCAGGCCGCCCGCGAGGCCAGCGCCCCCGGCGAAGATCAAGCCCGGCCAGCGCGCGGCGGCGACGGCGAGGCCCAAGGAGAGCCCGCCGAGCCCCGAGAGCAGGGCGTAGCTGTTCGCCCAGCGCGACATCCAGGCGGCGGTGTGGGTCCAGGGCAAGGTGAGCGCGGCGAGGCCCCCGGCCCAAGGTCCGCCCAAGGCGCGCCCGGCGAGGGCGGCGGCGAGCACGAGGGCCAAGGTGGAGCCCGAAGAGATCAGCACGGCGGCGTCGCTAAAGCGCCCCAGCGCCTCGCCGAGCCAGGCGAGCAAGGCGCCGTGGAGCGGGTGCCGGAAGGGATCGTAGAGGTTCGCCTGCCGCGCGGCGACGACCATGGCCTCCGCGACGTAGTCCGGCCAGCGGTAGCCCACGAAGCTGCCGTCGAGCACCCAGGCCCGGCCCATCCACCACAGGCCCAGCGCCCCGCCGAGGGCGCCCAAGGCGACCGGCAGCTCTCGGAGCCAGAGGCGAGGGGGCGGGGGTGTCGTCATCTTGGCTGCACCCGGGCGGGGAGGGGACGGGGGGATCATCGCATGGTTGAGACCCCAAAGGCGGGAGAGCTGCCGCTCGCGAAGCCCTCAAGATGGTGGACGAACCAACAGAGCGCCGCATCAAAGGCCTCGGGATCTCCCGCGGTCTTTGGGGGTGGCGGCAGGTTGAGCCGGGCGGCGATGGGCCGGGCCTGCTCCACCAGCTTGTGCGCCGCCACACGTCGTAAGGTGGGCAGGCGCTCTTGATGCGCGATGAGCCCGTGGGCGAGGGTGACGAGGCCAAAGAGGTCAAGCCAGCGAGCGGTCGCGAGGCCAGGGGGCCCGGCCAAGGCGCCCAGCTCAGCGCCGACGGCGAGCCGGTAATTGATGCGGTTCTTCTCGGGCTGGGCGTCGATGAGCTGGGTCTCCTGGAGATCATGGAGGATGAGCGAGATGGCCCGTTTGGAGTAGCCGAGGGGGGTGAGCTGGGCGGCGGTCACCCACTCGCCGGGTTCGCTGATCAGGGCGCCCAGCACGTCGGCGCGGGCGCTCACCCCAAGGATCGCCCGCAGCCGCAACATCCGCAGGGCGGGGCGGGTGAGGTCCATCGAGACGCGGCGAAGGGTGGGCACCTTGGACCAAGGCGAGGCCCCTTTGGTGGTCGTCCAGCGCGCGGGGGTGTTGGCGCGGAGCGTCGCCGCGAAGGCGTCGAAGGGCCCGGTCACCTCGGGGGGGAGCGTCTTGCGCAGTCCCGAGAGCCTGCTCGGCGCGATGAGCCCCTGGTGCTTCACACACCAGGAGTAGACCAGCTCCAGCAGGCGAGGGTCGGAGGCCGCGAGCAGCGGTGAGAAGAGCAGGAGCGCCTCGGGGTCGAGGGCGAGGTGGGCGTGTTTGCGGACCACACCGTTGACCCCCAGCTCCGTCCAGAGGCTCCAGAGGAGGTCCGTCGTGGCGCGGCGGATCGCCTCAGCGTTATCCACGGCGGGGATCCTTCGCGGCCAGGGCCTCGACGACCTCGTCCACCAGGCCAGGCCACTTCTCGGACGTGTCTTGGGTGCGGCACCAGCCTGCGGCGTCGGTGAGCTCCGCTGGGGTTGGCCGCAGGTGGCGAAGATCAGCGAAGTGGCGGCTCTTCTGATACTG
Source organism: Myxococcota bacterium (assembly GCA_023150775.1). GTDB lineage: Bacteria > Myxococcota_A > UBA796 > UBA796 > CAJQPC01 > JADKFE01. The sequence continues at coordinate 18,551 of JAKLKE010000019.1, forward strand.
AACCTGATCCGTCGCAGCGAAGAGCTTCAAGGCGATCTGGTCGAGGCGTGAGGCGAGCTGAAGCGTCAGCCCACCGTAGACCTTGGTTGTGGTGCGATCCCGAAAGCCTTCAGGTAGCCCAGAGCGCATGAAGTCGGAGGGGCCATCGTTCAGCCAGTCGGGAGGCAGGTCGAGGGCCCCGGCGACGTCCTGAACCGCCGTGATTAGGGAGGCTGGGAGAGGCTTGGACGCTATCCACAGCTCACCCTGGACGCGGGCGACGATGTCGAGGTCCTTCGTGGGGCGCTGGAGCAGGTTTAGGAGCATCAGGCCACCACCACCGATCACGATGAGTTCATGGGCCTCACCACGGTCGAGTAGCATGTCACCTAGAGTAGCGAGGGCTTCTTGTAGATCGTCGTTTGAGATAGGCATGTGGTTAGCCTAACGAATGGTGAATAGAGAATCAATAGGATGTTAATCGAGAAGCTATAGTTCTCGATTCAGGAATAGACTAATAAATGATTCTCCCACAACCCTCCCTCCCCAGCCACCCAATGACCCCCCACGGCCGCGCCGTCCTTGACGTTCACCCAGCCGCCCGATAGCCCGCCAAGACGCCTTCCCCCCACGCGCCCACATCCCCACGCCCCGCCCTCAGGGGATGGAGCCTCCCCTGAGCGACACGCCCACGAGCCCTCCGCCCCCGGTGGACCGCTGGCTGTGGGCCTTGGCGCGGTTCTTAGGGTTCTGGCTTAAGCTCTTTATCCGCCAGCGGAGCCGCTTCGTCGCGCCCTTGCCCCAAGACGGCGCGGTCACGCTCTTGGGCAACCACACGGCGACGCTGGACCCGGTCGTGATGGCCCTCGGCGTGAGCCGGCCTGTGCAGTTCATGGCCAGCGAGCAGCTCTTTCGGAACGCCCGCATCGGCGGCCTCGTGCGTGGGCTCGGCGCCTTCCCCAAGGCGAAGTTCTCCCGAGACCCGCAGTCCATCGAGACGATGGTGGCGCTGAACGCCGATGGCCGCGTCGTCGGGCTCTTCCCTGAGGGCAACCGAAGCTGGGACGGCCGCCCGGAGCCGGTGCAGCCGGGCCTGGGCTGGCTCTTACGAAAGCTCCAGGGCCCCGTCGTCTTCGTGAAGAACACCACGGGCTTCTTGATGCAGCCGCGCTGGGCCAAGACGCCGCGCCTCGTGGCGATGGAGCTTGAGTACAGCGAGCCCGTCGTCTTCCCCGAGGACTGGTCCACCTCCCGCATCGAGCAAGAGGTCGCCCAGCGCCTCACGATGGACCCCAGCGCCGTCGCCCCGCGGGGCTTCGCCTGGGGCTGGAAGCTCGCCCACGGCCTGAACACCTACCTCTGGGCCTGCCCGAGCTGCTACGCCTTGGACAGCTTGGGGGTCGATCCCAAAGACGGCGACGGCGTTCGCTGCAGCGGCTGCGGCGCGGCCTGGCGCATCGACGTGCTCCAGCGCCTGCACCCCGTCGGCGAGGCCCCGGCGCTCACCGTGGCCTCGGCCTATGACCGCCTCGTCGCCCACTTTGGCGAGCTGCCCACCGTAGACGCCGACCGCTTCGTCACCGACGGCGTGGCCTTAGAAGAGCGGGAGATGGCCGTTCACCGCGTCACCGACGCTGGCCTCACGCTCTTGGCCAAAGGCCCCGGGCGCCTTCTCGCCGACGCGGTGTCTGTAGGCGACGACGCCTGGCGCCTCCCCCTGGAGGACATCAAGGCCGTCTCCATGGAGATGGGCGAGGTGCTCCAGCTCCGCACCGCCGACGACCTGTTTGAGCTTCACCCCCGCGACGGCGCCCCGATGAAGTGGTTTCATTTCATCCGCGGCCACCAGGGCAAACCGCGCCCCGGTCGACGGGGCCGCAAACGCTGAGACCCCGGCGAGGCCGGGCGAACCACGCTGGAGATCCCGATGCCTTCCCTCTACAAGACCTGGGTTGAGCTGCTAGAGTCGCGCGGCGCGCTGCACCCCGAGACCCTGCTCTACCGCTTCCTGCTCGACGGCGACGTCGATGGCGACGCGCAGACCATTGACTACGGGCAGTTTCTGGCCCGAGTGAAGGCCATCGCCACGACGCTCCAGGCCCAAGGCTGCGCCGGAGAGCGCGCGCTCTTGTTGTACCCGCCGGGCATCGACTTCATCGAGGGCTTCTTCGGCTGCCTCTTCGCCGGGGTCATCGCCGTGCCGGCCTACCCCCCCGACCCCAGCCGCCTCGCCCGCACCCTGCCGCGCCTGCGGGGCATCGTCGCCGACGCCCAGCCGCGTTTTGTGCTCACGACGGCCTTCGTGGCGAGCTTCGCCGAGATGTTGATGCCCCAAGCGCCGGAGCTCGCGGCGCTCTCGTGGCTCTCCACCGATGAGCTCGACCCCTCCGCCGGAGCGGCCTGGGCCCGGCCCGACATCACTGAAGAGACCCTCGCGTTCTTGCAGTACACCTCGGGCTCTACGGGGCGGCCCAAGGGCGTGATGCTCACCCACAAGAACCTCATGTACAACGTGAGGATCTCCAGCGAGCGCCTGGGCCTGGGCCGGCCCGGCGACCACATGGTGAGCTGGCTGCCGCAGTACCACGACATGGGGCTCATCGGCGCCAGCATCAACCCCGTGTTCAACGGCTATGGCGCGACGATCATGTCGCCGATGAGCTTCTTGCAGCGCCCGGTACGCTGGATGCAGGCGATCTCGGCCTTTCGGGGCACGGTCTCCGCCGCCCCGAACTTCGCCTATGACCTCGTCGCCCGCAAGATCAAGGACGACGAGCTCGCCGCTTTGGACCTGAGCTCGTGGCGCACGGCGGTCAACGGCGCCGAGCCCGTGCGGGCTGAGGTCGGCGAGCGTTTTCTGGCGCGTTTTGGCCCGGCGGGCTTCGCCCCGACGACCTACACGCCGAGCTACGGCATGGCCGAGTCCACCCTGTTCATCTCCAGCAAGACCAAGAACGAGGTGGTCGGCACCCTGAGCGTTGATGAGGCCGGGCTCCGTCGTGGTGAGGCCGAGCCCGCCGAGCTCGGCGCGCCGGGCAGCCAGCGCCTCGTCTCTTGCGGCAAAGCCGTAGACCCCCAAGAGATCGCCGTGGTCAGCCTGGAGACCCTCACCGAGCAGCCGCCGCTGCGGGTGGGCGAGATCTGGCTGCGCGGCCAGTCCGACGCCATCGGCTATTGGCGGCGTGAGGAGGAGACCCAGCACACCTTCGGCGCGACCTTGCCCGGGCGCGGCGACGGCACCTGGCTGCGCACCGGCGACCTCGGCTTCTTGGACAAAGACGGCGAGCTCTACGTCACCGGCCGCGCCAAAGACCTCATCATCGTGCGTGGGGCGAACCATTACCCCCAAGACATCGAGGCCACGGTGGAGGCCTGCGACCCGGCGATGCGCCCGGCCTGCAGCGCGGCGTTCACCCTCGACGTGAACGGTGAGGAGCGCCTGATCATCGCCGCCGAGGCCGATCCGCGCCTCTTGGGCAAAGGCGGAGCGAGCACGCTGGACGAGCTCGTGAACGTCGTGCGCGCCGCCGTCGCCGAGAACCACGGCGTGCAGCCCTACGCCGTGACGCTCTTGGAGTCTCGCAGCATCCCCAAGACGACGAGCGGCAAGATTCAGCGCCACGCGGCGAAGATGGAGTACCTCGACGGCAGCGCGAAGGTGCTCGGCGCCTGGACCCAGGTCGCCGCCGCCGAGGACGCCTCCGCCGAGCCCGAGGCCGAGCAGAAGACGTCTCGGCAGATCGCCGACTGGCTCACCCGGGCCGTGGCGTCGATGTTGGGCGTTCGTGCCCGGGATCTTGACCCCACCGCGCCCTTCACCCAGCACGGCCTGGACTCGCTGCAGGCCGTCGAGCTCGTGGGCCAGCTTGAGGGGTACTTGGGCGTCTCCGTGCCGACGAGCGCGATCTGGGACCACCCGAACATCCTGAAGCTCGCCGCCCACTACGGCGCGGGCGCTGAGGCCAAGGCCGAGGCCGAGACGCTCACCGCCTCGGCGGAGCCCATCGCCATCGTCGGCTTGGGCTGCCGCCTGCCCGGCGCCGCCGACGCGGACGGCTTCTGGGCCGCGCTCCAGGCGGGCAAAGACGCCATCACCGCCCCGCCGAGCGGCCGCTGGGCCACACGCCTCGGCGGGTTTATCCCCGGCGTCGAAGACTTTGATCCCGAACACTTCGGCCTGTCCCCCCGCGAGGCCCGGGGCATGGACCCCCAGCAGCGCCTCTTGCTGGAGGTGACCTTTGAGGCCCTGGAGTCCGCCGCCATCTCCCCCGAGCGCCTGGCGGGCAGCGACACCGGCGTGTTCATCGGCATCGCGTCGAGCGACTACGCGCTCATCAGCCTCGCCGACCCCGAGCGCGCCGACGCCTACAGCGGCACGGGCAACGCCCACAGCATCGCCGCCAACCGCCTGAGCTACCTCCTCGACCTGCGCGGGCCGTCCGTCGCCGTCGACACGGCCTGCTCGTCGTCGTTGGTGGCGCTGCACCTCGCCTGCCAGGCCCTGCGCGCCGGGGAGATCCGCTGCGCCATCGTCGGCGGCGTCAACCTCCTGCTCTCGCCCCAGGCCACGAACGCCTTCGCCCGGGCGAACATGCTCGCCGCCGATGGCCGCTGCAAGACCTTCGACGCCGCCGCAGACGGCTACGTGCGCGGCGAGGGCTGCGGCGTGGTCGTGCTGGAGCGTGTGTCCACCGCTCAAGAGCGCGGCGACCGCATCCACGCGCTGATCCGGGGCACGGCGGTCAACCAAGATGGCCGCTCCAACGGCCTCACCGCGCCCAACGGCGTCGCCCAGCAGCGGGTGATCCGCGCGGCCTTGGCCAACGCCGGGGTGAGCCCAGACCAGGTGGTCTACGTCGAGGCCCACGGCACGGGCACACCTCTGGGCGACCCCATCGAGCTCGGCGCCCTGCGCGCGGTGCTCGGCGAGCGCAGCACGCCCTGCGCCGTGGGCTCGGTGAAGACCAACATCGGCCACCTGGAGGCCGCCGCGGGCGTGGCGAGCTTGATCAAGGTGGTGCTCTCTCTGCAGCACGGCGAGATCCCCGGTCAGCTCCACTTCAAGCGCCTGAACCCGGCGATTGAGCTGGGATCGTTGGAGATCGCCGACCGCGCCCGGCCCTTCCCCGAGGGCGGCGTCGCCGGGGTGAGCAGCTTCGGCTTCGGCGGCACGAACGCCCACGCCGTGCTCTCCGCCGCGCCGACGGTCACCGCCGCTGAGCCCGCCCCAGGCCGCGCCGTGAGCCTGCTCACGCTCTCCGCCCGCTCGCCGGAGCTGCTGCAGCGCCTCGCCTCCGCCGTCGCCGCCCGCCTTCGCGCCGAGCCCGACGCCGTCGCCGATCTCTGCTACTCCCTCAACGTGGGCCGCGCCCGGCTCCGCCATCGCCTCGCCGTGCTGGGCAAAGACGCCACAGACCTCGCCGAGCGCCTCGACGACCTCCAGCGCCGCAGCCCCCGCCTCGTCTTGGGTGAGGCCCCACCCCACGCGCCCAAGGTGGCCTTCGTCTTCACCGGCCAGGGCGCGCAGTACGTCGGCATGGGCCGGGGTCTGTACGCCGCCGAGCCCGTGTTCCGCGAGATGATCGACCGCTGCGACGCGCTCTTGGGCAAGCTGCCTGGCGGCACCCTGCGCGGCCTGTTGTTCCCCGAGGTCGAGGACGCCGAGGCCAGCGCCAAGCTCAACCTCACCACGGTCACCCAGCCCGCGCTGTTCAGCCTGCAGGTGGCCTTGGCGGCGCTGTGGCGCTCGTGGGGTGTGCGCCCCGACGTGGTCACCGGGCACAGCGTCGGGGCCTACGCCGCCGCCGTCGTGGCCGGGGTGCTGAGCGTCGAGGACGGCTTACGCCTCGTCGCGGCGCGCGGCCGCCTGATGGGTGCCTTGCCCGAGGGGGGCGCCATGGCCGCCGTTCGGGGTGGAGAGGCCGAGGTGAGCGCGGCCTTGGCCCGCGCGGGCAGCACGATTGAGATCGCCGCGCTGAACGGCCCCGAAGAGACGGTGATCTCCGGGGCGCGGGGCGCCTTGCAGCAGGCCATCGCCGCGCTCAAGGCCGAGGGCCTGCGGGCCACGGAGCTCTCGGTGAGCCATGCCTTCCACTCGGCGCTCATGGACCCGATGCTGCTGGAGTTCACCCAGGTCGTCTCTGGGCTCAAGTTTATGGAGCCCGAGGCCGTGTTTGTGTCGGATCACAGCGGCGAGGCCCTGGGTCTAGACCGCCTCAAAGATCCCCTCTATTGGCGTGAGCACCTGCGGCGCGCGGTGCGTTTCACCTCGGCCCTGGAGACGATCGGCGGCTTAGAGCCCCAGCTCATCATCGAGATCGGCCCTCAGCCCGTGCTCTTGGGCATGGGCAAACGGGCCCTGCCCGAGCTGGACGCCGCGTGGCTGCCGTCGCTGCGGAAGGGCCGGGACGACGTGGACACCCTGCTTCTGGCCGTCGCCGAGGCCAGCGCCCGGGGTGTGGCCGTGGACTGGGAGGCCTTCGAGGGGGCGCGCTCACGTCGCCGCCTGCCCGCGCCCACGAGCCCCACCAACAAGCGGCGGATGTGGGTGGAGGAGGCCCCGCGTGGAGAGCAGGTCACCGCGCTGCAGACCGTGTGGCGTGTGGTGGAGCGTGAGGCCGCCGATCTCAGCGGCGACTGGATCGTGCTGGGGGACGCCGCGCTCATCGCAGACGCCTTGGCCCAGGCGGGCGGCAACATCGTGCCTGAGCAGACCTTGGCCTGCCGTGGTGTGATCGACCTGCGCCCCCTCAGCGGCGGAGACGCGGAGGCCCTGCTCCGCGCGACGGTGTCCGAGGTTCAGGCGCTCTTGGCCCGGCCCGCCCTGCCTCTGTTTGTGGTGACCCGGCTCGCCCAGGCCGTGACGCCGACCGACCTCGTCTCTCCCGATCAGGCGGCGCTGTGGGGCCTCCTGCGGGGCCTCGCCTCAGAGCACCCCGATCGTCTGGGTGGGATCATCGATCTGGACGCTGAGGCGAGCCCCGCCTTGGCGCTGGCTGAGCTCGCGGCGGCGGACGGTGAGCAGGTGGCCTGGCGCGGCGGAAGACGCCACGTCGCCCGGCTGCGTGAGGAGCGGCTGAACGCCAACCCCGCGAAGATCGACGCCGACGGCTGGATGCTCATCACCGGGGGCCTGGGCGGTCTGGGCCAGCGCGTGGCGCAGTGGCTGTTTGTGCAGGGTGCGCGGCACATCGCGCTCTTGGGTCGCGGCGGGCCCAGCGTCGAGGCGCTGAAGGCCATCGAGGCCCTGCGCCAAGGCGGCGCTGAGGTGAAGGTCTTCGCCGCCGACGTCGCCGATGAGGCGGCGCTGGCCGAGGTGTTGGCCCAGCTCCCCAACCTGCGCGGCGTCGTTCACGCCGCCGGGGTGGTGGACCGCCTGCCGTTTGAGGGCCTCGACGCCGAGGCGCTGGACCGCGCGCTGCGGGCGAAGGTGATGGGCGCCCGCGCCTTGGACAACCTCACCCGCGACGCCGAGCTGGATCTGTTCTGGCTGTTCTCGTCGATCTCGGCCTTGTGGGGTGGCCAAGGTCTCGCCGCCTACGCCGCCGCCAACGCCTTCGAGGACGGCCTCGCCGCCCTGCGTGTGGCGTCGGGTCGCCCGGCGCTGAGCCTCAACTGGGGCGTGTGGGCCGAGACGGGCATGGCGAATGAGGCCGAGCTGGCCGAGCTCGCCCGAATGGGTGTGCGGGGCCTGCGCCCGGCTGAGGCCTTGGGCCGCCTGCGCCTGTTGGGCGGCGCCCAAGGGCAGCTCGGCGTGGCGGACGTAGACTGGTCACGCCTGCGCCCGGTGCTCGACGCTCGGCGCCCCTCCCCGCTGCTCTCGGAGCTTGGCGAGGCCGCCGCCGCCACACTCAGCACAGACGCCGCCGCCGTCGCTGGGGGCGGTGAGCTGGCCCTGCGCCTCCAGGCCGCCGCCCCCGAGCGCCGCCGTGAGCTGCTGATCGAGGCCCTTCGTGGCCTGGTGCGCGCCGTCGCCGCGATGAGCCCCGACGCCCCGGTCGCCATCGACCAAGGCTTCTTCGAGATGGGCCTCGACTCCTTGATGGCCGTGGAGCTGCAAGGCCGCCTCGGCCTGGCCTTGGGCCGCCGGATGCCCGCGACCTTACTCATGGATCAGCCCACGCTCAGCCGCCTCGCCGACTGGCTGATGACCGAGCTGGCCTTTGACGCCGCCGTAGCGACTGTGCAGAGTGTCGGCCGCTCGGACGAGCCCATCGCCATCGTGGGCATGGCCTGCCGCCTGCCCGGCGCCGAGTCTCCTGAAGCCCTGTGGCGCCTGCTCACCGAGGGCCAAGACGCCACCCGCGAGGTGCCCGCCGACCGCTGGGACATCGACGCCTGGCACGACCCCACGGCGGAGCGCCCGGGCTCGATGATCGCCCGTCGCGGCGGGTTTATCAGCGGCGTCGATCAGTTTGACGCCACCTTCTTCGGCATCACCGGCCGCGAGGCCAGCCGCATGGACCCCCAGCACCGCCTGCTCTTGGAGGTGAGCTGGCGCGCGCTGGAGGACGCCGGGGCCGTCCCCGAGCGGGGCGTCGGCACCCAGGCCGGCATCTTCGTGGGCATCGGCAGCAACGATTATCTCCAGCGGGTGATCGGCGGTCGTGACGCCGCCGACGTAGACGCCTGGACGGGCACGGGCAACGCCACAGCCTTCGCCGCCGGGCGCCTCGCCTACCACCTGGGGCTCCAGGGCCCCGCCGTGGCGCTCGACACCGCCTGCTCCTCGTCTCTGGTGGCCGCACACCTCGCCTGCCAGAGCCTCCGGGCCGGGGAGTGCTCTTTGGCCTTGGCCGCCGGTGTGAACCTCATCCTCGACCCCAAGGTGAGCGTGTATCTGAGCCGCGCCCGGGCCTTGGCGCCCGATGGCCGCTGCAAGACCTTTGACGCCGCCGCCGACGGCTACGCCCGGGGCGAGGGCTGCGGTGTGGTGGTGCTCAAGCGCCTCTCCGACGCCCTGCGGGACGGCGACACCATCCACGCCGTCATCCGGGGCAGCGCCATTAACCACGATGGACGGGCGAGCGGGCTCACCGTGCCCAACGGCCCCGCCCAGCAGGCCGTCATCCGCCAAGCGCTGCACAGCGCCGGGGTGCGCCCCGAAGAGATCGGCTACGTCGAGGCCCACGGCACGGGCACGTCCTTGGGTGACCCCATCGAGATCGGCGCCTTGGACGCGGTCTTGGGCCGGTCTCACCCCCTCGTCGTGGGCACGGTGAAGACCAACCTCGGCCACCTTGAGGCGGCGGCGGGCATCGCCGGGCTCATCAAGGCGACTCTGTGTGTGGAGCGCGGGCTCATCCCGGCGAACCTGCACTTCCACACGATCAACCCCCACATCGACCCGGCGATCCCCCTTCATGTGCCCACACAGACCCAAGCCTGGGCTGTGGCGCCGCGTGTGGCCGGTGTGAGCGCCTTCGGGCTCAGCGGCACAAACGCCCACCTCATCTTGAGCGAGGCCCCGGCCTTGGATGAGCAGGCCGCCGCCGCCCGGGCCGCGCGGCCGAAGGTGGAGCCCGCGGTGTTTTCCCCCAAACGGTATTGGCTCGACGCCCCGGCGCCCGCCGCCGTTGTGTCTGCGGCCCCCGCCGTGTCGCCCCGTGGCGCTGCCTTCTTGGGTGAGCGCCTCAGCCTGCCCATGCTCAACGCCGTCGTGTTCCAGGCCCAGCACAGCCCGGCTTCTCCGCGCTGGCTGGGGGATCACCGACTGTTCGGCCGCGTGGTCACCCCCGGCGCGGCCCACGTCGCGCTCTCCTTGGAGGCCGCCCGCGTCTCCCGAGGCGTGACGAGCGCCAGCGTCGTGGACCTCAGCTTCTCCCGGGCGATGGTCCTGGCCGATGACGAGACGCGCGCCCTCCAGATGGTGTTTGACGGTGACTCCGGGGATGTGGGCTTCCGCATCGGCAGCCTTCACGACGGCCAAGCCTTGGTTCACGCCACGGGCCGCCTGCTCGCTGAAGCCCCCGCCGATGAGCCCGCCACGGAGTCTCTGGCCACGATTCAGCGCCGTCTGGAGCACCAAGGCCCCTCGGCGCCGTTCTACGCGCAGTTTGATCGTGTGGGATACACGCTGGGCCCCGCCTTCCGCTGGATGGGCGAGACCTGGCGCCGCGACGGCGAGGCGCTGTGCCGCATGGACGTGCCCGCCGGAGACATCGGCTTAGGTGACGCGCCGCTCCACCCCGGCCTCATCGACTCGTGTTTCCAGCTCCTCACCCGCTGCCTCCCGGCGGCCCAGGTGGCGGAGGTGCTCGACGGCACGGCCTTGTTTGTGCCGATCTCGATCGAACGGTTCTCTTGGCGCGGCGGCATGACCGGCGAGCTCTACGCCCACGCGGTGCTGCGCAGCGCCCAGATCGCCGACATCTGGCTGAGAGACGCCGCGGGCGGCCTACGCGCCCGGGTGCAGGGCCTCAAGGTGCAGCGGGTGCCCCGGGCGGTGTTCGGTGGCGGCCGCGTGCAGCCGGACGACGTGTTCCAGCTCCGCTGGCGCGCGGCGATGATCGAGGACGAGCCCCAGGGCCAAGCCCCTCGCCGGGTGCTCACCTTCGCCGACAAACACGGCACCGGAGACGCCTTGGCCAAGGCCCTGCGTGGCCTCGGCGCGACGGTTGCGGTGGTTCGCCCCGGGCCGAGCTTCGTGCAGCAGGGCGATGAGTTTGTGGTGAACGTCAACGAGCCCGCGCAGCTCGCCAAGCTCCTCGCCTCGGCGCCAGGCGCGGGTCCACTGAGCGTGGTTTATCTCTGGGGTCTGCATGACGAGGCCACCGAGGGCGTGATCCACACGCTCAACCTCGCCCGGGCGCTCAACAAGGAGCGTCTCACCCTGGTCACCCGTGGGGCCACCTCGCCCAGCGGCGACGGTGGATCCTTGGCCCAGAGCGCGCTTCTGGGCCTCCAGCGCACGCTCTCGCTGGAGCGCCCCGGCCTGCAGTGCGCGTCGATTGATCTCGACCCCGCCTGGCCCGCCGCCAGCGTCGCCGACCTCGTCGATGAGCTAGAGCGCGCCTCGGGCGCCGATCAGGTGGCTTTACGCAGCGCCGGTCGCTCCGTGGCCCGTCTCACCGAGGTCAAGGCCAGCTCGGTCACCCAGCCCGCGCGTTTCTTGGTCGGTGAGCGCGGCGCTTTAGAGAGCGTCGCCCTCCACCCCGCGCCCCGGGTGGCGCCGGGCAAAGGGGAGGTGGAGATTGAGGTGCGCGCCACGGGCCTCAACTTTCGCGACGTGCTGGGCGCCTTGGGCGCTTACCCCGGCGACCCTGGGCCTCTGGGCGGCGAGTGTACGGGGGTGATCTGCGCCGTAGGCGAAGGCGTCACGACGGTCAAGGCCGGCGACCGTGTGGTGGCGCTCTTGGCCTCGACGGGCTGCTTCCGCACCCACGCGCTCTGTGACGCGCGGTTTGTCTCCCGTCTGCCTGACACGCTCTCGTTCGCCGAGGGCGCCACGGTGCCCGTGGCCTACGCCACGGCGATTCATGGCTTAGAGCAGCTCGCCGGGATGCGCCGGGGCGACCGTGTGCTGATCCACGCCGCGAGCGGCGGTGTGGGCATGGCGGCGGTGCAGCTCGCCTTGGCCAAGGGCGCCGAGGTGTTCGCCACGGCGGGCAGCCCGAGCAAACGCCGGGTGCTCACTGAGCTGGGTGTGCCCCACGTCTTCAACTCCCGCGATCTCAACTACGTCGCCCAGATCCGCGCCTTGACCGGCGGCTTGGGCGTCGATCTGGTGCTCAACTCTCTGGGCGTAGAGCACGTCCGCGAGAGCCTGGGCCTGATGCGTGAGGGCGGGCGGTTTGTGGAGATCGGCAAGGCCGACGTGCTCGACGCGCCGCGTGTGGCGGCCTTGGGCCGGGGCATTCGTTACGTTCATTTTGACCTCGTGACGCTGTCCCAGACCGTGCCGCACCTGATCAAGGCGCTCCTCGATCAGACGATGGACCGCCTGGCGAAGGGCCGCCTGCGCGCCTTGCCTCTGCGGGTGTTTGAGCTGGATGAGACGGTGTCCGCCTTCCGCCACATGGCCCGGGCGCGGCATGTAGGCAAGGTGGTCGTGCGCTGGCCCGAGCCCCCTCGGGACGCGCCGATCCGTAACGATCGGGCCTACCTCGTGACCGGCGGCTTGGGGGCCTTGGGCCTTCATGTCGGCGGCTGGCTCGTGGCCCAGGGCGCGGGTCAGGTGGTGCTCTTGGGCCGCGGGGCGCCCTCTGCCGAGGTCAAGGCCCGGGTCACGGAGCTTGGGGCCTCGGTGATCGTGCGCCGTGGGGACGTGAGCGACTCGGCCAGCCTCGCGGCGGCGCTCAGCGGCCTCGCCGCGCCCATCGGCGGCGTGTTCCACTGCGCCGGTGTGCTCGACGACGCCTTGATCGCCGATCAAGACGAGGCCCGGATCCGTAGGGTGCTGGCGCCCAAGGTGCTCGGCGGCTGGAACCTGCACACCCAGCTCCGCGACGCGCCCATCGATCACTTCGTCCTGTTCTCCTCCGTCTCCTCTGTGTTGGGTTCGCCCGGCCAGACCAGCTACAGCGCGGCGAACGCCTGGCTCAACGGCCTCGCGTCCTGGCGCCAGTCCCAAGGTCTGCCCGCCCTGAGCGTCGCCTGGGGCCCCTGGGCAGAGGGCGGCATGGCCGAGCAGGCCGCGGGCAAAGGCCGCTGGTCGCGGGTGGGCATCAGCCCCATCGAGGCGGCGCGTGGGGTGGAGCTCCTCGGCGCGCTCATCCAAGATCGCGCGGCCAACCTCGCGGTCTTGCCCTTCGACCGCGCCCGCATGGTGCGTGGCCTGTCCTTAGGCCCCGTGCCGCCCCTGATGTTGGAGCTGCTGGAGGCCGCGAGCGGCGGCGACAAACGCGCTGAAGAGCGCCTGGGCCTGCGCGACGAGCTGCTCGACTGCACCGACGCCGAGGAGCGTTTTGAGCTGATGGTGGACTACCTCTGCGCCTGCCTGGGCACGGTCACCGAGGCCGATGAGGTCGATCCCGACGCGCCGCTCTCAGACAACGACTCCTTGGTGGCCGTGGAGTTCGCGGCCTTGATCGAGGCCGAGCTCAAGGTGAACCTGCCGACCGAGCAGATGTTCCGCTGCGACACCCTGCGTGACCTCGCCGAGCTGCTCGTGGAGCGCCTCGACCGCAAGGCCTGAGCGTGGGCGGCGGGGCTCAGGGTGGTGACGCCTTGGGCCCCCCGAGGCCCCAGTGGGAGAAAACGGGCAAAAGTGGCCCCGTCAGAGGGGGGCGTTCCCTGCAAATCGGGATCTTGAGGCTCAAGAAGGGGCCTTTGTGGAGAGAAGTCGCGATCTTGAGGCTCAAGAAGGCGATTTTCCGCAAAAAATCGCGTCCTTGAGGCTCAAGAAGACGATTTTCCGGAAAAAATCGTGTTCATGAGCCTCAAGGAGCCGATCCACCCCGCCTCAGATGTGCTCGCTCAGGTGCAGCCGCGCCCCAGACCTCGCCACCATCGCCCGCCAGGGGTCATCCACCCGGGCTGAGGCCCACATCAGCGTGGCCTCGGCCCGGGGCACGACCCCCGAGGACGGCGGCGGGGCGACGGCGCTGGTCCACCAGCCCTCGGCCTTGGGCAGGCCCGCGCGGTGGGCGAGCAGGGCGTAGAGCGCCTCGATCTCGGGCCAGGTCTCGGGGTTGTGGGGCAGGTCGGACTCCAAGATGAGCAGGGCCTCGGGGGTGAGGGCCGTGAGCACCTCGCCGCCGAGGCCGTCGTCGCGCTCGGCGTACCACGAGCGTAAGGGCGCGTTGTGCTTGCGCAAGAGCCAGCGGCGGTAGTCGGGGTCGCGGTCTACACCCCACTCAAAGCCGCAGGGGTCAACAGGGCAGGGGCGCGGCGGCAGCTCCCCCAGGGCCCAGCGGGCGGCGGCGGCGGCGTTCGCCGGGGTGTGGTGCTCGTAGGAGGGCACGGTCACGAAGCCGAGGCGCTCGTAGAAGGCCGGGGGGATGTCCGAGAAGAGGATCCAGTCTTGAACGCCGTTCTCCACGCTCCAGGCCATGACCTGCCGCAGCAGCTCGCTGGCGTAGCCCCGGCCCCGCTGGGCGGCGGGGGTGTACACCGCGCCGATGGCCCCCGCTGGGCGCAGGCCGCCGGGGCCAAAGAGGGTGATCGGGTACACGCCGAGGCTCACGCCGAGGGCGCCCTCTCCGTCGAGGCCCACAAACCACGCCGCGCGCTGGTGCTGGATCGAGGCGAGGCGCCGCGTGAGGTGCACCGCCGGATCAGGATCGTGGGGCCAGTCAGGGTGAACGGAGGCGAAGGCGAGGCGGCGTTCGGCCTCAGACGCGATCTTGCAGCGGAGCATAGAGGTCTCAGCAGGGGGACACCCGCCATTATCCGCTGTGGCGCGACGGTGGCCAGCCCCTGGCCAGGGCCGCGACAGGCGGAGGGGCCGATCTCGTGGCAAACTGGCGCAGATCCCCTGAAACACAAGGTGCCTGTATGACGCTTCGCCCTACGATGGGACTCCTGATCTTCATCGCGCTCTCTTCGGCCTGCAACGGCAAAGACTCCGTCGATCTTGAGGACTCGATCGGCGGCGCCGACGACACCTCCACCACGACCGACGACACCGACGCCGACGACACCGGCGCGGATGACTCCGGCGACGATGACACCGGCGGCGATGACACCGGCGACGACACCTCCACCGGCGACGACCGCGACGGCGACGGCGTCGCCGACGACGAGGACTGCGCCCCCGACGACGCCTCGGTCTACCCCGGCGCTGAGGAGCGCTGCGACGGCGTAGACGACGACTGCGACGGGGAGATCGACGAGGAGGCCGTCGACGCGAGCACCTGGTACGAGGACGGCGACGGCGACGGCTACGGCGACGACGATCGCGGCACCGTCGCCTGCGAGCAGCCCTCTGGCACCGCGGCCCTGGCCGGGGACTGCGACGACGAAGACATCGCCTACAACCCCGGCGCCACCGAGAGCGACTGCGAAGACCCCAACGACTACAACTGCGACGGCGCCACGGGCTTCGCGGACGGCGACGGCGACGGCTTCGCCGCCTGCAAAGAGTGCGACGACACCAACGCGGACGTGAACCCCGACGCGTCCGAGGTCTGTGACGGCGCCGACAACGACTGCGACACCTTGGTGGACGACGCCGACGACAGCCTCGACGGCAGCACCACGTCGAGCTTCTACGCCGACGCCGACACCGACGGCTTCGGCGATCCGGGGGCCGTCCTCAAGGCCTGCTCCGCCCCGAGGGGCAGCGTCACCGACAGCTCGGACTGCGACGACGGCGACGCGGGCATCAACACCAGCGCGCAAGAGATCTGCGACGGCGCCGACAACGACTGCGACGGCCTCACCGACACCGACGACGACAGCGTCGATCTCTCCACCACGGCCACCTACTACGCCGACGTCGACGGCGACGGCTACGGCGACCCCGACTTCTCCACCCTGAGCTGCGAGCTGCCCACGGGCTACAGCGCCGACGCCACGGACTGCGACGACGGCAGCGCCGATGTGAACCCCGGCGCGTCCGAGATCTGCGACAGCAAAGACAACAACTGCGACGGCCTCACCGACGACAGCAGCGCCACCGACGCCAAGACCTACTACGCCGACGCCGACGGCGACAGCTACGGCGACCCCGCCTCCACCCAGCTCTCTTGCTCCCGGCCCTCGGGCTACATCGGCAACAAGAAGGACTGCGACGACACCGACAGCGCGGTCAACCCCGACGAGTCCGAGGTGTGCAACGGCGTCGATGACGACTGCGACGGCGACATCGACGGCGACGCCATCGACGCGGTGACCTACTACGACGACGCGGACGGCGACGGCTACGGCGACGCCAGCGCCGCCACGACGAGCTGCACCGCGCCTTCAGGCGCCGTCACCGACGCCACCGACTGCGAAGACGCCGACGCCAGCATCAGCCCCGGCGCGACGGAGACCTGCGACGGCATCGACGACGACTGCTCCGGGGCCATCGACGACGGCGGCGCCTGCCCCTGCAACGTCGAGTACTACGACGGCGACACCTACCTCTACTGCACCTCCGGCCTCGCCTGGACCGACGCCGAGGCGAGCTGCGCCAGCTTCGGGTACCACCTGCTCACCATCGACGACCGCGCCGAGAACATCTGGAACGACAACACCGCCGACGCCTACAGCACGGGCAAGTGGTGGATGGGCCTGAACGACATCGCCAGCGAGGGCACCTGGGTGTGGAGCGACGGCACGCCCCTCTCCTACACCAACTGGCACTCCGGCGAGCCCAACGACGGCGGCGGCAACGAGGACTGCGGCCAGCTCAACCGCTTCACCGATGAGACCTGGAACGACGAGCCCTGCTCCTCGGCCTTCGCCTACATCTGCGAGCTCGACTAAACGACGATCGCGCCGCGGCGAGCACGATCGTGGCGGCGCGATCCAAAAGCAGGCGGCGCCTCGGACATCCAGAGGAGGAGCCGAGGCGCCGCTGTGTTGTTCAGGGGGGTGCCTGAAGAGGATCAGGCCGTGGGGGCGCGCTGGAAGCCGAACTCGCGGCGCTGAATCCACTCGGGGAAGCCCTGGCCCATGTTGCGGCCGGCCCAGGCTTCAGTGATACGCGCGATGAACAGGCGGTCGCCGTCCTTCATCTTCGCGCCGAGCAGGTCGCGGACCTGACGGGGGTTGATCTTGGTCTCCAGAATCCAGGCCCCGTCGATACGGTTGGACCAGTTGCCCAAGGACTTGAGCTCAGCGAGGAACTCAGGGTTGTCTTGGGTGAGCTTGAAGCAGACGAGCATCATCATGGTGCGGATACCTCCAGCCGCTAAGTATCTCACAGAAGCGCCTGAATCCGGAGCGCACCCAATCGAAGTGGTTTTGAGGTAAGCTGCTCTTGGTGAGTCGCCTGGGAGTCCTCCGTTGAGCCGTCCCCTGGAGCTGATCCTCGCGCGCCAATGGGCCGCGCTCCTCTCCACTCCGGTGATGCTCTTCGACATGGAGGGCTCGCTCATCTTCTTCAATGAGGCCGCGGGCTTACTCCTTGGCCGAAAGTACGACGAGACCGGCTCCATGGTGGGGCCCGAGTGGCAGGCCGCCTTCCCCATGGAGGACGAGGCGGGCCGGGTGATCGGCGCCACGGACAGCCCCGTCGCCACGGCCTTGCGCTCAGGATCGCCGGTCATGCGCACGGTGACGGTGCGCGCCATGGACGGCGTGCGCCGCAAAGCCACGGTCACCGTCTTCCCGGTTCACGGCTTAGAGCGCACCCGACAAGGCGCGGTCTGTCTGGTCCACCCCGCATGAGCCGTGGCTGGAACACCGATGGGAGGGGGCTCAGCGTCACGCTCTTCGGCACCCGGGGCAGCCTGCCCGCGCCGGGGCCCGACACCACCCGTTTCGGCGGCAACACCTCCTGCGTGATGGTGAAGAACAGCGCCGGGCAGGCCCTCATCCTCGACGCCGGGAGCGGCATCCGCATCGCCGGGATGCGCCTGCCCAAAGACGTGAAGCGGGTAGACCTCCTGCTCACGCACCTGCACATGGACCACATCCAGGGCCTCGGCTTCTTCGCGCCCTTGTACACCCCAGGCTTAGACGTTCACCTCTGGGGCCCGCCGTCCACCACCCGCACCCTGCGCAGCCGCCTCAACCGGTACCTCTCGCCGCCGCTCTTCCCCGTGCGTATCCGCGAGCTGCCCTCCCGGGTGCACTGCCACGACGTCACCCAGGGCCAGTGGGAGATCGGCGACTTTAAGGTGCGAAGCTCCCTGGTGGCCCACCCCGACCCCACCCTCGGCTACCGCTTAGAGTCCGAGGGCCGCGTGGTCACTTACCTGCCCGACCACGAGCCCCAGCTCGGCTGCCGCACGGGCCTGCCCACGACGGAGTGGCTCTCGGGCCACCACCTCGCAGAAGGCGCCGACCTGCTCATCCACGACGCCCAGTACACTGAGGACGAGTACCTCGCCCGGGTCGGCTGGGGGCACTGCACGCCCACCCTCGCCGTGCGTTTCGCCGAGCTCGTTCACGCCCGGCGCCTCTTGTTCTTCCACCACGACCCCTCCCGCAGCGACGTCGAGGTCGAGCGCATCTGCGCCGAGGCCACCCGCACCCACAAGCAGGGGATGCTGGTGACCGAGCCCGCCGCGGAGATGGACGAGATCAAGGTCTAACGAAGATCACCAGCCGCGGACTACCAACCACACTGGCGATCTTTGTTCTGCTCCTTGAGGTAGCCCATCAGCGGCGTGAAGTACTCAAGCATCGGGCCCGCGTCCATCTGCCGGGTGCCGGTCATGGCCTCTAAGGCGTCGGGCCAAGGCTTCGAGCTGCCCATGGCCAACATCGTGGCCAGGCGGGTGCCGGCCTCGTCGCTGCCGTAGATCGAGCACTGGTGCAGGGGCCCGGTGTAGCCCGAGGCGTCACAGAGCGCCTTGTGGAACTGGAACTGCAGGATCATCGACAAGAAGTAGCGGCTGTAGGGGGTGTGCGCGGGGATGTGGTACTTCGCGCCGGGGTCGAAGTGCTCCTCACCCCGGGGGCTCGCCGGGGCGATGCCTTGGTACTGGCCGCGCAGGGCCCACCACGAGGCGTTGTACTCATCCGGGCTCGTCTCCCCGGAGAACACGCCCCAGCGCCAGCGGTCCATGAGCAGGCCGAAGGGCAGAAACGCCACGCGGTCGAGCGCCGTGAGGAGCTGGTCGTTGATCACGGCCTCGGGGCTGTCGCTCACCTCGCTCAAGAGGCCGACCTGCTTGAGATACGAGGGGGTGACCGAGAGCACGAGGGTGTCGCCGATGGCCTCATGGAAGCCGTCGTGGGCACCCTGCTGGAAGAGCACGGGCTTGTCGTAGTAGTAGAGGTAGTAGTAGTCGTGGCCCAGCTCGTGATGCACGGTGATGAGGTCGTCCATCGTGGGGCGGGTGCACATCTTGATGCGCACGTCGCCCTCAAAGCTGAGGTCCCAGGCGCTCGCGTGGCAGACGACCTCTTTGCCTTCAGGCCGGGTCAACATCGAGCGCTCCCAGAAGGTCTGGGGCAGGGGCTTGAGGCCCAACGACGTGAAGAAGCCCTCAGCGAGCTGCACCATACGCACGGCGTCATAGCCCTGGTCAACCAGCGAGGCCGTGACGTCGAGGCTCGGCTGGTCGGGGTAGGGGATCATCTCCGGGTAGAGCCCGGCCCAGGACTGCGCCCACATATTCCCCAAGAGGTGCGCGGGGATGGGCCCCGTGGGGCTGACCTTCTCCGGGCCATACTGCTCGACGAGCTCGGCGCGCACGGCGCAGTGAAGCTGCTCATAGAGCGGGTTGACCTGGCCCCAGAGGCGGTCCATCTCGGTGACGAACTCATCCGGGGGCATGTCGTAGCCCGAGCGCCAGAGCGCGCCCATGTCGCTCACGCCCATCTCTTTGGCGCCTTGGTTGCCCAGCTCAGCGAAGCGGGTGTACAGCGGCTTCATCGGCGGGGCGACGGCGTGCCAGCCCTCCCACAAGGCGAGCTGCTCGTCATAGTCCCGGGAGCTGCCGAGGCGCTCGGAGACGTCGTCCAGGGTGAGCGTCTCGCCCTTGTACTCCACCTTGCCCGTGGCGTAGAGCGAGTTGAGCTTGGTAGACGTCTCGGCGAGCTCCTTCCGCAGCTTGTCGTCGTCAGGCGCGGGCAGGGGCGTGGCCAACATGAGCAGCTTGAGCATCCGCTCCGTCGTCTCATCGGCCTCGACGTCTTGATACCGCTTGGCCTCCTTCACCAGCTCCGTGAGCCCGGCCATGGCCTTCTCATCGGCGGCGGACGCGGCGGCTTCAGTCTCCGGCGTGATGTTCGTGGCGAAGGCCCAAGCGGCCTGGGACTGCTCGACCCAGAGCTCCTTGAGCCGGGCGTCGGCCCGCGTCGCGAAGGCCGCGGCCTCCTCCGCCGTAGGTTTGCCGCCGCCGCCGACCTTGGGGCCGCAGGACGTGAGGGTGAGCGCGAGGAGGGCGAGGACAGGCAGGGGGGAAGACGTGTGCATCCGAGCGTCTTAGCAGGCTGAGCCGCGGTTGTCAGGGGGGAGGCCTATGGGCGGCTGTGCTGCTTCGGCGAGGGGAAAAAACTTTGAGCGCTCAAGCTCGTCTACCGGAGGCTAGGTAAGACGACTTCGAGCGCTCCAACTCGTTTTCCAGAGGCTAGGGGAGACGACTTCGAGCGCTCCAACTCGTTTTCCAGAGGCTAGGGGAGACGACTTTGAGCGCTCCAACTCGTCTATCTGAGGCTAGGGGAGACGACTTCGAGCACCCAAACTCGTCTGCTTGGGGGTGGGGAAGTCGAGTTTGGTCAAACAAACTTGACTACTCCACCCTCGGGAAGACGACTCCCGACGCACGAGCCTGTCTACCCCACCCTCGGGAAGACGACTCCCGACGCACGAGCCTGTCTACCCAATCTTCTAGGCGACGACGCCCGACGCTCAAGCTCACCTTCATTCCCCTCGGAGAGACGCCCCTCGCCCCCCAAGCACGGCGTCCCCAATCCAGGCGAGACGCCCCCGCACGATCGGGGGCCTTCCACCCCCGCGCCCGCCGCGTGCGCCGACCCTCGGCCCAAGGGGCGCCACCGCGCGCCGACCGCGCGGTCTCCTCAGGTTCCCCGCGCGGGCCCTCGGGATTCGGCGTCTCACGGGTTGAGATTTTTTACCGGCCCCCTTGCGACCGCCGCGTGGCCTAAGCTAAGCTCCGGGGCGTTCGTTCAGCATGAAACCCAAGCACTTAGGAGTCTCCCATGAGCCTGCTTCCCCTCAGCATCGACGAGAACATCCAGTGCATGAACACCGTGATCGAGCTGGTTGAGGGCACCGAGGCTCCGGAGGAGCTACGGACGGTGTTTCGGGATCGGGCCTACACCCCGGCGAAGACCGCCCAGACCGACCGCAACGCCCAGATCGCCGCGCAGTCCAACTTTAAGGCCGCCAACGTCAACCTCCACGCGAAGGACGACAAGGCCGACACCTCGCTCAGCCATCTGTACGCGGCGATGGGCATTCGCGGCGGGGTCGCCGGCCAGAACGTCCTGCGGGGCCTCTGGGGCGGCCTCAAGCTCACCGAGGTCAAGGCCCTGAACGTGGGCGAGCAGGTGCGAACAGTCGGCGAGGCCATCGTGCGGTACGACGCCAACCCCGCTCTGTACGACCTCCCCACCGACCGCCTGGAGGACGTGCGCACCACCAACGCCGAGCTAGGCGCGGCCTACACCGAGGAGCGCGCCGCAAAACGCGCCTGGACGCTGGCGTCTGCCGCGTCCGAGGCCTCGATGGAGGCGTTCGGCGTGGCCTACCGCAGCGCGGTGCGGCTCGCGGTGGCGCAGTTGGGGGAGGAGGTGGTGATCGCCTACCTGCCGGTGTTTGCGCGCTGAGGGGCGAGACCCTTCCCCACACAGGGCCGAGGTGTGACCCCCACGGCGGGCGGTCGTGCCTCGGCCCTGTTGGCGTCTGCGCTGCGCCGCTGCGCGCTTAGAAGCTGAGTCTCCCCGCCCCCTGTGCTATCTTCCCCGGCGCACCCCCTTGTGCCCGGAGCCGCCGTGATCACCGTCGCCGAGTTCATCAGTCGTTGGCAGAACGCCGCGCCAAGCGAGCGGGGTCACGCCCAGCAGTTCTTCTTGGAGCTGTGCGCGGTGCTCAACGTGCCCACGCCCCCGCCGCGCCCGGCGAACGTGCCTGAAGACGCCTACTTCACCCCCTATGGCTTTGAGCGCCCCGTAGACGTGGCCGGGTCGTCGTCGAAGAAGTTCATCGACTTCTTCCGTGACGGCGCCTTCGTCATCGAGGCCAAGCAGTACGGCGACGAGCGCACCCGGGGGGTCACCCGGGGCACCGAGCGCTGGCGGCGGCTGATGATCGAGGCCTTCGGCCAAGGCGCGCGCTACGCGCAGTCGTTGCCGGGGCAGAAGGTGCCGTTCTTGGTGGTCTGCGACGTGGGCCACTGCTTCGAGATCTGGAGCGACTTCAGCCTCACCGGCAGCTACGGCGGCTATGGCGCCCGGCAGGTGATCCGCCTCGATGAGCTGGCCAAGGACGACGTGCGCGCGCACCTGCGCCTGATGTTCTTGGACCCGATGAGCCTCAACCCGGCGCTGCGGGCGGCCCGGGTCACCCGCGAGGTCGCCGCGCGCCTCGCCACTTTGGCGCGAAAGTTAGAGGCCGACCAGCACGACCCTGAAGCCGTCGCCCGCTTCTTGATGCGCTGCCTGTTCACGATGTTCGCTGAGGACGTGCAGCTTCTGGGCGATAAACTCTTTACCCGCGCGCTCAAGGAGCGGTGGGTGCCCCAGCCCGAACGGTTCCCTCTGGAGGTGATTCACCTCTGGCAGGCGATGGAAGAAGGCACACAGTTCTATTTTGAGCGCCTCTTACGCTTCAACGGCGGCCTGTTCAAGAGCCCCTCGGCCTTGCCGCTCAGCGGTGAGCAGCTCCACGAGCTCCTCGACGCCGCCCAATGTGACTGGTCAGCCGTCGAGCCCTCGATCTTCGGCACGCTCTTGGAGCGCGCCCTAGACCCGGTCAAACGCGCCGAGCTTGGCGCCCACTTCACCCCCCGCGAGTACATCGAGCGCCTCGTGGTGCCTACGGTGATCGAGCCTCTGCGGGAGGAGTGGGGCATCGTGCAGACGGCGGCCCGGGTGCTCATCGGCGACGGCGAGCCCACGGCCAAGGCGCGAGACGAGGCCATCCGCCTGCTCCGCGACTTTCACGCCCGGCTGTGCCGCCTGCGGGTGCTCGACCCGGCCTGCGGCTCGGGAAACTTTCTGTATGTGACCTACGACCTGCTCAAGCGCCTAGAGGCCGAGGTGCTGCGAGAGCTGTACGACCTCGCCCGGCAGCGTGAGCTGATCACGCTGATGCCCAGCCAGTTCTTGGGCTTAGAGAGGAACGTGCGCGCCCGTGAGGTGGCGGACCTCGTCTTGTGGATCGGCCATCTCCAGTGGCAACAGCGCACCACCACTGACAAACCCCGTGAGCCCGTCTTGGAGGTGTACAAAAACATCGTCGCCCAGGACGCCGTGCTCGCCTGGGAGCGCCAGGAGCTCCTGCGGGATGACGAGG
>JAKLKE010000001.1:0-79377 GCA_023150775.1 Myxococcota bacterium
GCGCCTCCCCCCAGGCCGCCGCGGCGACGGCGCCGGAGACGGTGAACCTCCAGCTCATGGTCGTTCACGCCAAGGCTGGGGAGACCTTCCTCGACCCCCGCCTCAAAGGCATCGAGCGCCACCTCAAGCTCTTGCCTTACGACAGCTTCAAGGTGCTCTCTACAGACAAGGCCGTGCTTCGCCCTGGCAAAGCCGCCGAGTTCCCCGTCGAGGGGGGTCGCCAGGTGAAGGCCACCCTGCTCTCGGCGGACGAGGCCAAGGCCCAGGTGCGGGTCGAGGTCTACAAAGGTGGCGAGAAGCTCGTTGACACCACGGTCTCCGTGAACCGCGGCAGCACCTTCATGGTGGGCGGCCCGCGCCACGACGGCGGCATCCTGCTCTTGCCGATCACGGCGAACTACTGACCGCCACGTCGCAAAGCGGTTAGTGGGGAGGGCCCCTGCTTCTTGAGGCCCCCATGACGATCTTCGAGAGGATCATCCGGCGGGAGATCCCCGCCGACATCGTGTACGAGGACGACCACTGCGTCGCTTTTCGTGACGTGGCGCCCCAAGCGCCGGTGCATGTGCTCATCGTGCCGCGCCTGCCCCTCGTGAACGTCGCCGCCGCGGGGGCCGAGCATGGAGAGCTCCTCGGGCGGGTGCTGCTCGCCGCCGCTGAGGTCGCGCGCCGCCTGGGCGTCGCGGAGTCGGGCTATCGCCTCGTTCTCAACAACGGTGAAGACGCTGGGCAGTCCGTTCACCAACTGCACTGTCACCTCCTGGCGGGTCGTCCGCTGGGCTGGCCCCCGGGCTGAGTCACACCACGAGGCCTCGCCTGCGGGCCGAGGCTGGGCGCGCGGGCGCGTCGCGTGCTAAGTGTGGACTGAACCCGGAACAAGCCTGAATTCGCAACGCGCTGAAGGAATCGATTTGGCCACGTTCGACGCCACCCTCCACATCCAGGCTTTTGAGAGCATGGAGCGTGGGCTCAAGACGGTCTACACCGTCATCGCCAATGACGAATACAGCATGATCTCTTCAGGAGATCGGCTGGAGTTCGGCAGCTATGGCTCGATCACCGTCGGCACGGTTCGGCGTTACCCCGACCTGGAGTCTCTCGCCACGGCGGAGGGCTGGCGGAACGTCGTCCCCGAGGCCGACACCGAAGACCGCGCCATCTCCCTCATCCGCGCGACCGACAGCTGGGAAGAGTCTGAGGAGCGCCAGCGCGGCGTGATGGCCCTGCGGGTGCGCGAGACCCGGCGGAAGTAGGCCCCGGGCGGCTCAGAGGGTCGGATCTGGCGGCGGCAGGCTGAGCGTGCGGTTGCAGGTGCGGCGCTCGTTCGCTTGGCGGATCTCGTCTTCGCTGTAGGGATACGGCGAGGTCTGCACCTCGTAGGTCATGAACAGCTCGACGACCTCTCGCACGGCGTCGCCGTAGCGGTTGTCGGCGCGGCTCATCCAGAAATCGAGGATGGCCGCCCGGCGGGCGTCAAAGCTCGGCAAGGCCTGGCCTGAGCGGGGGTCGAAGCCGTCGTACCAGATGCTCTGCAGGAGCGCGGGGATCTCGCCGGTGAGACGATCGGCGAGGGACTCGTCGGAGATGGCGTCGGTCCAGCTGCGCATCGGCTCTTCAGTGGCCTCGACGACCATCTCTTTCTGGCGCTCAAAACGCGCCGGAGAGACGACGAGGCCCCCGGCCTGCACACACAAGGTCGGGATGATGAGGCAGGGCCACCACTTCGCGATGGGGATGTCGTTCGTGGGGCTGTCGCCGATGGCCGGGGCGCGCACCCGGGGCGGCTGGCGGCGCAGGACCATGAAGCCCTCGTCGTAGACCACCACCCGGGGCTTCCAGTGTACGGGGTGCCGGTAGATGACCTTGTCACCGCGGCGCACGCCCTCCTCGTAGCCATAGGCCACGAGCTGCTGCTCGACCTCTTCCCGGGCGATCTCGGCCTGGCGTTCGCCGAGGATGAGCAGCTCCATCGACGGCGCCTCGCGGCCGACGATACGCTCGACCTCGGGCTCATCCCCCACCCGAGCGGCGTCCTCTTCATCGACGGGGGCCACGTCGTCGTAGATCCCGCCCGAGTCTTCTTGGGCGAGGGCGAAGGACACGACGATGAGCCACAAGGCGCTGATCACAGCTTCAGGTTACCGCGACTTCGCCTCCGTGGCGAGCGTCAGCCCACAGGCGGCGCGTCGATCTCGCGGAGCAGACGCCGGGTGAGCGTCTGGCGGCGCGCCCGGGGCAGGCGGCGCAGCGCGCGGACGAGCTCAAAGAGGGGCTCGGGCGTGAGCACCAAGGCCCACATCGGCAGGTTGAGGGCCTGGGCGAGGCGCTTGAGCTGGAGCAGGTGGGGAGAGCGTTGACCCAGCTCGTAGCGGCAGATCTCGGCGGCGCTCATGTCGCAGCGGCGCCCAAGCGCGGCCTGGGTGAGCCCGTCGTCGTGGCGGATCGTCTGGATGTGCTCCCCGAGGAGCTGGTTGAGCGCGGCGCGTTGCATCGAGCCTCCTTCTCGGCGAGGGGCCGAGGAGCAAGCCTTATATCCACATGGATAAGCGCGCAAGCGCGAATTGTACTCTCAAGAACCTTGGCCCGCGCTCAAGACTCGGGGAGATCCAGCTCGTCCATACGATTGGCGGAATCTCCAATGGCAAGACCGTCAAGCGCTGCGCCTTCGCCTCGGGCGCGGAGGGCCGCGTTGGGGTGGCGCTTGAGCAGCTCGATGAGGTCGCCGACGAGGCGCAGCGTGGCGGACGACTCGCCGTTGAGCAGCGCCCGCACCCGCTCGGCCTCGGCGTTCGTCTCGTCTTCGCCGATCGCCGTCAGCTCGCCCAAGGTGACGCCGAGGCCGCTGGCGACCCGGGCCAAGGTCTCGATGCTGGGCACGCGGCTGCAGCTCTCGAAGCGGCTGATCTCTTGCGCGTTGATCCCGCCCGACCGCTCGCCGAGCTGGGCCTGGGTGAGCCCGGCGCGCTTCCGCAGCGACCGAATCCGCTCGGCGATCTTGGGGTAAACATCGCTCATCTGGGCGCCCTCACAAGAGTCGTCCCCGACGCCACAGCGCCGCGGACGGACACTTTAGTCCAGGCGGCGTCGTTGTGCATGACTTCACCCTGTCGGCGTCGTCACGTTACGCTTTCATTCTGAGCGACTGGAGACGAGGATCCCGTCGAGGGCGCTGGCCTAGCCGTGCAGGATCTCCAAGAGCGCGACGCCGATTCGGATCTGTTGGCTCAGGGGCCGACGCTGGATCAGGGTGGCGCCTCCGGGCACCCCGGCGTCGGCGAGCTGGGCGCGCAGGCGGCAGATGTAGACGTTGACGGTCTTGCGGTTGAGGTTGAGCATCCGGGCGAGGCGGTCCACGTCGAGCCAGCCGCGCTCGTGCTCGGCGAGCTGGCTCTCGGCGAGGCGCTGCCGGGCCAAGGTGAGCAGGAGGTAATGCGGCGCCCGAGGCTCCCAGCGGTGCTCTCCGGCGGGGGTGAGCACGGTCAAGGAGACGCTCTCTTCGTCGCGGCTCACCCAAAAGTGCAGGCGCAGGCTGGGCTCGTGGAGGCCGCTCGGGTCGTGCTCGCTGGTGAGCGTGGCGTCCCGGGGCTCGGGGAGCTGCAGGCGCCAGACGCGGTCGCCGATGTGCAGCTCTTGGTGGTCGTGGACGGAGTGCTCGCCGTGCTCGTCCTCCAAGATCCAGCGGCCGCGGCCGTGGTAGAGCACCGTCGCCAAGGGCTCCGCCGCCGAGGGCAGGCTGAGCACGTCAGCCACGGCCAAGACGAGAGCCCCGTCAGCGAGGCTCCGGGCGCTGGCGACGGGCGGGGTGTCGTCCTCAAGCACCCACGGGCTGTCTCGGTCCCCAAACCACAGCTCGACCCCGCAGATCAGGGCGTGATCGACGCCGGGCTCGACGCGGCGGCCGTTGAGCCAGGTGCCGTTGCGGCTCGCGAGGTCACGCACGCGCCAGCCGCCGCTCGCCCAGAACACCGTGGCGTGCTCGGAGCTGGTGCGGCGGTCGAGCAGAGGCAAAGCTGAGGACGGCCCACGGCCGATCACCGCCCGCGCGGGCAGGGTGATCGTGAGCAGGGTCTTGGGGTTTCGGAGCGCGCCCATACCCCGCAGGCTACCGACACCTCACGAAGACCACAAGGGGCGCGACGCAGCGGCCGCAGAGATGAGCTACGCTCCATTTGCCCACTCCCGAGCCCCTGTGCGCCCGAACGGTGACCCCCGCCGCTCCCTCCCGCGTCGCGCCCTCCTGCAGGCCGCGCTCGGCCTCGCCGTGGGCTGCGCCGGGGACGCCCCGCCCGACGACTCCCGCCCCTCCTCCGACCCGACCCTCGGCGCGATCCAGGTCGAGACCTTAGAGGACTTAGGCTGGGGCAACTACAGCCTGACCACCTGGGAGCTGGGCCAGACCCTCGACCCGCCCCTACGCACCAAAGACGGCGCCGCGCCCCGGGTGCACCTCTTCGGGCCCGCCGACCCACCGCCCGGCCCGCCCCGACCGACGCTGCTGTGGCTGCACGGCGGCAGCCTCGACAAAGACAGCGAGGCGAACCCCACGGGCATCATCGGCTACTGCGCCGATGAGCACGCCCACACGACGATCCAGGACGCCATCAACGCGAGCCCGCTCTTGGTCTTCGCGGCGATGCGCGGCTGGGTGGTCGTGATGCCCGAGAACACCGTCTGCGACGGCTGGGCAGGCGAAGGCGAAGACGACCCCGTAGACACCAGCCACCACGGCGCCGTGCTCGCGCGGGCGGCGATGGCGCTTGGGCAGAGCGGCCAGCTTCCTTGGGAGCCCGGGCCCCGGTTCATCGCCGGGACGAGCCTCGGCGCCCCCGCCGCCGTCGAGATGGCCATAAGCGGCGAGTACGCCGGGCTCGCCGTAGACAGCGGCGCCGCCGACGAGGTCTGCTTCTTCGCCGATGATCAGTGCAGCCCCCTGCCGCTGACCACCCGCCAGGCTTGGGGGGATCATGTCTTTGGTGGCTTGCCCACCCTAGAGGGCGGCGGCGCAGACACGGCGATCCCCACGACGAGCCCCCAACAAGACCGCTACCTGCAGCGCAGCCTCGTGCCGATGCTGCAGGCAGGCGCGCTCAGCGGCCCCGTGGTGCACATTTGGTCGAGCGAAGACAACATCTCGATCCCCAACCAGCACGAGGGCGTCGAGGAGGCCATGCGCGCCGCGCTGCCCGAGGGGAGCTGGGTCAGCCTGGACCTCGCCACCCTCGCCCACAGCTTCCTTCACCGGGGCCCGGCGCCGGGGGCGGCGTGGGTGACGCTCCGGACCTTCGAGGGCGCCCAGGTCACGAGCTTTGAGCTGGAGGCCTACGACGACGAGGCCTGGGTCGGTGAGACCCAGCTGCGCGGCCTCGGCCAGCCCGACTCCAGCGGCGGCGCCGTGCGGCGGTCGATGCCCGCCGAGGGCGCCGGGACCTTGTTGATCGTCGAGGGCCTGCCCGAGTGCCCCGCCGGGGAGCCCATCGAGTGGCTGCTCTTGGTGCGCGGCGCCGGCAGCGACGAGGAGCGGATCGTGGCCCGGGTCTCCGTGGAGCAAGGCGGGGCGCCACACTTCACCCAAGAGCTCACCGCCGCCGACCTCAGCACCGCCACGACCGACAACGGCCCCCTTCGACGTTGGCTTGAGCTCGGGAGCGGCGGCTTCATCTCCCAAGGAGGCGAAGGCCGCCTCGTCATCGAGGTGACGGGCTACGCCGAGGTCCGCGCCGACGTGCTGTACTGGAGCTGCGGCTGAGCTGCGGCTAAGTGGGTTGGTTGACCAATTAAGCGCGCTTCGTCGCCTTCTTCCTGCTCAACGCCGGGGCGAGGCGCAGCACGCCGTCCCGAGGGTCCACGAAGAAGGTGTGGTGGAAGAAGACCGTGAGCGGCCGGGCCCTGCCCCAGCGGGTGCCTTATTAACGGATGACCGACTACTCGCTCAGGTTCTCGCTTCGGTTGTCAAACCAGAAGCGCAAAAACCTCATCAGATCGCCACGGCTCATCCATGGCTTTTCCTGTACTTGGTAGGTCCACGCGCACCATTGCTGGAGTGTTGCAGCCCGGTCTGAACGGAACGAATAGCCGTCCTCCGCGTCGGGATACATGACACATTCGCCATAATGATGAACGATGAACTCGACGTTTGGCGAGGCAATCAAGTCTTGATCATTGCTACATCTACGCGGGAACGCACCCACTTTGCCCAAAGCAGGACTGCTGTTGATGATCTGAATGACACCTTCGTCGCCAAAAATTGGCTTACCGCAGGACATGCAGATCCAGGGGCTACCCTTGGCTTCTTCGTGGATGGACTTCGCCAGCGTGCGCTGCCGAGCAGTGGAATATGTCTCCCCTGTCCTTTCTTGACGAACCCGAGCTTCCCGTTTCGCCTTTGCACCCTTCGTCATACAGCACGCTCCTCCGAACGAGGACTTCCAAAACACCGCCCTGCAATAGAAGCCCACGTTAGTGAGGAAAAATGGCCGATTCGAAGAACCTTTGCCCCATGGAAGGCATCCCGGGCGGGGGTTGCCGAGGGGTTGGGCGAGGCCGTCGCCTCAAAACGTATAGCAATGCAGGTTCACGTCGTCAAACTCTGGGGATCAGTGGGCTGATGTGGAGCGGCGGCTTCATCTCCCAAGGAGGCGAAGGCCGCCTCGTCATTGAGGTGACGGGCTACGCCGAGGTCCGCACCGACGTGCTGTACTGGAGCTGCGGCTGAGCGGGTTGGTTGACCAATCAACCTTTCTTCGCCTTCGTGGGCTGGAGCGGTGGGGCGAGACGCAGCAGACCGTCCCGAGGGTCCACAAAAAACGTGTGGTGGTTGTAGTCCGTGAGCGGCCGGGCCCGGCCCCAGGACTGGGTCCAGGGCGCGCCGTCGATGAGCACCACGTCGGTGTGTACCATCCGCGCGAGGTGCTCCAAGACGTGTAAGTGCAGGGTGGAGCGAGGCTTGAGCCCGGCGCGAAGCTCGCTGTACACCGCGTCCCAGCGCGATCCACAGCGGCGCACCAAGAAGCGGCGCAGGGGGCCGAGCAGGTCGCTCAAGGAGCGGCTGCCGCCTCGGCGGCTCACCGGCTGCATCCGGGGGCTGTCCTCGTCGAAGCGGCGCTGGCGGCGGCGCTCGGGGTGGCGGCGGTGGGAGTCGTAGCGGGGGCGCTCGATGAGCACCCGGTCCATGTCGTCACGCATCGGCGGATCCTCCGCGCAGCGCGCCGTGGGCGTCGAGGGTCCACGAACGGACCGGCGCCCCGCGGAGGAGCTGGTGGTGGCCCAGGCGGGCCTGGGCGTGGGTGGTCTGGGTCTGGGTCTGGTGGGCCTCCCGCTGGAGCGCGCTGAGGCGGGCGAGGGCCTCGCGGCGGTTGTCCTTCTGGCGGCGGGAGGCGGACGCGCGAACCTGGAGGCCGCTCGGCGTGTGGACCGCCCGCACGGCGCTCGCGGTCTTGTTGACGTGCTGGCCGCCGGGGCCGCCGGCGCGGCTCGCGGTGAAGCTCACCTCCTCGGGGCGAAGCTCCTTCGGCGGGGCGGGCGGCGCGGGGTTGAGGCTCACCCCGGCGAACCAGCGGCGGCGGGCTCGGGGGCCACGCGCCGAATGAATCAGGAGGTGGGTGCCGCACCAGCCGCCCAGCGCCGTGGGGGCGTCTCCGCTCAGGGTGAAGGTGACCGAGCGGGGGCGGGCGGGATCGCCCTCGATGCGGGTGTGAACGACGGAGAGGCCTGTGGACTTGGCGGCCTCGGCGACCACCTCAGCGAGCTTGGCCACGAAGGCGCGGACCTCCTCGGGGCCGTCTCCGGCGCTCACGATCAGGGACCAGCGGGGGTTTGGCTTGGCGCTCATCGTTTCACCGTGATCACGGGGCTCAGAGTGGCGACGCGGCGGGCGGCCCCGGCGGCCTCCAGGGCGTCGATGACGGGGTCTACGTCTTTGTAGGCGTCGGGGTGCTCGGCGTAGAGCAGCTCGGGGTCGTCGCAGAGCACGCGGCCGCCGAGCGCGGTGCGGGTCAGCTCGGCGCGGCGGTGGCGGTCTTTGAAGCGGGCGATGGCGTCGGAGCGTTTGAGGCGGCGACCGGCCCCATGCGCCACGCAGCACAGGCTCTCCTCGTCCCCGGCGCCCATCATCACCGCGCTCACCGTGCCCCGGGTGCCGAGGACCACCGTGGGCTGATCCCGCTCGGCGGGGGCCGCGCCTTTGCGGTGTAAGAACACCTCGCGGCCGTCGAGGACTCGGCGGGTGACGTCGTTGTGCACAAGGTCGAAGGTGTGGGTCCAGCGGCCGGGGCGGGCGATGCCCGCGGCGCTGAGCAGGCGCCAGGCCAAGACGAGGCGGTTCGCCCGGGCGAAGCGCACCGCGCCCTCCAGCTCCAGGAGGTACTGCTCGGCGGTCTCGGCGCTGAGCACGACGTCACCCCAGCGCCCGATGAGCGCGCGGCCCAAGCCCCGGCTGCCGGAGTGGGCCAAGACGACGGCCCCGCCCCGGCGCAGGCCGAGGGCCTCGGCGGCGGCGCGGTCGGAGATCGCCGTCACCTCGCTGAGCTCGACGAAGTGGTTGCCGCCGCCGACGCTGCCCAAGGCGAGGCCGAGATCGGGGTCGTCCGGGGGCGGCGGGAGGCTCAGCTCCAGCTCAGCGGGGCAGGCCGCGGCGAGCTCCGCGAGGGACTCGGGCACACCGGGCAAGGTGGCGAGGCCCCGGGGGCCCTGGCTCCAGGCAGCGCGAAGGGCGAGGCCAGGATCTACATCGGGCAAGGCCGGGCCGTCGGTGGCCTCCCGAACCCGGCGCTCCAAGGCGTCGCCGCTGGCCTTCACCCGAGGGGCGGCGAAGAGGCGCACGCCGCAGCCGGCGTCACCGCCGACGAGCAAGGGGCGCACCTCACCGTCGAGCGCGAAGGCCGCGCCGATGGGGATCCCCGGGCCGGGGTGCAGGTCGGGCAGGCCCACGGCGCGAACGCAGCGGGGCAGGCGGCTCACCGTGGCGAGCTGGTCGAGGGCTTCAGCTTCGAAGTGGACCTTGGCGCCGCCGAGCAGGCGGGTGTGGTCGGGGAGCGGCGTGAACATGGTGGCCTCCTGGGCGGCAGACCGCCCGGCGATGCCAGCCCTCTTCGCAAGGAGCGTGCCGGGGCCCACAGGGGGTCTGGGGCGCGGGGGTGGTGCGCCGCTCATCACCCGGGATGGTGTACACTTCACCACATGATGCACGACGCACCACCCGCCGCCTCCCGTGTGCAGCGCCATCACAAACGAACGCTGCTATGCTCTGATGGGTGAGCTTTGCCTTCACCCCCAGCGCTCAGGCCGCGCCTTGATGAGGCCCGAGGTGACCGATGAGCGTCCAACGTTTCGTGATCATCGCCCTGCTCACCGGCTGCACGGCGGGCGCTGACCGCTCCGACGTTGGGGGCTCAGGCGACACGGCGCTTGCGGAGTCAGGCTATGAGCGGGAGTGTGTGGACCGAATCGACATCCACCCCGTCTGCGAGTGCTCCCTGACGCTGAGCTGGAGCCTCAACGACACGGTCGAGCGGGTCGGCTTGGTGGCCTTGAGCAGCTCCGCCGTCGACGCGCGGTCGACCTTCTGCACCGAGGGGCTCACCGAGGCCCTGCTGGCGACGGCGGTGTACTCGGAGGTCGCCGCGGGCACAAACGAGGTCATCATCGCCGCGCTGGGCGGGCCCACGATCGTGTTTTTGGAGAGCTCAGGCCAGATCGTAGACCCCACGATCGCGGATCCTTCCTCCTCCGGCACGATGGACCAGCTCTCGTTCTATTGGTGATGACCCTCCACGCCCCCACCATGTGAGGATCACCGGGCGAGGTGGTGTACACTTCACCACATGATGCACGACGCACCACCCGCCGCCTCCCGTGTGCTGCTCACCTGGTCCGACCGTGGGGGCCGCTTCGGCCTGCGCCCCGACGACCCCGGCCCGGTGCTGCGCCTCTTGCGGGTTCAGGCCGCCTACGATCAGGTGATCGTGCTCACGACCCCTTCAGG
This sequence comes from Myxococcota bacterium, assembly GCA_023150775.1. Classification (GTDB taxonomy): domain Bacteria; phylum Myxococcota_A; class UBA796; order UBA796; family CAJQPC01; genus JADKFE01. The sequence goes on from JAKLKE010000001.1 coordinate 9,980, forward strand.
CCTCGACGCCGCCGAGACCTTGCTCCACGGCCTACGCGGCGAGGCCAAGGCCGCCCGGCTGCTCTCGTTGCCGGTGGACGACCCGTCAGACCACGCCCAGCTCTTCGCCGCCTTGGGCCCGGTGCTGGAGCTGCTGCCCCGGCGGGCGAGCCTCGACGTGCTGCTCAGCGCGGGGACTCCCCAGGCCCAGACCTTGTGGGTGATCTTGAGCCTCGCGGGCCTGCTCGACCCTGAAGTGGGCCGGGCGAGGCTGATTCAGGTGATCCCGCCCGAGCACAGCGCCGCCCGGGGCGGGCAGGTGTGGCGAGAGGTGCGCCTCGACATCGACGGTTTCCCCCAGGTGCGGGCGCTCAAGGACGAGGTCGCCCGCCTACGGGCCGAGCGCTCCACCGCCACGGCCTCCCTCTTGGGTGAGAGCGCGCCGATGCACGAGCTGCGCCGCCTCATCACCCGGCTGGCGCCTTCAGGCCTGCCGGTGCTCATCCTGGGCGAGACGGGCACGGGCAAAGAGCTCGTCGCCAGGGCCCTTCACGCCGCGAGCCCCCGGGCCGAGGGCCCCTTCGTCGCCGAGAGCTGCGGGGCCCTGGACGAGTCCACCTTGCTCTCGACCCTGTTTGGCCATGAGCGCGGCGCCTTCACCGGGGCCCACGCCCGGCACCGCGGCCTGTTTGAGCAGGCCCACGGCGGCACCCTGTTTCTGGATGAGGTCGGCGAGCTGAGCCCCCGAGTGCAGGCCGCCTTGCTGCGCGCGCTGCAAGAGGGGGCCGTGCGCCGCCTGGGCGCCGAGGGCCTCGTCACCGTCGACGCCCGGGTGGTCACGGCGACCCACCGCGACCTGCACGCTGAAGTGGCCGCGGGGCGTTTTCGTGAAGACCTCTACTATCGCCTCCGGGGCGCCATCCTGCGCACACCGCCCCTGCGGGAGCGGATGGTGGACTTAGAGCCCCTCGTCGCGCGGTTTCTGGCCGAGGCCGGTCGGCCGGGCCTGCCGCTGAGCCCTGAAGTCTGGGCGGCCCTGCGCGCACACCCTTGGCCGGGCAACGTGCGGGCCCTACGCGCCGAGGTGCTCCGCTGGGCCGTGCTCGTCGATGAGCGGGTAGGCCTCGACGCGCTCTCTGAAGACCTGCGGCCCGACCGAGCGCCGCCGCCCGCGCCGGGGGCCCCCGACCTGCGCCCCCTGGCGGACCAGCTCGCCGCCGTGGAGGACCAGGCCGTTCAAGCGGCCTTGGCTGCGACGGGCGGCAACCTCAGCGCCGCCGCCCGGCTCTTGGACATCGACCGCAACACGCTCAAACGGAAGCTTCGACGGTCCTAGGGCCGATCGTCGAGCAACTTTCATTTGTGAGGCCCTTGACGACGTGATCCTGATGGGAGACAAGACGGTGTGCCTGCCGCCGCGGAGGCGCAGCGGATTGACGAGCATGAGCGGATATTGACCCAACCACCGCCGCTGACCCAGCAGCGGATCACCACGAGGCTGCCCGAATGACCTCTCTCCTCTTGTTGTCGTTGTTCGCTTGTACGGGCAAGGGCGATGACGCTCTCCTCAACGAGTCCCCCGCGCCAGACACCGGCTGTGATGAGGCCTTGTCCCAGGCCGACTTCGCCGACCAGTACGCGAAGCTGTTCTGTGAGTCGGTTGGCCGGTGTATCAACCCCGACTACGACGTTGAAGAGTGTGTGACCGGGCTCACCGACACGCTCACCGGCGACACGACGACGTATCGGGCTTGCCTCGCCGTCGAGTGCGTCACAGGCTTCAGCCCACCGGAGACCCCTTGTGAGGACCTTGAGATCCCCAACGCCTGTGATGACGCGGTCGTGGTGGAGGACTAAACGATGACCCTTCTGCTGCTCGTGCTGGCCGCCTGTGATGATGGGCGACCGTCCGTCGATGAGGATGGCTGCTGGACAGATGCCGAGGAGGCTTGGACGTATTCGATCGCTGCCTTCTGCGCGACAGTGCCCACCTGTGGCTCAGAGGTGGACGGCACGGAGGAGGAGTGCCTCAACAACAAGACCCCGCTCCTCGACGACATTCGAGCGTCCACTTGTTTCGACGGCTGCGGGATGATCACCTGCGCCGAGGACCTCGCGGCCTACGCGGCGAGCTGCGACAGGACGATCACCCTGCAGAGCTGCGCTGAAGGCACCTTTTATCGCCCAAGCGAGCGTGTGGGGGAGTGCGCGCAGGCGGGCTGGTGAGGTCCGTCGGCGCGGCGCTCAGGCGCGAAGCAGCTTAAACGCGTGGCCCCACTGGCCATGCAGGGCCCCGCGCAGCACCCACAACATGCACAGGCCCTCCAGATAGCGGCTGGAGCGGATCTCGCCGGAGTCCTCGACGTCCCAGCCGAAGTCGCCCAAAAGCGCCGTCACCTGGGCTTTGGCGCCGGCGTCGTCGCCGCAGATGAACATGGTCGGTGGGCCGCCGGGCAGGTTGGGCCGAAACATAAGCGGCGAGCCTACGCTGTTGAAGGCCTTCACGACGTGGGCGCCTGGCGCGAGGCGCTGGGCTTGTTCGCCGCCGGAGTCTTGGCCGGCCAAGGCCAAGGTCGGGGGGAAGCCTTGGGAGAAGTCCAGCGGGTTGGTGGTGTCGATGAGCACCTTGCCCGCGAGGTTCTCCGCGCCGGCCGCGGCCAGCACGGCGGGGTTGGCCGCGCCCAAGGTGGCGAGGATGACAAGCTCACCGAAGGCCGCGGCCTCAGCGAAGGTGCCGACGCTGGCCCGCTCCCCTTGGCTGGCCGCCCACTCCAGGGCCTTCGGGTTCTGGGCCTCCCGGGCGCCCATCTTCACCTCATGGCCCAAGGTGATGAGCGCGCTGCCGAGGGTCTTTCCGACGTCACCAGTTCCGAACACGCCGACTCGCATGGGGGCTCCTGAGCGGGGTTGAGGCGTCCTTGGGGGGCTCACCGCGCCCAGTAGAGCACAGATCGGCGTTGACATTGAGATGACAAAGATCCAGAACCTGAGGTGATCCGAGGTTCCTGCGGACTTGTCTCTTCTTGTCATGGAAGGCGCGCTCCGCCTGAGCGCTCCCTCCCAACACGGGAGACGAGATGACCAGCACTCAGGTTGGGCTCATTGGGGGCCTTGTGGCCGCGCTCTGCCTCAGCGGAGGCTGCTCCGGCGCCCCCGGCGAGCGTGGGTTGATTGAGCGAGTGAAGGGCAGCGAGCGGGTGTCGAGCTTTGGCGTCTTCCCGGCGGATGGCGCCACGGCGTTGCGGGGCGATCAAGACCTCGTCGTCGCGTTGGACGAGGGTGAGCGGGGGGTGCTCCCCGAGGTGACCGTGCGGGGTGTAGACCCCGACACCGACGAGATCACCCGCTGGGACGCCGACTGCGCCATGTCTACGGACGGCGTCTTGGCCTCGTGCACCCTCGACGAGGTGCTCCCGTTTTACCAAGACTTTGATCTCGACGTGCGGGTCGGGGACATGGCCGTGGTGCACAGCGTCAACTCACACGATCCCGAAGAGGGCCTCGCCTGGGCGATGCACGAGGGCATCACCGTGACACAGTTCGGCGCCGGCGACGCCTTGACCGGCGTCATTCAGAGCAGCTTCGCCAACGACGAGGGCGTGCTCGTGCTCGCGGGCTGGGACGGTCAAGAGGGCACGACGCAGCTCACCAGCGGCCGCAGCGATGAGCTCGGCGACGGCCTCGTGCGCATCGACGCCCCCGGCCTCACGATGGTGATCGACGTACACATTACCGCCGATGGCGTGATGCGCGGCGAGCCCGCGGACCTCTTCATGCCGGTGCGGGTGAACGATGAGATGGCGTTCCTCATCATCTACGACGCTGTGCTTGAGGGCACCATCACCGACGCCGGACTCCGCTGGACCCTTGAGGGCGCCGTGGACCTCGCGTCTGTGGTGCGTGTCACCGCGCTCTACGGCTTCTCCGAGGAGGCCACCTTAGGCGTCGTCCGCGCCGACATCGACCACGACGGCAACGGCCTCGACGACGCCTTGACCTTCCGCGCCGGGGGCCTCTCCCCCGAACGCCAGCTCATCACCTGGACCCGTTGATTGTCTCGGTTGAGGCGGGCGCCGAGGGTGGGTTCACGCCACCTTCGGCGCCTTTGTTCGTGCTGAGTCGAGGCTCAGTAGATCGTCAGCGCGTAGGTCTGTAGGCGTTGGTTGTCCCAAGAGTACAGCTTCCCGTCGTTGGGGTTGTAGCTGAGCTGGGAGTTGTAGCTGTAGGGGTTGGTGAAGGCGATGCTGAGCGACTTGCTCGTGGAGGTGTTCGTGTCGTAGGCGTAGTTGATCGACGTCGATGTGCTGGAGTAGCTCGCCGTCGCGTACATCACGCCGCAGATCATGAAGGCGTTGCCGATGCTGTTCTTGACAGCGCTGGCCGTGTTCCAGGTCTTCGTGATCGTGAAGCTCGACTCATCGATCCGGCTGATCACCATCTTACCACCGTTGGTGCTGGTCGCGTAGAGCACCCACAGACCGTTCTCATCGACGGCGAGGTCGATGTCGCTGTAGCCGCCCCACTGGTAATAATAGGTGTTGTGATAACCCGCATTGGGCACCGTGAGGCTGGCGACCGTGCTCTTGGTCTTGAGATCAAACTTCACGATCGTGTTCGAGCTGTAGTTCACATAGTACAGATATCCGCCGTAGACGACGTGGCCGGTGCCCTCATGGCCCGAGCTTGGCAGCGTGATCGTCGTGCCCCCCGAGCCAGAGGCCAAGGCGCTCGTGGAGGGCCACTGAACGACCGTGGTGCCGATGTAGCCGCTGATCGTCCACACGAGGCCGCTGCCTAAGGTCTCCAGAGGGTCGGTGAGGTAGCTGCCTTGGGTGTAGCCGCTGATGGTGGTGGTGAGCACGGGCGTGGCCACAGACGACAGGGTACACAGGCAGTCGGTGGCGGTGGCGTCGGCGTCGTTGCAGTCGTCGGCGTTGTCGGTGTAGCCCGAGGGCTCATCACAAGCCTCCAAGGTCACGCTCGGGTCGCCGTAGCCGTCGTTGTCGGCGTCGGCGTACCAGGTGGACTCATCGGCGGCGTCGCTGCCGTCTGTGCTGCCGTCGCAGTTGTTGTCGTCACCGTCGCAGACCTCGGTGGCGGCGGGGTTGATGTTCTTGTCGGCGTCGTCGCAGTCGGTGCTCGTGGAGACGCTGCCCGAGGGCTGGGTGCAGGCCACCGAGGTGCTGGACCCGCCGTAGCCGTCTTTGTCGGCGTCAGCGTACCAGACGCTCACGTCGGCGGCGTCGCTGCCGTCGGTCTTTCCGTCACAGTTGTTGTCGTCGCCGTCACAGACCTCGGTGGCGGCGGGGTTGATCGCCTTGTCGCTGTCATCGCAGTCTGTGTTGGACGAGACGCTGCCCGAGGGCTGGGTGCAGGCGACGCTACGTTTGCTCGGGTCGCCGTAGCCGTCTTTGTCGGCGTCTGTGTACCACGCGCTGACGTCCGTGGCGTCGGCGCCGTCGGCGCTGCCGTCACAGTCGTTGTCGAGGCCGTCACAGACCTCCTCCGCGTCGGGGTTCACGGCGAACTCGCCGTCGTCACAGTCCTCAGCGTTCTCGACGTAGCCGCTCGGCGCCTCGCAGGCGAGGGTGGTGAAGTCGGCGTCCCCGAAGCCGTCGAGGTCGGCGTCTTGGTACCAGGTCTGGGCGGCCGTGGCCGTCGCCTCGTCTACGACCCCATCACAGTTGTTGTCGATCTCGTCACAGACCTCAACCCCGCCGGGGAAGGCCGTCTCCTCGGCGTCGTCGCAGTCCTCCGCGTTCGAGACGTAGCCCTCAGGCGCGGCGCAGGCCGCCTCAGAGAAGCGGTCAGACCCGTAGCTGTCGCCGTCGTAGTCGATGTACCAGGTGGTCTGATCGGCGACGCTGGTGTCGGCGTCGTCGGTGAGGCCGTCACAGTCGTTGTCGGCGCCGTCACAGACCTCGCTCGCCCCTGGGGAGGTGCTGGCGTTCGAGTCGTCACAGTCACCGCTCGCCACGGCGTAACCCGTGGGGGCGTCGCAGCTCCGCACGCTGTCGCTCGTGACGCCGTACCCATCGCCGTCTTCGTCTCGATACCAGTCCACCGCGCCGGTGTTGTCGGCGTCGTCGCCGTCAAAGAGGCCGTCGCAGTCGTTGTCTAAGCCGTCGCAGGCCTCGGCCGCGCCGGGGTAAACCGTCGCCTGGGCGTCGTCACAGTCGCCGCCGACGGTCACGGCCTCGGCGGGCGCGCAGCCCTCGGTGAGGGTGGAGTCGTCTCCGAAGCCGTCTTGGTCAACGTCGAGCAGGTAGCTCGTGGGGCCGCCGACGGCGGCGTCGGCGTCGTCGCAGTCGAAGTCGCTGGTGACGCCGTCGCCGTCTTCATCGGTGACGTTCGCGGCGCTGTCGGAGGCGGGGGCGTCGTCTTTGCAGGCGGCCAAGACGAGCAAGGGGAGCAGCAGCAGGGCGGAGACCTTCATCGGGCACCTTGGGGATCGTGGGGACGGTCAGCATAGCCCCAGCCCCGCCGAGCCGCAGACTCAATGTTTCCTAGAGGTTCTAAGCCCTTGACTGAGCCCGCCGAGGATCGCCCCCACGACGAGGCCGAGGCCCAACCAAGGCCAAGACCAGCGCTTGGGCGCAGGCGGCGGCGTGGGGGGCGCCTGGCGCGCGGCGGCGAGGCCTGGCAAGGCGTCCACGAGGGCGAGCTCACCCCGCGCCATCAAACCATCGGCCAAGATCGTCGCCTCAAGGGCCTCTCGCTCGGCCAAAGAGAGCGGCGCGCCGTCGTCCCGGCTCACCCACAAGGCCAGCTCAGGCGGCGAGCGCAGCCAGAGGAGGATCATCCCCGTGGGGGGCACCGACCAACGCGCCGCGAGGGCACGAACGCAGGCCTCGGCGTCTTGGGGGGAGGATCGCGCCGTGAGGATCCGCGGGCTGAGGCCCTCGCGCCGGGAAAACTCAAGGGTGGACAGGTGAAGGTTGGCCTCGATGTGCTCGGGGATCAAGCCGTCAGGATCGGCGATGAACAGGCCCCGGGACGCGGGATCCTCGACCTCTGGCAGGCAGCTAGGGGCCGCGCTTTGGGGATCTTGGGCGTAGGCCAAGCGGGGGCCGCCGAGCAGGATCAGGGGGAGGAGGAGGGTGGTCATGACATTGATCTTGCTATCTCGCCTGTTCAACCGGGCCCGGGTGGTTTATCCTCTTTGGGGCTCTGCGCTGACGACGCCCCCAACGACGACGCCCCCACCCCTGGAACCCGTCAGCATGTACGAAGTGAGGACCTAGGCTCCGTGAAGGTCGCAGGCGATCGGATTGGCCGCTTCCGCGTGGAGCGGTTTCTGGGGGCGGGCGGTATCGCCGAGGTCTACCAGGTGCGGCATGAGCTGCTTGACACCTCTCATGCCCTCAAGCTGTTGCCGATCGCCCGGCGTGGCCTCGCCAAGCGGCTCATTCAAGAGGGCCGCATCCAGGCCCAGCTCCAGCACCCGAACGTCGTCAGCGTCACCGACGTGGTCGAAGAGCGCGGCCAGATCGGCCTCGTCATGGAGTATGTCGAGGGCACCAGCCTGGAGGAGCTGCTGCGGGAAGGCCGCGGCGCACGAGCGCGGCGTGCTGCACCGCGATCTCAAGCCCTCGAACGTGCTCCTGGCCGCAGACGGCGACGCCGTCGTGGCCAAGGTCGCCGACTTCGGCATCGCCAAGCTCGCCAGCGAGGAGGCCACGCTCAAGGCCACCCAAGGCGGCACCCCCATGGGCACGCCGGGCTACATGGCGCCGGAGCAGATCACCGACTCCGCCATCGCCGACCAGCGCAGCGACGTCTTCGCCTTGGGCGCGATCCTCTACGAGATGCTCAGCGGCCAGCGCGCCTTCCGGGGCGGCAACCTGCGTGAGCTCTTGGAGAACACGCTCACCGGCCGCTACATCCCGCTCCGCCGCCTCAACCCCAAGGTGGCCGAGTACCTGGAGCAGGTCACGGCGCGGGCGATGATGGTCTCCCCCGACGACCGCTTCCAGAACTGCATGGAGATGGCCCGGGCGCTGCACATCGAGTCGGAGATCGTGCCGCCGAAGGCCCTGCCCGCCCAGGTGGGTGAGGCCCCGGTGCTGCCGCCGCCGGTCACCCGCGCCGAGCTGAGCCGCTCCACCGTCGTCACGCCGCCCGCCGCGCCCCGCCGTGCCGCCCCGCCGCCGCCGCCTCCCCCGCAGCGCCAGGCGCCCCAGGCCCAGGCCGACGAGGACGACGACGACGCTCGGCCGACCTTGATGCCTGAAGACCTCCAAGAGATGGACGCGCCGCCTCTGCGCCGCACGCTCTCTCTGGACGCCCCGGCGGACGGCGCGGTGAACACCCTGCCCATCGACGAGATCACCGACGAGGTGAAGGTCGGCGGGCCCTCGGGCCTCGGGCACCTCACCGGCCTCGACCGCGCCTACGACCCCGAGGACGCGATCCCCACCTTCCACGCCCGGGGCATCAGCGCCGCTGAAGACACCTGGACGACGGACGACGAAGAGAACGCCGAGTTCGGCCTGCCCAACGCTGAGGCCGTGCCCACCGCCCGGGTGGAGAGCGTGAAGGGCCGCCGCCAGTCGTTCACCGTGCCGAACAACAAAGGCGCCGAGGCCCCGCCGCCCGCGCCAAAACCATCGGCGGCTCGGCCCTCGCCCCCTTCGCCCCTCGCCTTGCCGCCTCGGGCGGTGGTGCCGCCGGTGCGAGACGACGTGATGCCCACGCTCACCGACCCCTCGGGGCCTCAGCGTCGGCTCAACACCTCGGGCTCGGGCATCGACCAGCGCCGCTCGATGAACACCACCGGCGGCTCGGCCATCGAGAACATCGTTCGGGAGGCCCAGGCCAACGCCGCCAAAGACAAGGCGCCGCCCGAAGGAGACGGCGCGCTCTCCGGGATCCTCCGCACCCTCGGCCTCTTGATGATCCCCGTCTTTTTTGTGGTCGTCGCCGTGGGCGTCATGGGCGGCCTCGGGGCGAGCCAGCTCAACCAAGACGCCGAGACCACGGCCAAGGCCTATGAGCAGGTGAAGTCCGCCATCGAGCAGCAGCGGAGCGCCGTGGCCACCTTAAACTCCTACGGCGTAGACGTCTCCTCGTTAACGAAGCCGCTCCAGAACCTCAGCGACGCCGTCGCCACGGGCGACGGGGTCAAGATCGCCGACGCCAGCGGGGTGTTCAACGACGCGCTGCTGACGTTGTTGGAGAACGAGAAGAACAAGTACAGCGATCCCAAAGCGAAGCGCGCCTTGTCGGATGAGCAGATCGCCGAGGTGGGCAAACTCATCGCATCGCTGAACGGGGTCAAGAAGCCCCTCAGCGATTACAAGGCCGCCCGGCAGACCTGGGAGTCGTCGGCGAGCGGCGTCTTCGGCGCCGTCGCCATCGGCGTCGGGCTCGCGGATCCGCCCACGCCCTGACTCGGTCACGGCGCAATCTCTCCAACGACGTGGCGTCGTAAGAGTGACCCTTGGCCCACCTTGGCCCGGAGCGGTGATGTCCATCGTGAGCAGGCTCCGCGCCCTCCTTCGTTCGGCGCCTCCTCCGGCCCCCGCGCCGAGCGCGCCCGCCCCTCTCCCTCCTCGGAGCCCCACGATGCGCGCGCCGACCTCGACGATCCCCAGCCCCGACGTCCGCCGGGCCTTGCTGCTCTACAAGTACGACGCTTGCCCCTACTGTACCCGGGTCGCCCGGGCCATTGGTGAGCTGGGCCTCGACGTGCCCACACGAGACACGCTGATGGAGCGCGGCGCCCGGGACGAGCTCTACGCGGCGACGGGGCGCAGCCAGGTGCCCTGCTTGTTCATCGACGGCGTGCCGCTCTTGGAGTCCGCCGACATCATCGCCTGGCTGCGGGACTACGCCGGCCAAGGGGCGCGGAGCTGACACCACCGCCACGTTCGCGGTAAAGTGTCGCCATGATCATCGCCCTCGCTGTGCCCTTCTTCTTTCTGCTCGTGGCGCTGGAGCTCTGGTGGGCTCGGCGACAGGGGCGGGTCGTCCACGGTTACGCCGACTCCTTGGCCGACCTCTCCTGCGGCGTCGGCAGCCGCGTCGTGGACGCCTTGGTCGGCGCGGGGCTCTTAGGGGTGTACGCCCTGCTCTCAGCGCGCTTCTCGCTGGTGGACCTCAGCGATCAGCCCGTGCTGGGCTGGTTCTTGGCGTTCATCGGCGTCGATTTCTTCTACTACTGGTACCACCGCTTCTCGCACCGGGTGAACTTCGCCTGGGCCACCCACGTCGTGCACCACCAGTCTGAGGAGTACAACCTCATCGTCGCCCTGCGGCAGTCCTGGTTCACGAACCTCTACGGCTTCGTGTTTTACCTGCCCTTGGCCTTCGTCGGCGTCACGGCCACCCAGCTCGCGGTCTCTAGCGCCTTGAGCCTGCTCTACCAGTTCTGGATTCACACCCGGCTGATTGACCGAATGGGCTGGTTTGAGCGCTGGTTCAACACGCCGTCGCACCACCGCGTTCACCACGGCCGAGACGCGCAGTACCTCGACAGCAACTACGCGGCGACGCTGATCATCTGGGACAAGATGTTCGGCACCTTCGTCCCGGAGACCACGGAGCCCCACTACGGGATCGTGCAGCGGTTTCGGTCTTACGATCCGCTCTGGGCCAACATCGAGCCCCTGGTGACCCTCTGGCGCCGGGCGCGGGCGATGCCCAAGCTCAAGGACGCGCTGTGGTTGTGGTTCGCCCCGCCGGAGTGGCACCCCGAGAGCGAGGCCGCGCCCGCGATCGGGGATCCACCGCCCGCGTTTGAGACCGGCCGATTTGGCGTCCGCGCCTACGCCTTGGGGGTCTTCGTGAGCGCCGTGGGCCTCACGATGTGGATGCTCGTGGCGTCCACCACCTTGCCCACCGCCGCGCTCATGGCCTTGGCCGTGGCCTCGGTGTGGAGCCTCGCCGCCGTCGCCGCCGTGGTTGAGGAGCGCCCCGAGGCCCGGCGGCTGGAGGGCGCCCGGCTGCTCACGCTCACCTTCGTGGGCCTCGGTGGCCTCGGCTTCACGAACGACTCCACGGCCTTGGGCCTCGTGTTTTTGGCCTTGGGCCTGCCGTTTGTCCCCTTCTTCTTCACCCTCCGCGCCGCGGAGCCCAGCCAAGGTGTGACCGCTTGAGCCCCGAGGCCACCGACCCCCACGTCGAGCGCACCGACACCGGCGAGCGCACCTCACCCCGGTCGATCTTTGAGGCACTGGACGAGGTCGGCACCAACCTCGGCCCCGATCCTGCGCACTTAGACGCGTCCACGAGCTTAGAGACCTCGGGCCGTGAGCGCACCCGCCCTGAGCTCGTGCGCCCGACGCCGGGGCACGCCGGGGCCCTGCTCACCCGGCTGATGGCGCCGACGAGCGCCCCCGACCCGCTCCGTTACGCCGCCGTCGAGGGCAGCCCGGCCTTGTGGGTGATAGAGCGGCTCGCGGAGGAGGCCCTCGACCCGGTGACCTTGCCCGAGCCTCCTCTAGACCTTCGCCCGCCCACTCCGCCCCCTGAGCCCGAGCCCGGCGAGGTCACCGCGCCTTGGCCCGCGCCCCCTCGCCCGGTGAACCTCATGAGCCCCCCGAACGCCTCCACCGAGACCCCAGCCCCTCGCGCCGAGCCGCGGCCCCCGGCCACCCAAGACGGCTGGGACGGGCGCTGGCTCGTCGTCGCCGCCTTGGTGATCGTGGTGCTCTCCGGCCTGTTTATGGCGAAGTACTAGCCGCGACGCTCAGCCCGCCTGCTCAGCCCGGCGTCGTGAGCTTGGCGAAGGGCAGGTTCGTGACCCCGCCGTCCATGAACGCGGGGATCCAGATGAGCTGGCCCTCAGCGTCTACGGCGAGATCCGCCGGGCCCTTGTGCGCCGGGACGGTCGCCTTGAGCGCGCCGTCGGCGCCGAGCACAAAGACCGACTCCGCGCCCCAGCTCGACACGACGAGCTCACCGCTCGGCAGCCAGCCGAGGCCGTCGAGGCCGCCCTTGGGCACGCTCGCCCAAGGCTTGATCTCCCCGGTCGCCGAGACCGAGACGAGGCGGCCCTCGCCGCCCTCATCATCAAAGCGGCCGACGAGCACCCCCTCCCCCTGCGTCGTGACGCCGTTGGGCAGGCCCAGGCCCGGCCCGCTGGCGACCTTCGTGGCCACCCCGGCGGCGTCGATGCGCCAGATCGCCGCGCTGCCCGTGGGCTCGGCGCCGGTGTCGGTGAACTTGAGGCCGGAGTCGCTCACCCACAGGCCGCCCGCGCCGTCGGCGACGAGGTCGTTCACGAAGGTGGCGCCGGCGAGGGGGATGTCGTCGCCTTGTTTGCCGTCGGCGGCGTTGAAGCGGCGGACCTTGTCGATGTCGGCGACGTAGAGCCAGTCGCCGATCCGGGCCATGCCTTTGGGGCCGTCGAGCTTGACCTCGTCTTTGGCGCCGTCGATGCCCGTGGCCTTGAGGCAGGCCGCCACCCCTTGGGCGCGGGCGCAGGTGAGCTCAGCGGTCATGATCCGGCCGTCGTCGTTCTGATCCGTGGGGGAGCCGCCGATCACCGAGATCCACATGCGGTCGCCGTCGATGAGCACGGACTCGGGCTTGTCCAAGGGGCGCAGAGGGTCGGCGACGGCGGGGGCCTCGGGGGCCTTGACCTCGGGGGCGGGCGGCTCGGCGGGGGGCGTCTCGACGACGGGCGGCGCCTCGTCGCAGGCGACGGTGAGGGTGAGGGCGAGGGCGACGAAGGACAAGCGGACGGGCATCGGGGGCTCCCAGGAGGGCGCCGACGCGGAGCTGCGGGGGCGCGGATCTTCCTCTTGCGCCTTGAACCCAAAGATTGCAATCCTTCACCCAGCAAATCAAATTGAACGATCGTTCAATTCTCCGTTGCGGCCCTCGGCGCGCCGTTGTACACTGTTGAACAGTCGTTCAACAGGATCCTCATGGTCGCCCCCCGAGACGCCGAGCGCACCCGAGACCTCCTCCTCGACGCGGGCCTGGCCTGCTTCGCCGAGCGTGGTTTTGACGGCACCTCCATCCGCGCCATCGCCGCGCGGGCCGGGCTCTCCTTGGGCCTGCTCTACCACTACTTCCCCAGCAAAGAGGCCCTGCTGCACGAGCTGATGACGCGCAGCGGCGGGCTCATCCAGGCGGTGTTTGTGGAGGTGGCCGCCGAGCCCGACGCCCAGCGGCGCCTGGAGTCTCTCGTGCGGGTCTCGATCCGCTCCATGCGGGATCACCTGCCGTTCTACCAGCTCTCGGCGAAGATGCGCGCCCAGCCCGAGGTCATGGGGGCGCTCGCCGAGCACATCCCGGCGTTTGAGGCCGCCTTGGTCGCCCAGTTCACGGCCTTGCTCGACGAGGTCGGCATGGAGGCCCCCGAGGCCCACGCCCGGCTGCTCATCGCCACCCTGGACGGCGTGTGTTTTCAGTTCGCCACCGCGCCAGAGACCTACCCCTTAGACGACGTCGGCGAGCGCATCCTCGCCCTGCTCACCACCCCACCCGCTCCCCGAGGCAAACGATGAGCGCCACCGCCACCGCCGCGACCCCCACCCCCGCCGTTCCTTGGCGCCGCATCCAGTTTGTGGAGCTGGAGGACCTGCCCTGGTTCCCCGCGCCCTGGCGAGACGCCGGGACGAGCTACCTCAACCTCATGGTGACCGTCTCCGGCCAGGCCAAGCTGCTCGTGCCCAAGCTCGCTGAAGCCGTCGAGCGCTCGGGCGCCACCCAGCTCGTTGACCTCTGCGCCGGGGGCGGCGGCCCCTTGCCCGTGCTCATCCGGGGCCTCAGCGAGCGCGGCCTGCCCGTTCACGCCGTGGTGACCGACCTCTACCCCAACGTCCCCGCGCTCAACCGCGTCGCCGAGGCCAGCGACGGCCTCATCCGTGTGGAGTCCCGCTCCGTAGACGCCGCGAACGTGCCCGCCGATCTCCCCGGCCTGCGCGTGATCTTCAACGCCTTCCACCACCTGCCCGAGCCCGTGGCCCGGTCTGTCCTCGCCAGCGCCGTCAAAGACGAGCAGCCCATCGTGATCATGGAGGTCGTCGAGCGCTCCGTGGTGCAGCTCATCGGCATGATCCTCGCCCCGATCTTCTTCTTGTTCGCCCTGCCCTTCTTGCGGCCCTTCCGCTGGAGCTGGGTGTTCTGGACCTACATCATCCCCGTCTTGCCCTTCTTCGTGTTCTGGGACGGCGTCGTCTCCACCCTGCGCATCTACAGCGTGGGTGAGCTGCACGAGCTGGTGAGCCGCCTCGACGCCCCGGGCTGGACCTGGGACATCGGCCAGATCCCGCTGGGCCAAGCCCCGGCGAAGGCGACGTACCTGGTGGGCCTGCCGCCGCGCCGGGTGTAAGCTGAGCGCGCCCTACCCCGGAGCGCCGATGCCCTTCCTGAGCGTGATGCAGACCTACTTTCGTGGCGAGCGCATCGAGAGCCTCTACCTGCTCGTGCCCTATGGCCTCGCCTGCCTGGCCTTCGCCGCCGTCGCCGTGCGCGCCGAACGAAACGCCTTCGGCTGGGGCATCGCCGTACCCTTCGTGCTGCTCGGCCTCATCGGCGTAGGTGTCGGCGGGGGCGTCGGCCTACGCACAGACGCCCAGGTGGCCGAGCTCACCCAGAAGCTCGACGAGAGCCCCGAGGCCCTGCTCGCCGTCGAGCGCCCACGCATGGCCCAGGTCAACCGCAACTGGCCGATCTACCTCGGCGGCTACCTGCTGTTCATCGTGCTCGGCGCGGGCCTACGTTTTGGCCTACACGCCGACTGGGCCCAGGGCCTCGGCATCGGCCTGCTGTTCTTCGGGGCGTCGGGGCTGATCATCGACGGCTTCGCCGAGCGGAGGGCGAAGGTGTACACTGAGGCGTTGGAGGGCTTGGCCAAGGAGAGGGGGCTGCCTTAGGCCTTGATTGGTTGACCAATCAACCTCAACGCCTCGTTGAGCACGGCCTCCTCGCTGAGCGGCGCGAGCTTCGCTTTGACGTGGAGCATGCTCACCTTGGCGTCGATCAGGGTCGCAACATCGGCACAAGTAACCAATTTAGTTTAGTAATCTCGGAAACTTTGCGATTCAGAAGAAAAACTTCATACGCTTCCTTATGCCCTTTTACCACTGGCTGTGCTAACTTCAAGCTGAGCATCTACGCTACAGGTCACTTGTCAAGACAAGATCCATCTTCACGCCTACATGGCCCCCATCCCTTAAGTCGACTCTGATACCAACCATTCAAAGCGAGGTTCTCATGTCAGATCTGTTCCCGGGTGAGAAGTTCGAGCTAGAGAGTTCCTCCAATGACGCTTCTACTAGAATCGATGACGATTTCGTCAACGCGAAGTATGAACGTGGTGACATTCGAATCGTAACAGAACAAGCTCGTTACCCGCTCACATCTATTGTCTCTATGCTTGATTCAGGAAACTATGAACTGAATCCAGAGTTCCAGCGGCGCCATAGATGGCTCAACGAGCGGAAGTCTCGTCTAATCGAATCATTCATCATGAATGTACCCATCCCGCCAATTTTCTTATATGAGGCCAGCTACTCGAAATACGAAGTAATGGATGGCCTACAGCGTCTCACGGCAATCTCCGAATTTTATCGGGGCGAATATGCACTATCGGGCCTGCGCGAATGGCGTGAACTTAATGGAAAGCACTACCGAGACCTGCCTGAACAGGTTCGGCGTGGCATAGATCGTCGATATCTCTCGTCAATCATTCTACTACGAGAGACCGCAAAGAACGAGAAGGAGGCCCAATTTTTAAAGCAGATGGTATTCGAACGAATCAATAGCGGTGGAGAGAAGTTGGAACCACAAGAGTCACGAAATGCGCTCTATAGTGGCCCATTAAATAAGTTATGCATTAGCCTCGCGGAGCTGCCCTCTTTTCGAAGGATGTGGGGAATCCCCGAATGGGAGGACTTTAAGATTGACCAGTCTCAACCGGTTAGAGAGCCGGAAGACATCTCACCTGACGCCGATGAAGACCTAAGCGAGCAATCCAAAGACAACGAACAGCAGGTCGATGATTCTTCGCACAACGACGGTGCTCAGCCGCTACTCAACAAGTTTGAGCATGCTCTTCGTATTCATCCTCTCTACCGTACCATGGGCGATGTTGAACTCGTTCTTCGATTTTTCGCCTTTCGCCAGTACAGCAACTTTCCAGAAGACCGGTTAAGGGACTACTTGGACTTTTATCTAAAACATGGCAACTCTCAGTTCTCCGACGAATTGCTTGAAAGACTCAAACAACTCTTCGTCAGCACATCGGACTTGGCATACAACGTGCTAGGAGTTCATGCATTTTATCTGTGGCGACCAAGAGTTAACTCTAGATCGGGATGGGTTGAGTTCGAAAGGCCGACAAAGGTGGTCTATGATCCTCTGATGTGGGCATTCAGTCTCAGCCTCGAACACGGAGATGTCCTCAAACAACGCAGAGATGATTTCGCGGCCCAACTGAAGGACTTGTATCAAACTCATCGCACTGCGTTCGCCGGAAGAAGTACCAACAAGTCCGACACCGTTCAACGTAGAGATCTTATCCTAGCCGTCATTAAACGAGTTGTGCACGGATAAGCCAGACTCCAACTGCACTTCGACGACGGGAGATTTTAGCATGCTCATGACCAACTCGCTTCGCAAGTTCACTGAGACTATCAACGCAGTGCGTCTACAGATTCAGTTGGAGGCACTTGTTAGTGCACCTCCTGCGTCGCAAGCGATTGATGCATGGCTACAGACTCACTCCACAAAATACAAACAATTCAACTATGTGTCACAAGTCATATTGCTGTACGGAGCCATCGAACGCTATATGGAGTCTATTATCGTAGAATACCTGGAGAACCTAGTTCGACATACAGCAGAACATAAGGATCTCCCCAAGACGATACGGGATAACCACAAGCGGCGCTCGATCGAACTACTAAATGGCCTAATGCGCGGCGATCAGCGATTCAGCTCCGTGCAACACATCGATATATTCGATAGACTTTTCAAATGGGAGCAGCTGGAACAAAACGCAACACAGAGTCCATCGGCAATAAATGCGCACGCGTTCGCTCAACACAAAACGATCCGCGTATCGACCGCCCATGGTAAAAGACTATGGAAATGCGAAGGGAGTGTCCATCAACAACACGCCTCTCGACGTTCTCTTCAACGAAGTTGATTCCTTGGCAGACGACCGAAATCTTGTCGCACACGGAAATACTGACAATATTGTAGGCACAACAGTGATCGAATCATGGACAGATTCAGTGGAGGTGTTTTGCCAAGCCATAGACCATATTGTACTGTGTCGAATTTTAGCTCTCAAATGCGCACAAGCACCTGAAATCACCCCGCTCCATGTACTCCAAAATCGAGGCGCACAACTCAATCACTCCGTAATTTGCTTCTCCCTCAACAGCGGATCCATCAGACGTGGCGATATACTTTTGCGTCTAAAGGCAAATGAGGTTGCTGACATGTCGTATATTTTGGAGATTCAGGTAGATTCCACGTCACTCTCCGAAGTTACTGGTGGTCCCAATGTAGAAGTTGGCGTTGAGGCCCATTTCAAACAATCTCTACCCTCAAGTGGGACCAAATTTAAGTACATTGAGGAATATTAGCCTATTGGTATGCATATCCGCGTTCAAACGAGCGCGGCGCGCGCGTCGCCCTTAAGATCGCCAAACACATCCTGAATGGAGTGCGCTGATGGCGCTAGGAACGGGCATCGAGTGGACGGAGGCCACCTGGAACCCGGTCACCGGCTGCGACAAGATCAGCCCCGGCTGCAAACACTGCTATGCCGAGCGTATGGCCGAGCGGCTTCAGGCGATGGGCCAGCCCAACTACAAGGATGGGTTCGCGCTCACGCTGCAACCCCAGATGTTGGAGCTCCCGCTCCGTTGGCGGCGCCCTCAGACCATCTTCGTGAACTCCATGAGCGACCTCTTCCATAAAGATGTACCGCTTGAGTACATCCAGCGCGTCTTTGAGGTGATGCGGGCCGCCTCATGGCATCGGTTTCAGGTGCTCACCAAACGGGCGGACCGCCTCGCGACGGTCAGCAACGTCATGCCCTGGCCAAAGAACGTGTGGATGGGCGTGAGCGTCGAGAGCGCGGCCTACGCCCCACGTATTGACCAGCTTCGGGCGACGAACGCGGCGGTGCGTTTCCTCTCCTTGGAGCCGCTCTTGGGTCCGCTCCCAGACCTCAACCTCAGCGGGATCGATTGGGTCATCGTCGGCGGAGAGTCCGGCCCCCGCGCCCGGCCCATGGACCCAGCCTGGGTGACCGATCTGCGTGACCAGTGTGCGAGAGCAGGCGTCGCTTTCTTCTTTAAGCAGTGGGGAGGGGTTCAGAAGAAGCGTGCCGGGAGGCTTTTAGACGGGCGAACCTGGGATGAGCTCCCTGGCGCAGCCTCCGGCGCCCAGCTCGCAGGCTAACCACCCCCCTCACCCTTGTTTGGTTGACCAATCAACCTCAACACCTCGTCCAACACGGCCTCGTGGGGCAGCTCGGCGAGCCCTGCCCCGGCGTTGAGCACGCTCACCTTGGGGCCGAGGGGGCGCCAGCGGGCGGGGTCGGTGGGGCCGAACAGCGCGAGCACCGTCGCCCCGGCGGCGGCGGCGAGGTGGGTGGTCCCGGCGTCGTTGCCCACGACGAGGCGCGCGGCGGCGCAGAGCGCGGCGAGCTCGGCGAGGCTCGGGCCCTCCAGCACGGGCAGGCCCCCGAAGCGCTCGGGGCCGGGGCCACGCTCAAGCTCATCGGGGCCCAAGGCGACGGCGACGCGGAGGCCGCGGGCCTGAAGCGCGGCGCCCAAGGCCCCGAACCGCTCCGCCGGCCAACACTTCTTGAGTCCGCCGCTGCCCGGCAGCAGGAGCAGGTCGGGCGCGGAGGAGGCGGCCGAGACACGCAAGAACGGCGTCGGCAGCGCCTCTGGCGACGGCAGCGCGACGAGGCCCGAGCTGAGGTGGCTGAGCTGGTGAACGCCGGGGTCGGGCTCACCGCCACGAGGATGGACGTAGAGCCCCCGGCGCCGGAGGGCCTGGGCTAAACCGTCGCCGTCGAGGAGCACGATGGCCTCCTCTGCGCCCTCCAGAAGCTCAGCGGCGGCGGTGGTGAGCGCGCCGTCGCCGAAGAGGCACGCGGCCTCGGCGGCGTCTAGGCGTAGGCTGAGCACCTCCAGCTCAACCCAGGCGAGGGTCACCCGCGGCGCGAGCAGGCGCAGGGGGCCGAGCGCCGCCAAGGCCCGGATCAGGGGGATGCGCAGGAGCTGATCTCCCAAGGCGCCGCCGCTCACGACGAGGCGCGGGGCGGTGGACGGCGCGAGGCTCACGGCGTGACCCGCACCCCGTCGATCCACACCTCCGCCGGGCTCGCGGCGCGGGTGATGTCCTCCAGAGGGTCGCTGTCGAGCAGCAAGAAGCTCGCCGCGCCGCCGACGCTGAGCCCGCCCAGGCCCTCAAAGCCCCAGGTGGCCGCCGGGACGGAGGTGGCGGAGGCGAGGATCTCCGCCGGGCTCAGCCCCGCCGAGGCCAGAAGCGCCAGCTCCGAGCCGTCGATCGCCGCGGTGCGCGAGTTGCCCATGTCGGTGCCGTAGAGCACCGTGGCCCCGGCCTCGTGCAGCCGCTTGAGGTTGTCCACCGCGCGCTCCCCACCGCCGAAGGCCCGCAGCGTGCTGATCACGCCACGGCTGGCCCAGGCGGCGATGGCGTCGTCGGAGAGCGTCGCAGTGGGCGTGTGCGCGAGCAGGTCCACCCCGGCGTCCGCCGCGCGGAGGGCCTCGTCGTCGCCCATGGCGTGGCTCACGGTGAGCAGGCCGAGGCCGTGGGCCTCCTCGACGGCGGCGCGCAGCGTGCTGTCGTCCAGCGCGTTCTCGCCGGTCACGGGCACCTTGATCACCCGCGCCCCGGCGGCGTGTAAGGCCCGCACGGCCTCCCGGGCGGCGTCGGCGTCCTCACACTCGATGCCGTAGCCGCCGCTGCCCCAGCTCTGGGTGGGGTAGCCGGAGACGGCGGTGACCATGGGCCCGGCCCACACGACCCGCAGCGCGCCTTGATCTCGGCCGATCCAGCCCTCCGGCGCCGCGAGGTCTACGGCGGCGGCGAGGCCCGTGGCGGGCAGGCTCTCCCCCACCGTCCAGAACGCCAGATGAACGTGGCTGTCGATGAAGCCGGGGGCGAAGGTGCGCCCGGTGACGTCCAAAGACGTGTCCGCCGGGGCGTCCACCGTCAGCGAGGTGATGCGCCCGTCGGCCAAGACCACATCGACACGCTCGCCGCCGGGGGCGAAGCCGCCGCGCAGGGCCACGGAGCCCGGCGAGCCCACGGGGGCGCCGATGTCGGGGGTCTCGACGGGGCGAGCGCAGGCGGAGAGGGCCAAGATCAGCAGGGGGAGGGTCTTCATCGCCCCACTGTACAGCGATCCTCAAGGGGATGGACAGGCCCTCTTCGGGCGGACGAGGCCTCTTTAAGCCCGCCTCAGCCCTGGCCTCGCCGGTTGGGTATGCTCAATCGTCAACCTGATTGACATGCGCTGTCCTCCCTCTCCTTTACGCCGCTTGCGATCGACGGGGAGCGGGCTACGGTGCTCCGCATCCCGCCCTCCAAGGAGCGCCGCGTGTACCTCTTCGCCGCGATGGCCCCCCTGCTCAGCGCCCCGGCCCAGGCCGTCGAGCTGACGTATGAGCAGTACAAGCTGCCCAACGGCCTCAACGTCATCCTCATGCCCGATCCCACCCTGCCCCAGGTCGTCGTGAACCTGTGGTATGGCGTCGGCGCCAAAGATGAGGTCGAGGGCCGCACGGGCTTCGCGCACCTCTTTGAGCACCTGATGTTTATGGGCACCACACGGCTGCCGGGCTCAGGGTTTGACGATCTCATGGAGGCCAGCGGCGGCCACAACAACGCCTGGACGAGCGAAACGAGCGCCGCCAGTCCTACGAAGACGCCCCCTACGGCGAGATCTGGCTGGTGATGCCCGAGGCGATGTACCCCGCCGGTCACCCCTACGCGCACACCGTCATCGGCTCCCACGAAGACCTCCAGGCCGCCACCGTGGACGACGTCGTGGGCTTCTTCAACACCTGGTATGTGCCGGGCAACGCGAGCCTCGTCGTCGCCGGAGACTTCGACCCCGCCTCGGTAAAACTCACCATCGAGCGCCTCTTTGGCGGCCTCGCCGCCCGCCCGGTGCCCGAGCGCCAGCCCGTGCCCGCGCCCACCGCCCCGGTGACCTCCCTCATTGAGCTGACCGACCAGGTGCGCCAGCCCAAGAGCGTCATGGCTTGGCACAGCCCGGCGATGTACGCCAGCGGCGACGCCGAGATGGACCTGCTCGCCGACATCCTCGCCGATGGCCGCTCCTCGCGGCTCTACCGCGGCCTCGTGCACGAGTCGGGCCTCGCCGTTGAGGTCAGCGCCGGGCAGATGAGCCAGCGCCTCAGCTCCTTGTTCGTCATCGAGGTCACCCCCGCCGAGGGCCACACCCTCGCGGAGGCCGAGGAGGCCATCGCCAAAGAGCTCGCCCGCCTCGCCGCCGAGGGCCCCACGGACGCCGAGCTAGAGCGCGTCAAGAACCAGCTTGAGATGTCGTTCTTGGAGCGCCAAGAGAGCCTCCAAGGCCGCGCCAGCTCGCTCAACAGCTACTACTTCAACACCGGCACGCCGGGCTACATGCAGGCCGATCTCGACCGTTACCGCCAGGCCACCAAAGACGGCGTCAAACAAGCCGCCGCGCGCCTGACGGTCGACACCCGCTGCCTCATCCGCGTCACCCCCGCGCCCGTCGCCGAGGAGACCACCCCATGACGCAGCTCCTCCTCGCCTTGGCCCTCGGGCTGTCCTGCGCTCGTGCCCCCCAGGAGACCGCCACCGTGCCCCAGGCCCAAGATCCCCTCGCCCAGCGCCCCGAGGCCGGCCCCACCCCGGCGTTCACCGCCCCGGTGCCCAAGATCGTCACCCTCTCCAACGGCGTCGAGATCTGGGTGTTTGAGCGCGCCGGCCTGCCCTTGGTGAGCCTGCAGGCCGTCATCTCTGGCGGCGCCGCTGAAGACCCAGCCTTGGGCTGGGGTCAGACGGCGCTCTCCGACCGGATGTTGACCCACGGCGCCGGGGATCGTGGCGCCGACGCCTTCGCCGCCGAGCTAGAGCAGAAGGCGATCTCGCTGAGCGTCGGCACCAAGGCCACCTCCAGCATCATCACCCTCGACACCCACGCCGAGCGTCTGGACAGCGCCTTAGATCTCCTCGCCGACGCGATCCTGCGCCCTCGTTTTGACGCCGATGAGGTCGAGCGTGTCCGCAAGATCACCTTGGGCGATCTCGACTCGGCCTTAGACACCCCGCAGAGCTTGGCCGTCTGGGCCGGTCAGCGGCTCTATTGGGGCGAGACGCACCCCCTGGGCCACCCGATCATCGGCCGCCGGGACGACCTCACCGCGCTCACCCCCGCCCAGCTCAAGGCGAGCTGGGCCGCACGTTACGCCCCGGGCCGCGTACGTTTTGTCGTCACCGGCGCGGTCACCGCCGAGGGTGTTCAGGCCGCCTTGGAGTCCCGCTTCGGCGCCTGGAAGGCCAACCCGGCCGCCCCCACCGCCGTGCCCGCCGCGATCAAGGCCACCGCCCCTGGCCCGCGCCTCGTGTTGGTGGACAACCCCGGCGCCGCCCAGTCCATCCTCCGCGTCGTGATGCCCGGCTGGCGCAGCGCCGAGGCCGGCCTGCCCGCCGCGCGTCTGGGCGTCATCGTGCTCGGCGGCACCTTCACCAGCCGCCTCAACCGCCTCTTGCGTGAGGAGCGCGGCTACACCTACGGCGCGAAGGCCTGGTTAGAGCCCGGCGCTGAGCAGGGCGTGGCCCTGGCCCAGACCGCCGTGTTCCAGCCCGTGACCGGCGACGCCTTGAAGGCGCTGTTGGAGCAGCTCACCCTCTTGCAGTCCGGCGTCACCGACGAGGAGCTTGAGAAGGCCCGGGGCGCGCGGCGCACGGCCCTGGTGAGCGCCATGGAGAGCCGAGGCGCGGTCTCGGCGACCTATGGCGGGCTCATCGAGCAGGGCCTCAGCCCGTCCGCCATCAATGATGAGCTCAACGCCCTCAACGGCCTCACCGCCGCCACGGTCAACGCTGAAGTCGCCAAGCTCGGCCTCAACGACGCCGTGGTGATCGTCGTCGGCGATGTGGGCCAGATCCGCGCCCAGGTCGAGGCCGCCGTGCCCGGCGCCTGGACGGTCGTAGAGGCCGTGGCCCCGCGCCCGGCGGCGCCAGCGCCCGCGCCGAAGAAGGGCAAACGCTGAGCGGCCTGCGACGGCGCGAAGGCTCAGAACAAGATCACCATTCCGCCGTCCGGCAAGGCCTCGTAGACCTGGGCCACGTCGGAGAGGTGGAGCACGATGCAGCCCCAGCTCATCTGCCGGGAGTCTGTGTCCGACCACTCCTCGGCCCAGCCGTGTAAGCCGATGCCACCGCCCAAAGAGGTGCGCTCGTTCGTGGCCAACCCCGCCCAATACCGCTGGGTGATCTCCCGCTGCTGGGCCACGGTGATCAGCCCAGCGTCTACGCCCCGCGCGGCGTCCCAGGGGTTCGGGTAGTTCAGGCGCATCCAGTGGCCGCCGTAATACGCGCCGACGGGGCCATCAAAGGGGCCTTTGCTGTGTTGAACGACGCGGTAGACCCCTTTGGGCGTGCGGTTGTCGCCGCGACGCTCTTTGGCGCCGGTGGCCTGACCGAAGCCGACCTCAGCCCGCAGCACCTCGACGCCGTCGCGGAGGATGCGAAGCTCCTGCTGATCGTGGTGGATGAGCGCGAGGACTCGCTCGGCGCTGGGGTCGGGGAGCTGGGGCCGGGCGGCGAAGAACAGAGCGGGGTCTTCTCCGCTGCCGACGAGGGTGACCGTGAGCCGCTGGCCCTCGCCCAAGGGCTCGCCACGTTTGAGATCTTGGCCAATCGTGAGGCTGTGTTGTAGGCCCTCAAATCGGGTCCGCGCAGACTTGCGGACGTGGTTCTCAAAGAAGTGATGCTCCAGCTCGATCACGCCGGGCTCCGCCAGGATCACCCGACCGTTCGCCGGGGCCACGGCGACGGCGGCGGCCTTGGCCTCAAAACACCCGCGGCCGCAGGGCCGCCAAGGCGCGGGCGCCGGGGAGGTGAAGCCGTCGGCAAAAGCCCAAGGCGCGCTCAACAGGGCCACGAAGGGGTCAAGCGGCGCGGCGGCGGGCGGCGTGGGCTCGATCGGCGGCGCCGAGCCCCCTTCGGCGTGAAGGTCAGCCAGCTCAACACATCCGGTCAACAGGACAACAAGAAGCGAGGCGCGCATTCACCCTCCTGCCCGGGTGACCGCCGCCGCGCCTCCGGGTTCCCGACCCGCCCGACGAAGGTGCGGGACGCTGGCCGCCTCACGCGCCGTGCGCGCCTCGGCCTCGGCGAAATGTTGAAGCTCGTCCGCCGATCGCTGGCGCCTCTGCGCCTGAACCTTGACGTCCGCTGCGTCTCGCTCAGGGCGCAGCGTGTCCGGCGTCAGAGGTTGAACAAACCGCATAGGGCCTCCAGACATCGCCGAGGGGTTCGTCTTGTCCCGATGGCGAGCAGCGTACACCCGGCGAAGGCGTCCACGACAGCCGCTCCCCACCCAAGCGTCGAAGACGCTATGATCGCGGCATGAGCGGCGAGTGGTCCACGGATGAAGAGCTGGGGCGGCTTCGGCGGAGGGCTGAAGAGGCCGAGGCCCAGGCGCGGGCGCTGCAGGCCCTCAACGGCTTCGCGGCGACCTTGCTGCGGTACCAAGCCGACATCGACGACATCCTCTGGGAGCTCGCGAACGACGCCGTAGGCCGCATGGGCCTTGAGGACTGCGTCATCTACCTGCTGGACGAGGACCAGAACCTGCTCGTGCAGCGCGCGGCGTTTGGGCCCAAGAACCCAAAAGGCCGGGAGATCCTCGCGCCGATCACCCTCACCGTGGGCCGGGGCATCGTCGGCGCCGTCGCCGCCACGGGCAAGGTGGAGCGCATCGGCGACACCCGCCAAGACCCCCGATACGTCTGCGACGACCAGCTCCGGCTCAGCGAGCTCGCCGTGCCCATCCTCGACGAGGGCCGGGTCATCGGCGTCATCGACAGCGAGCACAGCGCCGCGAACTTCTTCACCCCTTGGCACGAGGAGCTGTTTCTGACCTTGGCGCGCATGACCGCCTCGCGGCTGTCCAAAGCGCGCCTCGACGACCAGCTTCAGCGGCTCTCGAATGAGCTAGAGCGCAAAGTGACCCAGCGCACGGCGGAGCTGGCCGAGGCCCACCGCCGCTCCGAGGCCCTCCTGCTCAACGTGCTCCCGGCGTCCATCGCCGCCCGGCTCATGGCCGGGGAGTCCCGCATCGCCGAGCGGGTCGAGCGCGCCGCCGTGCTCTTCGCCGACATCGTCGGCTTCTCCGAGTACGCCGCCCACGCCGAGCCTGAGCAGGTCGTCGAGCTCCTGGAGACCTTCTTCACCACCTTCGACACGCTCACCGCCGAGGCCGGCGCCGAGAAGATCAAGACCGTCGGCGACGCCTACATGGTCGTCTGCGGTCTGCCCACACCCCACGCCGACCCCGCCGGGGCCTTGGCCGAGCTCGCGCTAAAAATGCGTGACTCCTTGCCTGAGCTCGCCGCCCGCGCCCATGTGCCCCTCGCCGCGCGGTTCGGCTTACACGTCGGCCCCGTCGTCGCCGGGGTCATCGGCCGCAGCCGCCTCGTCTACGACCTCTGGGGCGACACCGTGAACGTCGCCGCGCGCCTGGAGTCCTCGGGCCTGCCGGGGCGGGTGCAGATCACCCGGGCCTTGGCGAGCGAGCTGAGCGATCGGTTCGTCTGTGTGCCTCGGGGTGTGCAGACCCTCAAGGGCCTCGGTGAGGTTGAGCTGGCCTGGCTCGTCAACAAACGCTGAGCCAAGGCGCGCTGTTTAGCCCTCACAGACCGCCGCGTAGACGTCCCAGCGGAGGCGCCCGACCTCGTCGTCCTCACAGTCGTACATCACGACGAGGTCCAACGCGCCGTCGTGGGTGAGATCCGCGAGCGCCCAGGTGGGCAGATCGCGGCTCGCGCAGTTCGCGGTGCCCGAGCGCCCCGCAAAGGGCGCGTCGGTGACGCTGTAGCCCGGGGGCAGGGGCCAGGCCGTCGCCTCCTTGGCGAAACCTTCGGGGCCGCCGCGGTGCACCGCCCAGCGGGTCACGCCGACCTCAGGCTCTTGGCAGTCGTCCGACACGATCAGGTCGAGCCAGCCGTCGTGGTCGATGTCGTCGGCGTCGTAGGCGGGCAGGTCGCCTTGGGAGCAGGCGGCGGGGGCGGAGATGGCCAAGAAGATGGGCTGCCCCACGGCGTACTCGGGCAAGGCCCAGTCGATGCCCGTCGCCGCGAAGCCCCCGGTCGCTGAGCCGGCGTACACCCGCCAGATCGTGGTGCCCACCGCCGCGTCCGCGCAGTCCTCGGTGACGATGAGATCGAGCACCCCGTCGCCGTCGGCGTGGGCGAGGGCGTAGCTCGGGCCGCGCCCGCTGCGGCAGGCGGCGGTGCCCTCCAGGCCGGTGAAGGTCGTGCCTTCGCCGAGCTCCGGCAAGGCCCAGGGGGTCGCCGTCGCGCTGACGCCGCCGGAGCCGCCGAGGTAGACGTCCCAGCGGCGCTGGCCCACGGTCTCATCGTCGCAGGCGCGGGTGACGACGAGGTCGGGGGCGCCGTCGCCGCTCAGGTCCAGGAGCGCGTGGCCCGGCACACCGTCGCCGCAGTCGGCCCCAGCCTCGACCCGACCCCAAGGCGGATCGTCCCCGACCGGCGCCGAGGGCAAGGTGAAGGGCGTCGCGGCGGCGGCGAAGCCTGCGGACTCTGCGGCATACACAAGCCACTGGCTCGCCCCGGTGGCCTCATCCGCGCAGTCCACGGTGAGCACCAGCTCGGCGCGGCCGTCGCCGTGCAGCTCCGTCAAGGCGTAGCCCGGGAGGCCTGAGCCGTCGCAGTCCTCGGCCTCCTCGTCGGTGGGGAACGGCAGCCCGGGCGAGCTGGAGGAGACGCTGGGCAAGGTGTAGGGGGTCGGCGCGGCGCCAAAACCCGAGGCCGAGCCGAGGTGGACCGACCAGGTGTCGCGCCCGACGCTCGCGTCGCGGCAGTCCCGGGTGACCACCAGCTCCGGGCGACCGTCGCCGAGCAGGTTCATCAGGGTGTAGGCCGGGTCGAGGCTGGCGCAGTTGGCGTCCCCTCGAAGGCCGGTGAAGGCCGCGCCCAAGGCGCCGACCTCGGGCAAGCCGAGGGGAGTGGGGCTCGGCGCGAAGCCGGTGCAGCGCTGGGGGGCGAGGTCGGTGTCGCTGTCGTCGCCGCTGTCGCCGGAGTGACTCTCACCGGAGTCACGCCCGCTGTCGTCGCCGCTGTCCCCGCTGGGCTCGCCGGTCTCGACGGGATCGTCCTTCGTGGGGTTTTCCCCGGCGCCCTCACAGGCGAGGCCCAAGATCAAGACGAGAGAGAGCACCATCAGACACCTCGACCGGCGGGGCTTCGGCCACCTCCACGAGTGTAGCCGAGACCGAGGCCGCTCATCGGGGGTCTTCTGAAGCGTCTGGATCGCCACCATCGCCGTGATCCCGTCCCCGACGCTGTCCTGACATGCACGCTATGCGCATTCGCCTATTTTGTGCAGATTTATCCCGCGAATTTGGCCCCTCCGCCCACGCCCGCTTTGCCCCCGGATAGTCGTGGGTCGTGAGCACTACACCCCACGATCACCTCTTCAAGCTGGTCTTCAGCGAGCCCACCGAGCTCGCGCCGGTCCTGCGTGCGCTCTTGCCGACCTCGGTCGCCGAGCGCCTCAACCTTGACCAGCTCACCCCCGCGCCGACCGAGCAGCTCGACGGCGATCTCCGAATGCGCGCCCCAGACCTGCTCTATCGTGCGCCTTGGCGCCGGGCCGGCCGGGCCGAGGTCGTCTTCGTCATCGAGCACCAATCGAGCCCCGACCCCTCGATGCCGCTGCGCGCCCTTCGCGCCGCGCTGCGGGTCTGGGAGCAAGCCGAAGGACCCCGCCTGCCGATGATCGTCACCCTCCTCATCGCCCACGGCGCGAAGCCCTGGACCGCGCCCGTCCGCGTCTCCGAGCTCTACGACGCGCCCACCGACACCATCGAGGGCCTTCGCCACACCCTCCCCGAGCTGGGCTTGCTGCTGCAAGACCTCGCCATCACCCCCGATGAGGCCATGCCCGGCGAAGGCGCGGGCAAGCTCGCCTTGATCCTCTTGCGCCACGCCCACCGGGGCGATGTCTGGGATGCGCTTGAGGCGAACATTCATCTGTTCGCTGAGGCTGTGAAGCGTCTGGGTGACAGCCGCGCCGTCGGTCTGTTAACCTATGCAATGCACGTCAGCGACGTCCCTTGGGAGCGCAGGCTCGCCCTGAAGATCCTGCCGCTCCTCCAACCCCCTGAGCGTGAGGTGATCGTGGGCTACGCAGACCGCCGTTTTGAGGAAGGCGTCATGGTCGGAGAGCAGCGCGGCGTCGCCATTGGGGAAGAGCGCGGCGTCGCCATCGGCGAGCAGCGCGGCATCGCCATTGGCGAGCAGCGCGGCGAAGAGCGCGGTCGTGTCGCGGAGCGCCGCGCCAACGCCCTCCGATTGTTCAAACGACGCTTCAATTCGTTCAACTCGGCGCACGAGGCCGTCCTCCTCAACCTTGCTCCAGATCAGCTTGAGCGGCTGCTGGACGACCTCTTCACCTTTGAGCATCCAGACGAGCTCTTCTCCCTCGCCGACCCCACCGGGCGCCCCTAAACCCTGCCAACGCCACGCCGCCGCGGGGTCTAGCGCTCTGTGACGCATGGCCCCTCCCCCTCCGCCGCGCGGCCTGCGCGCCGACCCCCTCCGTCCAAAGCGCCCTGCGCAGGTTAGTGTTGCGGCGTGCGCGCACCCCAGACCCCCATCGGCCGCGGCCTGCTCTCGTTCACCCTCAGCCTGATGTTGCTGATCGTGGTCGATTATGTCGCGCCTGACGGAGACAGCGCCACCACCCGCATCCCCGGCGGCGGCGCGGTGCTGAGCTGGCTGCACCTCAAGCAGCGCTGGAACATGTTCAACGATCCGGGGCCTCGGGGCGCCTTTGTGGAGAGCTTGGGGCTCACCGCCGACGGCCGGACGATCACCCTCGTCCCGTCGATGGAGCCCCCAGACGGCCCCTTCCTGCGCCTGGGCTATGACCGAATGCTCAAGGTTCACAACACCTTAGGCAACGAGAAGCCCAACTCGAAGCTCTCCCGACGCTACGCGCGTTGGCTCTGTGCTCAGAGCGCCGAGCCCCTGGTCAGCGCCCAGGTCGTGAAGGTGCAGCTCAAGCGCCCGACGATGGCCGAGTGGCGCGGCAACCCCGACGCCGTCACCGAGAAGACCCGCTTGCTCTTGGCGGAGGTCTCGTGCGCCCCCTGATCACCGCCTGGGATCAGCTCTGGTTCTCACCCCTCGACCTGCGGGTGCCCGCGGCCTTACGCATCGGCTACGGCCTGCTCGGCCTGTGGAGCTACGCCGGGCTCTGGCCCACCCTGGCCTGGTCCCTCGCCGACGGCGGCCTCGGCGTCGGCGTCGGCCGAAGCGGCCCCGACCTGCTGAACCTCCTCGCCAACCCGCTCTGGTCTCTCACCTCGCTCGGCGAGGTCCAGGCGATGTTTTTGTTGTGGATGGCCTGCTTCGTGGCCTTGGTGCTGGGCGTCGGCGGGCGGCTGCCGATGCTCGGCGCCTGGCTCGGCATCATCACCTTAGGCGAACGAAACCCCCTGCTCATCGACGGCTCCGACGGTGTGCTGCGGGTGTTGGGCCTGTGGATGTTGTTCTTGCCGCTCAACGCCGTCTGGTCGTTGAGCCGCCCCGATCCCGCCGCCGCGCAGGTGGAGCACAGCGTTTGGCCCCTCCGCATGATCCAGCTCCAGGTCTGCATCATCTACGTCAAGACCGGGCTGATCAAGGCGCTCTACCCCTCGTGGCAAGAGGGCACGGCGGTGTTCTACGCCATGGCGAGCCCGAAATATTGGCGATTCCCGATGGAGGACATCCTGGCGAGCCCGGCGTTTCAGGGCTTCACCGTGCTCGCCACCTACGCCACTCTGGTGTTTGAGCTGGGCTTCCCCTTGGTGTTTGTGCCTCGGCTGCGGCGGCTCTGGCTGCTCCTCGGCTTGGGCCTGCACCTCGGCGTGTTCGCCTTCTTGAGCTTAGGCGCCTTCTCGGAGGTCATCCTGTGGAGCTATCTCGCCTTCGTGGTCTTCCCGCCGTCGCGGCGGCCCTCGCCCTGAGCGCCTGCGCGAAGGACGGCCCGGCCCCTCGATACTCCCACGTCGCCGCGCTCACCGCCGATGGGGAGTCCCTCTGTGTGGCCGGTGGCGCAGGCGGCGAGGGCCGACGCCCCGACGCCTGGTGTTTTGACCTGGCCCGGGGCCGCTGGGAGGAGGTCACGCCGCCCCCGGCGCCGATCTTCCGAGCCTGCCACGTGCAGACCGCCGAGGCCGCGTGGATCGTCGGCGGCGCGGACGCCGAGGGTGAGCCCGTGGACACCCTCTGGCGCTGGGATCTCACCGACCTGAGCTGGGAGCAGCTCAGCCCCGAGGGCTTCCCGCCGCCGCGCCGGGTGAAGGCCGGCTGCACCCTCGACGGCGACCGAATGCTGCTGGGCGGCGGGCGCATCGGCGAGGGGGACGAGCAGCGCGTCTACGGCGACCTCTTCGAGCTCAACCTCACGACGCTCACCTGGGAGGAGCTCCCCCAACTCCCCGACCCCATCCAGCGGCAGGCCATGGCGCCCCTTGGCGACGGCACCTTGGCGATCCTCGGGGGCATCGACGAGGCGGGTGAACGCCAGGCGACCCTGCTGCTCGGCGACCCCGACCGGGGCGCCTACTCCAGCTATTTCTCCAGCGGCGAGGTCCCCGAGCGCCGCGCCAGCCACACCCTCGTCCCCGCCCCCGGCGGCGCCGTCGTCGCTTGGGGTGGGCACCCCAGCGACACCGCCCTGTGGCGCTACGACGGCGAGGTCTTCACCCACAACGATCCCGGCGATGAGGCCCCCTCGGCCCGAGACGCCCACGCCACGGCCCCGAGCGCCGACGGCGCCGCGCTCTACCTCATGGGCGGCGACCCCTTCGAGGACCTCGACGACCCCTTCGTGAACGACCTCTGGCGCGCCGACCTCACGACGCTCACTTGGGAGCGCCTTCACCCCTGAGCCGGGTGTACACTCACGCCATGCTCTCCGCCCTCCTCCTCCTGAGCCTCACCGACGCCCGCGCCGACGACCCCAAGTGGACGCTCACCGTCGATCCCCTCACCCTCGCCATCGGCTTCGCCCACCTCCAGGTCGAGCGCGCCATCGGCGATCGATTCTCGCTCTACGCCACCCCCAGCCTCCGCCTCTACGATGGGATCCTCGTCGACGTGAACGGGCCCTATCGTGGCCTCGGCGGCGAGGTCGGCGGCCGCTTCTTCTTGCGCGGCGAGGCCCCCGAGGGCGTCTGGCTCATGGCCCGGGGCACCCTCGCCCGGGTGAACACCACGGAGACGTCCGAGCCCGTCGTCACCTTAGGCGCCTACACCAGCGGCCTCGTCGGCGCGACCTGGATCCTCGGCCCCGGCCTCACGCTCTCCGGCGGCGCCGGGGTGTCGTGGTTCCGCTACGGCGTGGCCGACTACGGCGTCTACGGCCTAGCCCCCGCGGCGCACACGGCGGTGGGCTGGGCGTTCTGAGCTTGGTTGGGTGACCAACCAAGTCACTCGATCCCCTACAGCAGGCCCTCGTCGAGATCGTGGCGGCCACCGTTCCGCTCCAGGCGCGGTCGAACCTGGGCCAGAACGACGTCGAGCGGGTGCTCGGGGATGAACGGAGGAGCGTGGAAGCCCATAGAGCGAAGCTGACTCAAGGTCCACTCGCGCCACGGCCCCCAAACGTCAGGGATTACCTGGGTGAGCGTGTGCGTGACGCGCGCCTCAAGGTCGGCGGGCGCTTCGCCGGAGTAGGTCAACAAGAACCCGCCGGTCACCGTGGCCTGACGCGGCCCATCTACCCCAGCAGACACGATGACCGAGAGCGCGCAGAAGACCAGAAATCCGGCCTCAGCGGGCTGCTGCACGAGGGCGGCGACCCACACACGCCAGCTGAGCGGCGCCTCACCGAGACGCGCCTCCCGCAGGAGCCGGGCGTCAACGAGCGCGATCTCGGGCGGCAAGCCGGCCTCCCTGAGCGCGGCGGGGCATGTCGGGCCTAAGCTCGTGATCTCTCCAGAACGGCGCGTTCGCTCGAGGGGCAGGGTCATTCACCGTCAAGGCCACCAGCGGCGGCACCTCCGATGTCGCCATAGCGAGCACGGGCCTCACCCCGCTCGTAAGGTGATCAGGATGGATCAACGCGACATCCACCCCGAGCCCCTGGGCGAGCCGGTTCAGCGTTGAGGCGCGGGGCCAAGCGCCTGAGCTGAGCAGGCGGCTGAGCGAAGGCTGAGGCAGGCCCCCCCCCCGCGCGACGGCGGAGACACCGCCCTTGGCGTCAATCAGGGTGCGCAGAGCGTCTTTGTAGGAGCGAAGGCGCTCTCCCGTGGCGTTCAGCTCGCGGTGGGAACGGATCGGGGGCGTGATGACCGGAGGCTCGTGATCGTCGAGGAGGTCTTGGATGCACTCGATGGTGCCATCGCGGTCTTCGTCGTTCTCGGCGGAGGCCCAGAGAAGCATCAGATCGCCCACACCTTCGCTGTCGCGCGCCAAGGTGAGGACGGCCTCTACCCAGTGGGGCGCAATCCCGGCCTGCTGCATCAACCGGGCGATGTCCTCAAGTTGAGGGTCCATGGAGAGCTCCTTTGATGTGGTCGCACGGGTTCTCGATGATCAGCTTACGCCGCTTAGCGAGTTGAGCGCCTTTCCTGTAGTCCAGGTGCGATGAGGTCTTTGACCAAGCATGGCAGAGGAAGTAGTCACCCTTGTGCTCGATGATGCCAAGCCGAAGCTGGATCTTGCTATGCCCCATGTTGTGCCACTTCATCTTAAACGCGCAGGGGACATCCTTGTGCTGGCCGCTCTGGGCAGGTCCCCAGAAGAGCGAGTTGTTGAACTCGGGGTCAGTGGTGCGGTTGGTTAACCTCAGTATGTCAGGACGTAGCGTGCTCCAGTACTCCTCAGCGCTTACTTCGCGCGGCACAAGCTCTAGATAGGAGTCAAGCGCCCAGCTCGTGATGAAGATCCTTGGCGGCTTCAGGTCACTATAACACTGCATAACATTTTATCTCCTTCAGCCATAGCCAAGAGTATTGACAAAAAAACGAGTCGCTTTGGACTTCCTCCTTAGAGCGACTCATCATCACTCCCCCGTCTTCTCATCCTCCGTCACCCGGAACTCAACGCGCCGGTTCACGGCTTTGCCCTCGGGGCCGTCGTTGGCGACGAGGGGGACCGTCTCGCCGAGGCCCTTCGAGGACAGGCGCTCGGCGGGCACACCTCGGCCGGTGAGGTAGCGGGCGACGGACTCGGCGCGGCGGGCGGAGAGCTCAAGGTTGTACTCGTCCTTGCCGTCGCTGTCGGTGTGTCCGTGGATCTCCAGGCGCACCGTGGGGTACTGCAGGAGCACGGCGGCGGCCTCGTCGAGCAGGCCGTAGCTGTCCGTCGTGATCTTGTCGGAGTTGACCTCAAAGTTGATGCCGCGGATGACGCCGGTGAAGCGCTCGATCTCTTTGGGCACGTCGTCGGGGCAGCCGTCGTCGTCGTTGAAGCCGTTCCAGGTCTCGGGCTCCAAGACGCAGGAGTCGTCGGCGTCGACGATGCTGTCCCGGTCGTTGTCATCCTCGGGGCAGCCGTCCAGGTCCTCAAAGTCGTCGCGGTCTTCAGCGAAGTTGGGGCAGAGGTCGTCGAGGTCGAGCACGCCGTCGCTGTCGTTGTCGTCTTCAGGGCAGCCGTCGCGGTCCTCGAAGCCGTCGCGGTCCTCTGGGTCTTTGGGGCAGAAGTCGTCGTCGTCGGTGATGCCGTCGTTGTCGTTGTCGTCTTCAGGGCAGCCGTCTTTGTCCTTGAAGCCGTCCATGTCCTCTGGGTCCATCGGGCAGCGGTCTTTGCGGTCTACGACGCCGTCCTCGTCGTTGTCCTCGTCGGGGCAGGCGTCGTCGTCCTCAAACTCATCGTAGTCTTCGGGCTCTTCAGGGCAGGGGTCGAGGCGGTCGGCGACGCCGTCGCGGTCGGTGTCGAGGTTTCTCTCGGCCTGGCGGAAGAGGAATCCTGCCGTCAGCTCGACGTTGGAGAAGCTGTCTTGAACCTCGCCGTGGGGCTCGGTGCCGCCGGTCCACACCCAGCGGGCGTCGGCGCGCAGGGCCATGGCGCCGCCGAGCGGGATGAGCAGGCCGGGGCCGACGTTGAGCGCGAGGTCGACGTCGGGGTTCTTGTAGTTGCCGAGGTCTTCACCATCCAGCGGCTCCGCCGACCAGGAGTCGGGGTCGCGGCCCACACGTTTCCAGATGACCCCAGGCCCGGCGGCGAGGTACGGCTCGACCGCGTAGCCCCGGCTCAAGAAGACCACGGCGTTCACCCGGGGCGTCAGCGCGTCATATCGATACGCGAAGCGGCTCCGCGTACGTCCTTGGTGAATCCCCAGCTCAGCCTCGATGATCACCCGGGGGCCAATGTTGTAGCCCAAGCGCGGCACGGCGCTCCAGGTGGAGTTGAGGTTCTCGTCCGCGTCGAAGGCGATCCAGCCAACCCCCGCCGAGGCGGTCCACCCGAAGTAGTCTTCTTGGGCGGAGGCGACGTTCAGCGCGAGACCAGAGAGCAGAAGGGGCAAGTTGAGCATGAGGCGGCGTCCGGGTGCGGCCCAGAGAGGGGCAGACCACGGACTTTAGCGCGACACCAGCCGCGTCCGCAAGGGCGCTCGCCGAGGCGGCCTCGCCTACTCCGCGTCAGGCGCCTTGCTCTTCTTCTTCTTCTCGTTGCGCAGCTCTTTGGCGCTCAGCTCAATCTGGGTGCCGACGCCTTGGGTGACGTCAAACTCGCGCCCGGCGATGTTGTAGTCGCCCACGGGCAACATGCCGATGAACACGCCGTCCTCACGCAGGCTCTTCTGGGCGAGCTCAACGGCGAGGCGCTGGTCGGGGGCGAAGGGCATCTGGGCCGGGGTCATCTCGACGGAGCGCGGCGGCGTGACGACGAGCTGCACGCGGCCGTAGGTCTGGTTGATCTCCACGATCCAGGAGTCGAGCTCCTCGGTGCGCTGGAGGGCCTGGGCGCGCTGCAGCCGAGAGAGGCAGGCGCCCATGTCACCAACGGAGCGCGCCGACTGGGCGGCGGCCATGTGCGCCTCAAACGGCACATCGACGCCGCTGAGCGCGAGGAGCTCCTCGTAGGACTTCTCGACACCTTTCCAGAGCTGGCGCTCGGAGAAGTTGTTGATCTCGTCCATCAGGCGATCAAACTCGGCGTCGGTGCGCTCGTCGGCGTGAACGACAGGCGACAGAAGACCGCAGAGCAGGGCGAAGAGGAGGAGCGAGCGCTTCATGGGGGGCTTTCCGCAGGATGCGAGGGTGGCGATATTCTACAACGCCCGAGCGCCTTTGGCCCGTCCGGGATTTTTGGATCTTGACCGAGGCCTGATCCCCTGAGGATCAATCACATCGTTCGTAGCGCTCTTTGCAGCCGACCACGCGGATCTCGACGGTGACCACACCCTCGTCGATCATGTCGATGCGCTTCGCGGCGCGCTCGGAGAGGTCGATGACGCGGCCTTTGGCGTAGGGGCCACGGTCGTTGATCACCACCCGCACGGACTCCCCGGTGTCGGTGCGGGTGACCTTCACCACGGTGCCAAAGGGCAAGGTCTTGTGCGCCGCCGTACGTTTGGAGGGGCGAAAGGGCTCACCCGAGGCCGTGGGGTTGCCGCGCAGCTCGTCGCCGTACCACGAGGCCTTGCCGGTCTGGGTCGGCGCCCGGGCCGCGCAGGCCAAGAACATAAGCAGCAGGGCCGTCACGCTTGGCGCACCTGCACGTTGCAGATCGCGCAGCGGGAGGGATCGACGCGGCTCACCGAGGCCCGGGCGGCGTAGCAGCCGGTGTGGAAGCTCTTGCCGCAGGCGTACTGGCAGTCGGTGCGCACGTCTTGGGACACGCCGAGGCCGCAGATGCCACAGGGCACCATCTGCACGGCCTCCACCACCTGCTCTTGCACCTGGTTTCGCCGCTGGGGGAGCGGCTCGACCGCGCCCCACCACGCCAGCCAGCCCATGAGCACCCCCGCCAAGGCGGAGATGAGGCCGGGCATGGCCTCGGAGAAGAGCTGGGCCGGGTCGGCGCCCAAGAAGAGCACCGGGGCGAAGGCCAAGATGACGAGGAGCACCGTGAGCACGAGGCCCACGGCAGCGATGCGCGCCTGGCCGCCGTCGCCGGAGAACAGGTACCGCGCCAAGGAGCAGGTCAAGAGCCCCAAGCCGAGGCCGGGGATGATGATCACCGGCAGGGTGCGCTGCCAGGAGAGCGCGAGACCCCAGCCCACGGCGAAGAGCGTCACCATCGCCAAAGACGAGATCAAGGCCAAGGTGCCGCTGGCGGCGTAGCCTCGGGTCTCGGGGTAGTCCGGCGTCTGCTCCATCACCGGGGAGCCCGCCGGGGGCTCGGGCAGGAGGTGGATCAGCTCGCCGGGGACCACGCCCATGTCCGAGAGGCGCTCCTCTTCGGTCATCAGGCGGCCGCGGGCGCGCAGCCAGTACAGACGGCGTTTGCCGTCAGGCCAGAAGGCGTCAAGGCCGGCGTCGCGGGCGACGCGCTGGGTGAGGTCGCGGGCGGGCAGGTACGTCGGCAAGACGAGGTCCAGGGTGAACGACCTCATGTCGATCACCTGCACCCGCACTTGAACGGTCTGGACGTCGCTGCTTCGATCCACGGCCTCGCTCCAGGGACTTCAGCGTCAGCGCTGGGCCTCGACGGTGCGCTCCAGCTCTTCGCTGATCTTCGTGAGGGGCTGCAAGAGGCGCTCGAACTTGTCGAACCACTTGAGCCACACCTCGTCGGACTGCTCCGAGCCGGGGAGCTCGGCGTGAACGCGGCGGACGTACTGGGCGAAGCTGGAGATGCGCTCCGTGGTGCGCGGCAGCCCGTTGTAGTAGTCATGCGCGTAGCTGATGAGGGTGCCCGCGGTGCGGTAGAGCACACGGTCGGTCGTGCCCTCCTCGATGAGCAAAAACTCCGACGAGATGAGCGCTGAGGAGAAGCTCAGCACGCCCATGTCGAGCTCTTGCACGAGCGCGGTGCGGAAGAGGTTCTGCATCACCTTGCGGGAGAGGCGGATGAACTCGACCACACGCGGCTTGAGGTAAGACTCGGCCGCCCGGGACTGGCGACCGGCGCGGGGCACGGGCAGGAGCACCTGCACCATGCGGCCCAGACGCACGTTGATGCGGCACAAGGCCACGGCGTCGGCGTGGTCCTCTTCGACGGGGTGCAGGCGCGGCGCGCAGAACTCGCGCACCCGGGCCTCACGCTCCTCGTTCGTGTCAAACACCGTGCGCAGCTCCGCGTCGTCGAGGGTCTCGACGTGGAACAGCCAGAACATGTACTCGCCGTCCTGCTTCGGGACCTCCAGGGGCACCGCCGCCGCCTCAGCGAGGAGCACGCCCTGGCCGATGCGGGTGATGCCGAAGCCGGCCTGGATGATGGCGACGTACCGTTCACCCCGCTGCTCCAGCTCGACCTGGAGGCCCTGCACGATGCCGTGGCCGTGAAGGTAGAGGTGGTGCCGGTGCATGTTGCGCCGATGGTAGAGCTGCTCGTCGAGCAGGTCCTTCGACGTCAGGCACAGGCCCTCAAAGGGGTTGAGACGGCGGAGCTGGTTGTCGTTGGGGTTGCTGGCCATCGCGGGTGCTCAGGGGTTTGGAGTCATAAAGGAGACCGCTCAGCTCTTCGGGGCCTTCGGGGCCTTGGCGGGCTTGGCGGGCTTCGTAGGCTTCGCGGCGGGGGTCGCGGCGGCGACGGCGCCTGGGGCCGGGGTCGGCTTCCCGTCGTCGTCAAAACGAACGGTGAAGGTGACGTGGGCGGGCTTCTCGGCGGTGACGATCTGGGTGAGGCGGCGGAGCACCTGGGGCGCGCGCTCGGAGAAGCGCCGGGCGAAACGATCCCGGGGCTCAAGCACCAGCGCGAAGAAGTTGGTGCCCTCACGCTTCACGTCGTAGAGGTAATGCGCCGGGGGCTCGCCGCGGATGTACCGCTCAGCCGGGGTGCGGCCCCCGGCCAAGGTGGCGCCACCGAGCACAAAACCTTGGGGCTTCTCGCGGGGGCTCACGCTGACCGGCGCGGCGGTGAGCACACGGATGATCTCCTCCATGCCGGCCTTGGTGCCCCGGGTGCGGTACAGGCGGATCGCCCGGCGCACGAGCTCACGCTGCTGGTGCAGCGGCAGAGACTCATCCAGGGTGAAGCCGACCCACGAGGCGATCCAGGACAAAAACTTGGGATCGCAGGTGAGCGGGTCGATGAGCGAGGGGATCTGCTCGATCCGATCGACCACAGACGTCATCAGGTGCTGGTAGATGAACAGGAAGCGGCGCAGGGCGTCGGTGTCGGTGCCGCGCACCTCCCGGGCCGTGCTCTCGTTGCGCACGCCGTAGCGGCGCATCTCGGCGCTGTCGGCGTGAATCACCTCACGCTGCTCCACGGGCATGGCGCCTTGGTAACAGCCGGGCAAAAACCGCAGATAACCGCGCACGGGGACGTGCAGGACGACGTCGTCGCGGGGGTCGAGGGAGACCGGCGGGCGGCCGTCGGTGGTGATGAGCTCGGCGCGCACCTCGACCATGTCGTCGGGCACAAAGAAGCTCGCCGGGCTGCCGTCGGGCAAGGTGCGGATGGCGCGCACGAGGATCGGGTCGCCCCCGGCGGCGGGGTTCACCTGCACGGCGCGGATGTGACCGACCTTCTCCCCGCGCCGGGCCTCCACAAGGTGCAGGCTCACGCGGTTGGAGATGTTGCGGGAGAGGTAGGTGCGCGCGGCGCGCACCGGGTACTGCACCTCGACCACGGTGCGAAGGTGGGCGAAGTCGTCGGGGACGGCCATGTAGGACGCGCCCGCGGGGATCGGAAGCTGAGGCGTGCTCACTCGTCAGCCTCCTCGGTGCGGATACGCACGCGGCGGATCTCGAAGAGGTCGTGCCGGTCGAGCACCAGCTCCTTGAGGCCCTCGCCCTCCTCCCAGCCGGGGGGGCCCTTCGCCCGCTCGCCCTGCATGTCGAAGATCTGCACGTCCACGACGTGGCGGACCTCAGGGATGTCGGAGACGAGGCGGCCGAAGTCTTGGGCGTAGAGCGTGCCTTGGAAAGGCCAGCCCGAGCCGTCGAGACCGCCGATGTAGGGGTCTAAGAAACGCATCACCCAGCGCTGGGCGGCCTCCCGCACGACGAGCTGGTTGGCGTTGGGCCGCAGCCGCGCCGTGACCGCGATGTCGATGGGCAAGAAGGTGGCGAGGCGCACCTTGGGCTCGACGTTGATCAGGCAACGGCGGCCGAGGTACGACTGCACATGGTCCCGCAGACCGGCGGAGAGGAAGGGGTCGGGCACCCGCTCGCCTTCGCGGCGCTGGGGCAAGATCACCACCTCGACGGTGCCGTCTTTGCCCATGTTCCCGGGGCAAGCCGCCCGGGCGACCTCACCCGAGGCCTCCTTGGCGATGATCTCGAAGTCTTGGCGGGTGACCGCGCGGTCGCGGGAGGTGAGCAGGCTCGGCGCGCGGCGGATGATCTCTTCGATCGTCTCCGCGTCTCGGCCGCCCACGGCGGGCAAGAGGTTGGTGACCCGCACGAGGTCCGAGGCGGCCTCGCTCACGGTGATCTCGCCGACGCCGACGTTGCCGCGCAGGCCCGGGACCGTGTGGTAACGCTCGACGAGCACGTTGTTGGTGCCGACGGGCAACATCTTGCCGCGGATGCCGTTGCCGAAGGTCAAGGTGCCATCGACGGGGTCCACGACGAAGCTGGTGTCGTCTTTGCCCGCGGTGAGGAAGTTGCCCTCCCGCAAGAGCGTCCAGCGCTCTTTGACGCCAGCGGCGTTCTCGACGACCAGGGCGATGTCGTTGAACAGCTCCGGGCGCGGGAAGACGGCCTTGTCGTTCTCGCGGGGGTGCAAGAAGATCGGCGGGCGCAGAAGCTCAACGGCCTGGTTCGGCACGCCGAGGCCCGAGAAGCGCTCGTTGGTGACCGCGTGCAGGTTCACGGCCTCGACGGTGTTGAGCATGAGGTGGGTGACCGGCGGCAACGTCGGCAGCGTGTCGGTCTTGGAGCCCGTGGGCATCCCGAAACGACCCCGCAGCCAGAAGCCGTCCGGCGGGATCTCCGGCACCTCGGGGAAGGCGAACTCCAGCTCACCGGTGCGGGTGAGGTCGTACACCTTCACCCCGGCCGTGGCCGGGTCTCCGCTCGAGAGCAGACGCCGCCAGCCCGTGCGCTGGCCGGGCTTGGCCTCCAGAAGCTCCCAGTCCACCCGCACGCCCTCGGGCAGAAACGCCTCGCCGCGACAGCGGAAGTGGATGGCGTGACGCCGACCCCGGGGCAGGGGCCGATCGAGCTGGATGTACAGCGCGAGGTTGTCGTCGTCGAGGTCGATGAACGGGAAGTAGGGGTAGCTCTCGTACAGACGACCGGCGGCGCGGGTCAAGCAGCGCGTGAGGCGGCGGTTGTGCTCGCGGTGATCGAGCTGGGCCATGCGTGGGCTGGGCATGGGCTGGTCGTAGGTGCCGTCGCCAAGCGTCTTGTCTACGCCCAGGCGGATGCCGTAGATGCGCGGGATGATCGGGTGGGGCTGCTTCTTGTCGTCTTGGCCCATCAGGTTGGCCTTGATGAGCTCAAACCGCAGCAGGTAGTCGTTCACCGGCTCGGGCACCGGCGTGCCGTTCATCTCGAAGCCGATCTCGATCTCCAGGAGGATCGGCGCCTGGCGGCGGTTCTCGAAGAGGTCCGAGCCCACCCACCACTTGCGGCCCAAGGTGGGCGGCAAGATCGACGCCATCTGGAACGGCGACCAGGGCGACTCGTCGTTGAGCATGCGCTCGACGCGGCGGGGGTCGTCGCCCATGAACATGTCGAGCTCGACGGGCTTCTGCCACGAGAGGTCGAGCTCAAGCTCGGGCACGAAGCCCCGGACGTGCACCGTCTCCACACGCTCGGCGCGCAGGTTGAAGCCGTCGGTGGCCATGTCGGTGAGCGGCCCGGTGAGCAGCACCTCGGTGCCGATCATGCGCACACGCTCCCGGGGCACCTCCTCCCAGGTCTCGCCGCGCCGGTAATACCAGCGGTAACGCGGGAGGTACTGGGTGCGGCCCGCGGGCAGGCTGCGGTCGACCATCGCGAAGCGCAGCGTCCAGCCGCCGCGAATGGGCGGCAGGTCTTGGAGCAGAAACTCCAGGTTACGCCCGGCGTTTCGCACGTCCCAGTTGTTGACCGCGCGCTTCTCACCGCCACGGTCGTCTTGCCAGGAGATCTCCAGATCTTCTTTCATGCGGCTGGCGAGCCAACGCTCGTAGTCGAGCTGGCCACGCACCCACCACTGCTGGCTGCGCACGCTCTCGGGCAACAAGAAGCTCAGCTCACCGACGCCGAAGCGATCGAGGGGCACGATGCCGGGCAAGGCCGAGACGATGTTCTGCTCGGGCATCCCGAGGGACTCTTCGGCCTCCAGATCCGTCTGGACGGGCTTCCAGCCTTCAGCCGTGGGGTACTCCCAGCGGAAGAAGGACACAACGGAGAGGCCGTCCGCCGAGGTGCCGCCGCGACGCATCCGGAAGCGGCCGAGCTTACGCCCGCTCTCGGGGTCGATGTTCATCAGGCGGAAGTCGTCGTGGCCGACGTAGAGGAACTGGTGCGGGGTGTAGGCGTCGGAGCCCGCGACCTCGGGGTCGAGCTCAAAGAGCGACACACCCCGACCGCCGGCGAAGCTGAGCGCGTTCTTGTTGTTCGCCAACAGCGTGTAGGGGATCTCCCGCACCGCGGGGCGCTGGCCGCCGCGCACGGCGATCACCCGGCTCACCGTCGAGGAGTGGACCGTGATGCCTTGGCTGAGCAGGTAGTCGAGCGCTGGGCGGTCTTCACGCTGGCGCGTCGAGACCTTGGTGAACGCCGGGATCTCGACCAAGGCGCCTTCAGCGCGCAGGTCGAAGGTGACCGGGGCCACAGACGGCCGCGCCGGGCGACGCTCCTCGCCGATGAAGTTCAAGAAGTGGATGTAGGTCTTGTCCGGCACACGGTTGAGCCGGTAGATCGTCATCTCCGTCATCCAGGCGAAGAGCTGGACGAGGGTCATGCCCGGATCGGCGTCGCCGAGGTTGGTCCACTCCGGGCAATACTGAGGGATCAAGGCCCGCGCCTCGCTGACGATGTTCTCGTAGCGCCGATCGTCGAGGTTGGGTGGCTTGATGGGCATGAGGGGCTACCTGCTTCCGTTGGAGATGTTCGTAGAGACGGACTGGCGGCTGTTCGTCGCGTTGACGACGTAGTCCACCTGCACCCGCAGCGATCCGTTGCTCTCAGGGAAAGACTTCACGTCGATCACCTCAATCCGCGGCTCCCAGCGCGTGAGCGCCTCGGAGACGTGGTGAGCGACCAGGGTGGCGGTGCCCGCGGTGTTCGGCGCGAAGAGCAGCTCGTGAATGCGGCACCCGAACGACGGCATCATCTGCCGCTCACCGGGACGGGTGCTCAAGATGATGGAGATGCACTCGCGGATGTTGTGCTCATCACTGCTGAGCGCAACCTGCCCGTTCGCCGAGTCAAACCCGAAAGGAAATGACCAGCCCTGCCCGAGCGTTCCTTTCCGAGGATTCATTGGACCTGCCGCTCCTGCTGCGTCGCGCGAGGACAACGTTCGCACTGGAGCACTTTAGCCAAAATGAAGCGAGCGGGAAGGCCCTGTTGTGCCTGCCCGCTCGAATGCTGCCCTCTGGCCCGCTCTGAGCGCCCTGGACTGATCCCCCTGGGTCACTTTTGAGGCGGAGCGCGCGGCGCGCCGTCGATCAACAACGGCGCGGCGGCGCCTGCTCAGCCGCCTTTGTTCGTGGCGCAGAAGGAGAACTCCGTCGTGTAGCCGCTGCGGGCGCTGACGATGTGGCGGCTGGCGAGGATGTAGACCTCACCGTTCACCCCAGGCTGCAGGCCCTCGATGGTGACGACCTTCCCGGCGCGCACGTCCTCGTTGCCTTGGATCGTCGCCGAGCCACGGCAGAAGCCGCGGGCGATGCGGTTGATCTCAGCGATGGCCATCGCCTTGGCCTGGGCCTGGGAGGACACGGGCACATCGGTGATGTAGGCCGTGGAGTCCCCAAACTGACCCGCGAGGTTGGCGCCGAGCTCGCCGCCGCCGATCTGGGTGATGTCACCCGTGCCGGCCTCGCCGATGATCGTCTCCTTCTTCATGATGTCCCAGCCGCGCACGATCACCTTCTGCACCATGTCTTGGGTGTTGAAGGAGACCTTGAGCGAGCGCAGGTTGTCGCCCATCTTCAAGGTGAAGACCGAGCCGGAGAAGGTGGCCTTCTTGAACGCCAGCTTCCCGTCTTCCATACGCAACAGGTAGTTGTTGCGCGCGGCGAGCCGCTTGAGGAAGGCGATGTTCGACTCGTTGCGCTGAAGGATGTAGGGGTGCGTCTCTTCCGTCGCCTCGATGGAGCCGATGGGCAGGCCCTTCTCGCCAGCGACCTTAGAGACGACGTCCGAGTCCTTCATGTCCTCGAAGAAGCGGGTCTCACGACCACGCCCGAGGATGTGCATCTTGTCCATCGCGCGGATGTTGATGCTGGAGATGCCCTCGACCTGGTAACCAGGCTCGGTGGAGATGGTCTGCCCGACGAAGATCGGCTTGGTCTTTTTGCCGACCTTCACCGTCACGTCTTGACCCTCCTTAAAGCCGCTCCACTTGGGCTGACCCGAGGTGCCGCCCATCCGTAAGGAGAACATGTCGAGCATATCGACATGGTCCTCGACGGACAGCATCTCGACACCGTCGCCTTCAACCTGGGTGATCTGTGTACCACCCAGGTCGATCTCAAACCCGGCCGCGCCGGACCTGGTTGAACCGCTCATGTTGCACCGTCCTTCGACGTCAGGGGTCTAGAAGCCGAAGCTGAAGGAGGCCCCGGCGCTGAAGCCGCCGATGCTCCCGCTGATGTTGAGGGTCATGCCCGCGGGCACGTCCATCGGATCAGAGATCGACGGGTTCGCGGCGAGGAGCGCCGCCGTCGAGATGCCGTTCGCCGCGGCGATGGAGCTCGCCGTGCCGCCGGACGACGTCACCAGCTTGACCTTCGTGCCCGCGATGTGCGAGCCGCCGGAGCCGGCCTCGAAGTCTTTGACCTCGTATTCCTTGAGCTTCACCGTGCAGCGCGCGCGCACAGGGTTTCCGCCCTCGGAGAACATGAGGAAGGTCGTGTTCACCGACTCGACGACACAGGTGACGTTGAAGCCACCCCAGGTGAACTTCACCTTGGGCGGGCGCTTCTTCTTGGTGTCGTTCTGATCGGGGATCAGCGGGTTGGTCAAGTACAGGAGCTTGTTGACCCACTTCGCGCGCACGTCCGAGTTGCCCTCGTTCGTGGTGTCAAAGTAGAGGTCCATCGTGACGACCAAGGGGCCGCCCTTCTGGAACTCAAG
Organism: Myxococcota bacterium; assembly: GCA_023150775.1. Taxonomy (GTDB): domain Bacteria; phylum Myxococcota_A; class UBA796; order UBA796; family CAJQPC01; genus JADKFE01. The sequence goes on from JAKLKE010000001.1 coordinate 54,507, forward strand.
GGGCGCCTTGCCCTGGCCTTGATCGTCGTGCTCCTTCCAGGAGACCGACTTGTCCGCCTTGAACTCTTTGGGGTTGTACTGCACCGTGAAGGTGCCGCCGCCCTCGAGATCCTGAAATGTAGCCTTACCACCAGACATCTGAGCCTCCTTCGGAATCTTCCGGACGCCGCTCACGGCGCAGTTCGAGCTCGCGGTTGACCGTCTCGAGGACCTCGCGGGCGAGCGCCTCGATGTCCACATTCTGCTTGGCCGCCGCCTCAGCGGAGCCCTTGTCCCCAGCGCCATCCGTGGCCCGCGCGCTGGGCGCGTCCGCCGCGGCCAAGCGAACCTGGCGCTGCGCGTCGGAGAGACCACGCTGGTTCTCCGCGAGATGGATGAGGGACTGCAGCTTCTTGACCAGCTTCATCATCTTGTCGTCGCCGACGCCCTGCATGGCGTTGGCGGTCGAGGCCGACCGGTTGAGGCCGGTGAAGCCACGAACGACCTTGGCGCTGGACCGAGAGCGACCCCGACCCCGGAGCAGAGGCGCTCCGGCGGCGGCGCCACCCTCGGCGCTGGCCTGGGCGGCGGCGCGCATAGCGCCCTGCTCCACCCGATCGGCCTGGCCGCGGATCTGCTGGATGACCTCGACAATGGGGGCCGGCAGGCCCATGCTCGGGCGAACCCGACCGCCGTCTTGCAAGATGACCTTGATGATCTGCTCGGGATCCCGGGCGCCGACCAGGCCGTCGATGAGCTCACCCACGGAGCGAACCCGGCTGGGCGTGACGCTGCGATCTGCCCAAGCGGGGAGCTCGGGCATCGCCGCGCCGGACCAGAGGCCGCCGAGGGTGCGGTACAGATCGGGGCGGGCGTTGCGCGCCGAGCGGGCGACGCCGGGCTGACCACCGGAGCTTGTGCCGCCCGAAGCGGCGCTCTCCGCCGTCGGCGCCTCGTCGTTGGCCCGGGGGAGGGTCATCGAAGAGAGCGCTGAGGGCAGGTTACGCGGCGTGGCGGTGGCGGCGGTCGCGGCGTTGGAGACACGCTCCCCGGGGACCCGACCGGCCTCGGAGAAGGCGCCGCGAAGGGCCGTGGCGGCGACGGTGTCCCGGGTCGTGGGGCGCGGCGCCTCCATGACGGGGGCGTCGTCGGATGCATAGGCCCCACGGAAGCCCGTGGCGCTGCCGACCCCGGCGCGAGCGCCCGCCCAGTCCGTCGGCCGCGAGGCCAACATCGGCGAGGTCATCGCAGAGGAGGACTCTGCGGCCTGCTCAACGGCGGCTTCGGGGAACGAGAAGGCCGAGGGGCTGAGCGCGGCGGCGAAGCGGGGCGGCGCGGCGACGCTCTGCGTGTCCGCGAAGCGAGCGGGCGTGGCGGCGGCGAGGCTGCGCGCGGCCGGGCCACGGGCGGCGCTGAACCGACCGTCCGCGCCACGCGCGGCGGCGACCCCACGCCAAGCGGTCATCGGGGTGCGAGCGCGAGGCGCACGAACCGCCACACGACCCGACGAGGCCGTCGCAGTCGCCGTTGGCGCAGGTGCGGGCAAGGTGAGCTCAGGAGCGCGAACCCGCGCATAAGCCGCCGGGCCGCTCGGGGCGCGCTCGGCGCTCATGGCGCTCAGACCACCCAAGAGGGCACGAAGCGCGGAGTAACCTTTCACCGGGCTCTCGTCGGCGCGCGCGGCCGCAGAGATCGTCGCCGAGCGCATCACCGACCGAAGCTCACGGGGCAAGGCCGAAGCCGAGGTGGCCGCGCCGCCAGAGGCCCGACGCTCCAGGGAGACCTGGGCCCCAGGCATCGCGCGGCGCGCCTCCTCCACCAGCTCCGCGGCCTCGGCCTCCGAGCGCGCGACGAGCACGACCGGAGAGGGGGGCGAGAAGCGGGGCAGCAGCGAGGGGCGACGGGCGGCGTCGGGGGTGCCGACGCTCTCTAGCCGAGCGCTCGCCCAGCCAGCGCCGCTGAGGCGCTCACCGATACGCTCGACCACAGGCCCAGAGGCCACAGACGAGGGCACAACGACCGGCGCCGGGGGCGCGGCGGCCGCGACGGCGGACACCCGGCGGGGCTCGGCGCGACCTTGGGCGGCGGAGACCGACGACGGGCGCTCAAAACGTTCGGCACGATCCGCGCGCTGGCGGGTCTCGCGGTCTTCACCGCCGAAGCCGAGGTCAAACAGATCGTCCGCGGCGGCGGCGCGATCCCGCTCAACCCGAGCTGGCGGCGCCTGGGGAAGCACGAGCTCCGAGGCCGCAAACGTCCGGACGGCCTGGGCCGCCGGAGCAGCGGCGCGCGGGCGCCGAGCCGAGGTCTGCGCGGGGAGCTCGGAGGCGGGCATAAACCGACCGTCCGGCGCCCGAACGGCCTCGGCGCGGGCGACGCGGGGCGTGGCGCTCTGCTTGGGCGCGCGGCCCCAGCCCTTCACGATGCGCTGCTCGCTGGCGGCCTCTTGCTGGGCGACGGGCTGATCCGCGCGGATGAGCACGGCCTCTGAAGCCGAAGGGGGCGTGACGCGGCGAAGCGTAGAGCGCTCACCACGGGGCGCGGCGACGGCGCGCTCAGACGCCCAGCTCGCACCAGACGGGCGAACGCCGACGGCGCTCACCTCGGCCCGAGCGTCCGCACGAACCGCAGAGACAGGCTCAAACCGACCAGAGGACGCGAGCACCGAGGCGCCGCGCGGCGCGGAGGCGCGGACACTCGACACAGTCGAGGCCGGCGCCGACACGAAGGGGGCCGCGGAGCGCGCAGACGGCGCGGAGCTCTCCAGGCCACGGCGGGCGGCGCGGAAGGTGGCGGCGGCCTTGGGCCGAGCGGCCTGGGCGGCGACCTCTTCGACGACCTCATCGCGGGGGGAGGCGCGACGAGCGGCGGCGCGAGAGACGGCGCGGGGAGCGTCGGCCTGGGACGGGCGGCCCCAGCCAGAGACCACGTTGGGCGCGGTCTCCTCGACGGGCGCGGCCACAGGCGCCGGGCTGAGAAGCGAGCCCTCCGCCGCCCGAGGGAGCAGGCGAGGACGCGCGGCGCTGGGCTCGGAGACGCGGGCGGCGGCCCGAGGGGCGAGGCCGAAGGCGGCGCTCTCCACAGACTCCGACCCGAGCTGACCGGCGGGGATCAAGCGGGGGAGCTCCGACCGAAGCAGGCCACGAACGGGGCTCTCGCTGAGACGCGCCGGAGCGGCCTCTGCCTTCGCGCGCACACCACGCACAGGCGACGCCGACAGACGGGCCTCCGGGGCGGGCGCCTCCGCGCGAGCGCTCATCCACGCCGAGGCCGAGGCGGCGCGACGACGCTCGGCGGCGGGAGAGACGACGCCGGGCTGGGCGACCTCTTCAGCGGCGGGCGCGACGGGCAGCTCAGGGTTGAGGGCGGTCATCGAGGGGTTGGCGCCGAGCACCGGGCGCAGGCCGCGAGCGCGCTCGGGACGAACCCGGGCGGCGGCGATCTCCGCCACACCCAAGGCGGCGTCCGGGACCTCCTCCGCGATCACGGCGCGGAGGGGACGAGCGCGGCGGCGAAGCGCCTGCTGGGCCTCGACGACCTGGGCGTCAGCGTCTTGGGACGGCGCGCTGGTGAACGACACCGCGGGAGCGCGAAGGCCGAGCCCCGCGGCGGCGCGAACCGCCGGGTTTGAGGCGGCGGCGCTGGTGGCCAGGCGGGCGCTCGCGCGCTCCACGGGGCGGGCGGCGGCGCGGGCGGCGCGACGAGCGACGGCGCGGGTGGGCGCGGGGAGGTCGAGAGACTCAAACGTCTCCAGCGCCTCAAACGCCTCGGGCTCGGCGAGGAGCTCCAAGCTCTGCTGCAGCCGCCGAATCAGCGCCGCCGAGGGCGCCGAGGAGGCCTGGGCGGCCTGGCCCACCCGCGCCGGAGCGACGGGCGTTTGAGCAGCGCGGGCGGCCCCAACACGCGATTGACGCGCCGGGAGCCCGGCGCTGGCGGCGCGGGCGACGGACTCACCACGCTCAGCCACTTCAGCGGCGGCGGAGCCCGGACGGGGCGGCGCGACGAGGGCCTGCATCGAGGCCGCGGAGAACACGCTGGGGAGCGGCGCCCGCTCGCTGCGTTTTGACACAGAGGGGCGCGTGACCGACTTGGCGGCGGCGGGCGCGGCGGCGCGGGTGAAGAAGCCCGAGCGACGCGGCTCATCGGCGGCGCGGCGACGGCGCACCATCTTGCCGTCGACCTCCTCCAGGTTCGACGCCTCGACCACAGGCGGTGCCCAAGGCTCGGCGAGCACCAGATCGGAGAGGTTGAAGCTCCGGGCTTTGCGGCCCAAGCCAACGGCGGAGGGGCCGGAGAGCGCCGTAGGATCGTGGCGGCGGGAGGCCGTGCGGCTCCCCGACATGCGCTCGGAGAGGCGCTCACGCACCACCTGGCGGCCCATGACCGTGTTCTCGACCCCATCAAGCCCCGCGAGCCAGTCGTAGTACGGCTGGGCGGAGAGATAGGTGAAGTCCGACGACATCCCAGACTGCAGACCCGAGCGGGCGGCGGCGCCCAGCCAAGGGTCCGTCAGGCCCAGGCGCGTGAAAAACTTGGGCGTGAGGCCCAGGCGCGGACGGCGGCTGATGCGGCCCTCCAGGCGCTGCACGAGCCTGTTGCCCGGGGTGCTCTTTAGCTTGTCCATGGCAGATCTCCCCGCGGGGGTGCGACGCGCGACGCTACCGTGACTTTACCGGCGCGCGCAGGATTCCGCGACGCAAAGACTGACCGCCCTCGTTTTACCGAGGCGGAAGGATCGCTCAGGCGCGGTGAATGCGCGAGCGGAACAGGAGCCAAACACGAGACGTCTGCTGGCCCTTCTGGTGGGCCGTCAGAGGCGCCTGCGCTTGAGGAGGGCGCTCTGGCACCTCGCCCCGATCCCGTCGTGCGCCGCCGTGGCGCGCGGGTGACCGAAGGACGCGGCGCCAGGACCGGCGCGGCCCGATGCGGCGTAGACCGCGGGCTGAACCGGAGCGTGGGCTGCAGACGAGAGACACAGCGACCAATCACCCGCGCCCGTGGCGAGACCGACGGCAGCGCGCGGCGGGAGAGCTGCGTGAGCAGAGACTCAGAGGGGCGGACCAACACCCGAAGTCGCGGCCCCTGAGGCGCACGCTCCGAACGAGAGACCACCCGAGCCATGAGGCGCCCCCCAAACATACGCGCTCCCGACCGCTCGGCGCGGCGGAAGAGTCGCTGGATGGGGGTGCAGACCTCAGACATGGCCGGAGTATACCTCAAGGACTCAAGAGTTGATCAGGAGATTGTGAGACCGTGATGCGCGATCTCGATCATCTCGACGGCGAGCTCCGAGCCGCCCGCGGCGAAGGACGGGCCCTCATACGCGACAGGCCAGGCGTTCACGAAGGAGTAGCGGCGCACCTCCTCCATGGCGTTGTTCTTGACGATGATCGCGCCGTTGCGGCGGCTCTGGAAGCCGTCCTGGAGGAGCTCGTTGCGCCAGTTGAGCAGCGAGGTGTCGCTGGTCACGCCGTAACGAAGGGTGACGTTCTCCCAACGGGACTGGCCGGGGAGCTTATGAACACGATGGTTCACGCCGCCCTCCTCCAGCTCAAAGACCTGGGTGCTGGTCTTGAGGCCGCTGCACTCCATGAAGTTGGCGATCGCGACGCCGTCGATCTCCAGGGCGAAGACGTAGTTGCCTTCGGGCTCTTCCGTACCGTTGTTGTGGGTCCGCGCCATAGTGGCCTCCTTGGATCAGCCGCCTTCGCCAAGGCGGAGGTCGATTGTGATGTGCTCGGTGGTGCTGATCGGTCGGACCGAGACGGCGACGTGTAAGCGCCCCATCTCCCGGTCCTCCTTCGTGTTGGTCTCCTCGTCACAGCGCACGAGGTAATCTTTGCGCGCGTTCTCGCCGGTCAGCAAGCCCGCCGACCAGAACTCGTCCAGCCGCGCGCGCACGTCGCGCTCAAGCACCTTCCAGAGACCGGGCTCGTTGTGCTCGAAGACGACCCACTCGTTGTCTCGCCGAAGCTGCTCGGCGATGAGGGAGATGATGCGGCGAGAGTTGATGAACTCCCACCGAGGATCGGCGGACAAGGTGCGACCGCCGAAGACGACCACCCCCCGACCGGCCTGAACGACGATGGCGTTCGCGCCCGCGCGGGTGGCGAAGGAGACCTCATCCCAGGTCAGCTCGACCTCGGTGTGGGTGACGCCATGAACGGTGGTGTTCGCCGGGGCCCAGGCGACGCCAAACGGCGGATGTTCCCGCTCCACGCGGGCATAAACACCGAGCATCGCACCAGAAGGAGGCATCATCTCATCCCCGGCCATCAGCCAGGGGTAGTATACAGCGCCATACGCCAAATTGTCGCCGCGAAGCGCACGAAACGACTCTAACCAGCGGGCGAGGGCCTCACCGTGTAGACCACGGGGCACGTCGAGCACCGCGAAGCGGTTGGTCATCTGCTGGCAGTGGTTGAGCAGCTCCACATAGAGCGCGTCGGCGTGGCCGCTCACTTGGCCGAGGCGGTTGACCTCCCAGCGGAAGAAGGCCGCGGAGGGGCAAGCCAGGAGGCTGATGTCCTCCATGCCGCGCAGGTGGTGCAGCAGGGGCTCTAAGACGCTGTGTACGCTCACCGGGGCGCGCAGGTCGTCTTCGTTCTGGATGCAGACGCCGAAGAGGTGGACCTGATCGCCGCCGTTGTCGAAGAAGGCCTTGATCGAGCGCCGCGTCACGACGTCGAAGAGGCCCATCAGAGGGTGGTCGAGGAGCTCCGCGAAGCGCCGAAGCGTGAGCTCGACAAAATCTCCGGCGTTGGCGTCCGCAGGCCACTCCGCCTGGGGGATGAAGCCGATGATCCCGGAGATGTCACAGCGCACCCGGCCGTAACGGCGGGTGGGGAGCGCGGTGTGCTGTATGGAGAGGCCTGGCTTCACGCCGTCACCCGGGAACGGGGCGCGTCCCTACAGGCGCGAATACCTCGCTCCGCACCGGAGAGGCGCAGAGCGAGGCGAGCCAGAAGGTCAGCGCGCTGTGTTGATCTTCTCGTTGATCGCAGAGATCTGCTTGACCCACTCGTGGCGCTCACGATGACTGATATCAAGCAGACGATCGCGGTCCCAATGGAAATGGTACGCGATGAAAGCTACCTCCTTGAAGATATTGTCAAGGGGGTAGCTCACTATTCCCCCAGGCGGCCGAACTCCTTATCGAACTTCGAGCCGCACTCAGGGCAGGTCACCTTGATGACCGCCTCATCCTCGTTGATGCGGTTGTACATCTCCTCCAAGAACCGGAGGTCGCCTGCGAACAGGTTCTCGACGACCCCGGTGTTGACCTCGGGAAGAGCCCCCAAGCGGGACACCACCCTGCTAAGCAGGACGATGATGAGGTAGGCGCGGTTTCGCTGCACACGAATGTCGTTCAAAGGGACGATCTCGTCCTTGGCGTTGGCCAGGCGCATCACCCCTTCCCGATGGACGTTGCCGTCTTTGTCGACGTATCCACGCGGGAGAATGAACTCGTATTCCGTCTTCAGCTCCATGTGCCTATCGCTCCAGCTTGGGGGACTGCATCAACTCAGAAGATCAGGCGCGCTCGATGAGCTCAACCGCGATCTCGACCTTCTCGATCGCCATCGCGGAAGAATCGGCGTCCATGTCGGGCACGTACCACTTGCAGGGCCAGCCTTCGTAGAAGTTGTAACGACCGATCTCGGTCTCACCATCCTGGTCGAGGATGATGATAGAACCGGCGCGGCGGTCGATCTTGCCCTGCTCGATGTTCTTGCGCCACTGCCACAGGTCGTCGGTCGCGGTGTAGCCGCGCTCGAGGACGATGTTGGCGTACGTGGTGCGGCCCGGCTTCTTGCGGACAACCATGTCGTTGCCCTGCTTGAACTCGATGACTTCCGTCTCCGAGTCCATGCCGCTCACGGACTTGAAGCCGCCGATGATCACCTTGGTGTCACCGATGATGCCCTGGATCTCCAGGAGGAAGTTGTAGGCTCCGAACAGCTCTTCGGTCGGCATGTTGTTGCTCTCCTTCTCACGTTGTGCCTTCCGGGTGGTGGCTTACCAGGCAGGCGGGGTTTCAGACAGTGGGGCTATTCCTCGATGAGGGCGCCGCCGTCCCACTGACCGATACTGAAGATAACAAACTCGGCGGGCTTCACGGGGCAGATTCCGATCTGCACGTTCACCTGACCGGCGTCGATGAGGTAGCGAGGGTTGGTCTCGTCGTCACACTTGACGTAGAAGGCCTCCTCGGGGGTGGTGCCGAACAGCGCGCCCGAGCGCCAGACGCGCATCAGGTAGGAGCGCACGTCGCGGACGAGCTTCTTCCACAGGCTGTGATCGTTGGGCTCGAACACGGCCCACTGCGAGCCGATCAAGATCGACTGCTCGATCATGATGAACAGGCGGCGGACGTTGATGTACTTCCACGAGGGGTCGTTCTTCGTGCCGAGGGTACGAGCACCCCAGACGCGAATGCCACGATCCTTGAAGATGCGGATGACGTTGATGCCGCGCTCGTTGTACTGCGCCTGCTCGATGCGGTTCACGTTCTGGCTGAGGCCGGTGATGCCCATGACCAGCTCGTTCGCCGGAGCCTTGTGCACGCCGCGCTCACCATCGACGCGGGCGTAGATGCCGGCCATGTGACCCGAGGGCGGGACAAACAGCTCGTTCTTCTCGGCCTTGATCAGCTTGCGGCGGTTGGGGCCCGTGACCTTGATGTGGGCCTGGTCACCCTTGAACCAGCTCGGCTTCGTGACCTTGACCCAAGGCACATACAACGCGCCGAAGCCCTTCTGGGAGGCGGGGATGTCCATGGAGCCGTCGGAGACGATGGGCCCGTCGAGGATGGCGAAGCGGTCCTTGCGGATCTCGCACATCTCCAACATCTCGCGCTGCTGGTTGGCGTTGAGGCCGGGGGCGACCATCATCGCCATGTCGTCGATGTCGTCGAAGGCGTACAGACCGAGCTTGTCGGCCTGGTTCTCACGGATGGAGCAGTCGAGATCCTTGACGCCCATCAGGTAGACGTAGCACTTGCCGCCGCCGTTGTCGTAGAAGCCGTTCACGCCGGCCACGAAGTTGAAGACCGAGGGCTGGGAGAGGAACTCCTGGAACTCGTTCTTGAGGGCGGGGTCGCGGGCGAGGGCCTCGAACACCGCGTCAGCGGCCTCATCGGGATCTTCGAAGGACTGGCCGACGATCTCATCGATGGAGCGGGTGGAGAGGAGGTACTCCGCGAAGTAGCTCTGGAGCCAGCGGAAGAACTCGCTCTTGTTGGTGACAGCGACGGGCGGGATGCTGTACTCGGACTGCAGCGCCGAGGCCTCAGACGCCTTGAAGCTGTAGCCGTACACCTCGAAGAGGTCTTTGGCGTGCTTGGGCTTGGGCTTGTCGATGGCGAAGGTCGCGTTGATGTTGTTGAGGAGCTCCTCGACGAGCTGATCGTCTTCAGTGACGACCTTACCCTCGGCGTTCACCACGACCTCAGCGACCTCAACGGCGGCCTGGGTCTTGGTGTCCTGGATCTTCACGCGACCCTTGCTGCCGGGGCCGAAGGTGACCTTGTGGCCGTTGAGCTCAAGGAGCTTCTTGACGTCTTTGACGTTGCGGCTCTTGAAGCGGAAGGCCGTGACGAGGGCCGAGCCCGCCTCTTCGGCGGAGTCGGGGTTGACCTTACCCGTCGCGTCCACGAGCTGCGGGGCGACCTTACCAACGAGCTCACGCGCGCCGTCAGAGCCGGTCACCGCCGTGGCGTCGGAGGGGGGGTTGAAGGGGAACAGCCCGATAAAGCCGGGGTTCGAGGTCGCGACCGACTCAATGGGCTTGGGCCCGGAGTCAACTTCGCGGATATACACACCTGGAGTCTTGTATTCCATTGCTGCTCATCCCTCCGAATCGGGGTTGTTCCGGTTCGCGCGCCTGCGCATGTTGTGGGCCTCTGGCCCGGGAGGTGTATGTATGGGTGGGAGCGGACGACCGGGCGAGATTCGACCGGAGAGTGACTCGCGGCGCTGCTGCGCGGCGAGGGGCTCTACGATCGGCATCTGGTCGAGGCCATCATCATCACCCATATTGACTGTTGTGCCGCCTTCTGTGGAGACCAACGGGCCGTCGAGAGCGACACGCGCACGATACGTCAAGAAGGGCCGATACGGCGCCTCATGAAGCGTGAACATGTTGATCGCGTCGCCTACAGTCAAGTCGTCCACCAGCGAGAGAGAGACCTTCTCAACCTGCAGTCCAGCGAGGTTGGTGTCGGCCTGAGGATCCCACGGCCGCCCGAGGGAGTCAACAGCCCGACCATCCGGCAGGATGAATCGACGTGGACGATACACCAAGCGGGGCGTGTAGTGAAGTGACAAAAGCACCCAGCCCAACAATCTCTCTGCATCGGACCGAAACTTGCTGTGGATGGACACCATGTAGAACAGGTCCATGAGCAAGGGGGGGCGATGATAAAAGACGCGGTCGCCGAGCTGCTCGTCGGCGCCAGGCAGGGTGACCGGCGCGAGGCGCAGGCGCTTTTGGTTCTGGAGGGCCTGGTTCTGGGCGGCCCGGTACATGTAGATGTAGATGACCTCTTCACGGTCTTTCGGCGTGAACTTGAGGTCCTCCTCGATACGAGGCGGCTGGGGCGTGAGGTCGTAGGTGTCGAGCAGCAGGCGGTGAACGGCCTCGGTCACCTCGCCGATGATGTTCGACGAAGAGAAAGGGCCCTTCTTGAACGCCTGGGGCGGCAGCCCCACGTCCAGCTTGTCGAGCACGTCGTCGCTCATTCCCGCTCCGTAGACATCGTCAGCTTCCACGGGCGGTGGGCGAAGGTCAAGAGGGTGCGATCACCAACAGGGCTCTTGGCCTCCAGCTTGAGCTTCTCATCGGCGACGATCTTCATCAGGTGCGGCAAGGGCTCGACGGCGTCGCGGCGCGTCGAGGTCTCGACGTAGGTGCGGCGGCGGCCACGCACGGTCTCTAAGGCGTAAGGGTGGCGCACGAGCCGGATGAGCTGGGGGGCGTAGGTGCTCACCTCGACCTTCTTGCGGTTGGCGCGCGGGGCGACGGACCAGCGGGAGGTCTTGTGCTCGGGGACGGTGAAGGACTCCAAGGAGGAGCTGCGCTCGGCCCGCTCGTGCAACGCCCCGACGATCTTGCCCTCACGGAGCTGCTTCTCTCCGATGAGGTGGCGCGTGATGCGGCGGGTGACGAGGTCCATGGGGTGCGTCAAGGTCCTGCAGGGTTGCGCCGATTGTGAAGTGGAGCCCTGCCCTCGGCGCGCGCCCGAGGTTAGGGGGATCGGTTGGTCTGCCAGGAGGGTGCTCACCTGAAGACCACATCCGCAGGCTACCGAAGGTTGTGGGCCTTGGTCAAGTTCCGATCGTGAAACTCTGATGTCGCCTGAGCGTGAGGCCGCCTGGGTTATGCTGCGCCCATGAGCCGCCAGCGCAAGAAGGTGCAGATCACGTCGATGCTCTCGACCACGCTCAAGGGCGGCGTCGGCACCAATAAGCTCAAGTACCACCGGGTCAACGACAAGACGTCGCGGCGCCTTCGTCGGTCGATCAAGCGCCACGGCAACAGCGTCTCCCAAGGGCAGATCTTCCGCAGCGACGCCCGGCGCGACTCCTTGCTCTCCTTCATCACCTCCCGCCTGGAGACGGTGCAGAAGGTGCAGATGAAGGAGCTTCACGCGGTCAACAACCGCGAGGAGTGGTTCCGCGGCGTCTACTTCCGGGGCAACTCTTTGCCCGAGCCGAGCCGCTGGGCGAACGTCGGGCGGGCCTTCCGACGCGCCGCCGAGGCGATCTGCCGCGGCGACATCGGGCGCGGCGCGCAGCTCATGGAGAAGGCCATCGAGCTTGAGAAGAACACCTTCGAGTCCATGCCCGACTACGTCAAGGATCGCCTCGACAGCCACGCCACGGTGCCTGAGGCGCCGCCCAGCGGCCGCCCGCCGGAGATGGACGTGCTCCACGCCACGGACCGGTGCCGCTTTATGGTGGTGCCCATCGACATCCGCAAGATGTCTTGGGAGGTCGAGAAGGTGCAGACCGACGCGCCGCTCGTGGGCTGGCGCGGGCGCCGCTTACACAACTGGTGGGGCCCCGAAGAAGAAGAAGAGGAGGATGAGAACGCCGACCCCGACAAGCCCAAGAAGCGCAAGAAGCGGCGGAAGAAGCTGACCGCCCCCGAGGAGTCCTGAGATGGCGCGCGGAGAGCACCCCGAGATCCCCACCCTGGCGCGGATGATCGCCTACCCCACGGTCTCCGACCGCCCGATGGTGGAGCTGGCGGCCTACGTCGCCCAGCGCGCCGAAGACCAAGGCTTCCGCGTCGCCTTGTTTGAGGATGATGTGGAGGCCGGCAAAGCCAACGTCGTGTGTGAGGCCGGCCCCGAGGGGGTGCCCGGCGGGGTCACGCTCAGCGGGCACCTCGACGTGGTGCCGGTGGAGGGCCAGTCCTGGGCGTCCGACCCCTTCGTCTTGACCGAGCGTGAAGGACGACTTTTTGGCCGGGGCACGGCGGACATGAAGGGCTTCATCGCCGCGACGATCGAGGCCATGGAGCGTGTGCCCATCGCCTCGCTCAAGCGCCCCTTGGCCTTGGTGTGGACGTATGACGAGGAGGTCGGCTGCCACGGCTCGGCCAAGCTCACCCAGCGCCTTCGGGACGCCGGGCGCTCCTTGCCCGATGAGGCGCTCATCGGTGAGCCCACCGACTTTCAGGTGCTGCGAATGCACCCCGGCCACGTCACGATCGTGATCCGCACGGCGGGGGAGTCGGCGCACTCGTCGAAGCCCGACCTCGGCGCCTCGGCCATCAAAGCGATGGGCCGGGTGCTGGTGATGCTGGAGGACCTGGAGCGAGAGCTCATCGGCGAGCGCCGCTTTGAGGGGGTGCTGGAGCGGCCCTGGGTGACGATGAACGCCGGGATGCTCAAGGGCGGCGCCGCGGTGAACATGGTCCCCGACCAATGTGAGCTGAAGATGGGCTATCGCCCCCTGCCCGGCGATGATCCCCTCGACGTGGCGCGGCGCGTTGAGCGACGGCTCGCGGCGCTGCCGTTGCCTTCCGGAACCCGGGCCGAGGTGGAGGTCTTGCGGCGCACGCCGTCCCTGCTCACCCCGCCGGGCCTGCCCTTGGAGGGCCTGCTCACCCAGCACGCCGACCACCCGAGCGTAGGCGCCTGCCCCTTCGCGACGGACGGCGGAAACTTGGCATCCTTGGGTGTGCGCTCGCTCATCTTCGGGCCAGGATCCATCAATGTGGCGCACAAGCCCGATGAGCATGTTGAGCGCGGCGCTCTCGCCCGCGCGGTGAACATCGTCGAGGCGGTGGTCACCGCGCGCTGCATGGGCTAAGGAGCAAAAGAACAACCTGGAGAAACTTATGCTACGCGCAATCGCCCTGCTCCCCGCCCTCGCCGTCCTCGTCGCCTGTGTCCCCGCCGTCGAGGACGCCCCCACCGCCGCGGCCGAGACCTACTGCGATCACTCCTTGGAGTGTGGCTGGATCGACGAGTCGGAGATCGAGGGCTGCATCGACACCAGTGAAGACGTCTTCGAGGCGTTCTGGAACCCTGAAGACTGCGCACAAGGCTTCTCCCGCGAGGGCTGGAGCCAGTGTATGGACAACATCGAGGCCATCGAGTGTGACGACCTCCTGAGCGGCCTCATCGACATCACCGATGACTGCGATCTGCTGACGGTCTGCCCCGCGGCGTGATCAGGGGATCGCGCCGAGCGCACGGCGCGCGTCCTCGACGATGCGCGCCGCCTCGGGGTGCTCGCCGCCCTCGATGACCGGCGCGCCGCCGACCCACAGGGCCTCGACGTCTCGGGGCTGCCCGGCGAACACGATCGTCGGCAGCGGCCGCGCCCCGGCGTAGCTCACGCCGCGAAGGTCCATGAGCACGAGGTCCGCGGGGGCGCCCGGCGCGAGCTCCCCGCCCTTGAGGCCCAAGGCCCGGCTCCCCTCCCCCGCCCCGATGCCCCAGAGGCGCGCGGCGAGGCCGTCTGGCGCGTCGGGTGGGCTCAGCACGTTGCGCCGACCGAGGCGGGCCCGGCTGTGGTTCTCCAGGGCACGAAGCTCGGCGAAGGGGTCGATGCGGGCGTGGGAGTCGGTGCCGATGCACAAGGGCACGCCCGGCAGGCGCTCGACGGGGAAGAAGCCGTCGCCGAGGTCAAGCTCGGTGGTGGGGCAGACGCAGACCCGGCCCCCGCCTTGAAGCAGGCGCGCGCCGTCGTCGGCGCCGGGGTGGGTGAGGTGCACCGCCGTGAAGTTTGGCGCGATGAGGCCCAAGGAATCCAAGAAGGCCAAGGGCTCAACGCCGTGCTCGGCGACGCACTGGGCGAGCTCGCTGGGCTGCTCGGCGACGTGCATATGAAGCGGCCCGTCGAAGCCGACGAAGGCCGAGAGCCACTCTTTTGGCGCCGCCCGGACAGAGTGTGGCGCCAAGCCCACGCTCACCCAAGGATCGTCGTGGTGCGCGGCGCGAAGGCGCTCCACGGCGCGGAGCACGGCGTCGGGGCTGGCGTCGATGAAGCGCCGCTGCCGAGGCTCGGCGGGGCGACCGGCCCCGGCCCGCGCGTAAGCGACGCGCAGCAGCACGATGCGGAGGCCGACGCGGCGCGCGGCGCGGATCACCCGGTGGGCGAGCTCATCGGGGTCGTCGTAAGGAGCCCCGCCGGGCTGGTGATGAACGTAGTGGAACTCGCCCACGGTCGTGAAGCCCGAGAGCGCCATCTCCAAGAAGGCCAAGGCCGAGACGGCCTCGACGCCGTCGGGACTCAGGCCGTCGGCGAGGCCGTACATGCGCTCACGCCACGACCAGAAGTCATCTTGACCGCTCGCCCACTGCACATGGCCGCGCAGCCCGCGCTGAAAGGCGTGGGAGTGGGCGTTCACCAGGCCCGGCAGAAGCGCCCGGCCTGGGTGGGTGAGCGGCCCCGTCGCTGGGCGGATCGTGGCGATCTTGTCGCCGTTGACCACGACCTCCAGGCCCTCGTGGAGACCGCCCTCCACAAAGACCCACTTTGGGCGCAGGATCAGCGGCAGGTTTGCGCTATGATGGTGCATCTTCTCCTCGCCTCATCAGGAGCACCTATGGGCTTCCACAACACGCCGGGTGAGCGCACGATCGATCGCCTCGCCGCGCGCAATGAGCTTTATCGTGTGAACGTCCCCAACGGAGGGGAGGCCATCTCCGGTCCCCTCGCCGGGCGCGCGCTCCAGGCCTTGGGCGGCGAGGCGATGACGGTCGACAAGACCATCATCGTGAACGAGAGCTTCGACACCTCCAACCCCGAAGACCTCGCGCTGTACGCTCACGAGCAGTACCACGTCGAGAAGGGCACCGGCGAGGGCGGCGCGCACCACATCCACGAGGCGGAGGAGGTCGCGGCCCGCGCGGTTCAGCGTATGGTGCTGCACCGCATGACCGGCGGCACTGAAGGTGGTTACCAGCCCGGCGGCGGCGGCGGCCCCGGCGGCAACGACGACGCCCCGGACCAAGGCGGTCGCGGGCGCTCGGACTACAACGAGAGCGCCGAGAACCGGCCCGACGCCACCGACGACCGCCCCGACGCGGCCAAGGGTTACCTCGCGATGAAGGCCCAGGGCATGACGCACCAGGACATCGTCGACAAGATCTCCCGTGACGTGATCGCCGTGCTCGACGCCAAGCGCGGCGCGGGCAGCGACCGTCACAACGACAAGAAGGGCAGCTTCTGACCCTGCCCCGGAGCGGCTGAGCCTTGTCCACCGTCTACGAAGAGCTCGCGCGACGCCTCCGTCGCACCGACCTCCTGTTGCTCCGCGCCGTGCGCCGCCAACGCTCTCGCCCCGCCATGCGGGCGAAGGGGCAGTTCTGGGGCTCGGTGATCACCGACGACGAGGTGGACGCGCTCTTACGCGCCCACGGCGAGATCGACTACCCGGCGACGAGCGACGGCCTCGACGGCGCGATCAAGTCCTCCGAGGCCCTGCGTGACGGCCCCGGCGGGCGCTTCTCGTCTCTGCGCGAGGCCTTTAACCTCGGCGGCGACGACGCCGACTTGGTGCTCTTGGCCCTCGCGCCGGAGATCAGCGCCGGGTACGCCAAGATCTTCGCCTACCTCAACGACAACTTGAACCAGGGCTTCTTGACCGTTGACCTGGCCACGCGTGTGCTGCGCACCGAGCGCCGCGCCCGCCTCGCGCTCCAGGCCCGGCTGATGAGCGGCTCCCCGCTGATCAAGAACCGCCTGCTCTTGCTGAACCCGCCCGATGGCGCGGAGACGCACACCGCCCGGCGCGTTCACCCCTCGGGCCGCCTCTTGCGCTGGCTCATGGAAGAGGAGGAGCTGCCGTCGTCCGTGGGTTTTCAGCCCATGGACACGAGCATCGAGCCCTTCATCCCCTCCACGGTGACCGAGCGCATCAACGCCTTGGGCGACGGCCTCGACCGGGCGAACACCTACGTCATCGTCGGCGCGTCGTCGGGCTCCCGGGAAGGTGTGGCGATGGCCATCGCCCGGCGCTGCAAACGCCCCTTGGTGCGTGTCGATCTGGAGCGCTGCGCCGAGTACCTCGAACAACCTTGGGATCTCATCCGTGAGCTCAAGATGGCCCGGGCCATCCCGCTCTTGGTGAACATCGTCGAGGCCCAAGACGACCCCTCGATGCGCACCAAGCTCATCGCCTTGGGCTCGGCCGTGGCCACCATCGAGGGCCCGGTGCTCGTCGGCGCCGCCGACCGCCGCTCGATGACGGTGCTGCTCGGCAACGAGCGCCCCTCGGTCACGATCCTCTGCGGCAAATCGACCTTTGAGGAGCGCGTGAACGCCTGGACGGCGGCGCTGGACAGCAAACATTGGCCTCTGGAGTGGGCGCCGGAGATCGCCGAGCGCTTCTACTCCGTGGGCGGCACCACCATCCCCCGGGTGCTGCAGCGCGCCGAGGCCGAGTCCGGCGGGCGTATCCCCGAGATGGAGACGGTGTGGGCGGCGGCGCGCGAGGGCTCACGCCCCGAGTTCCGTGGCCTCGCCCAGCACGTCGTGCCCCGCTACGTCTGGAAAGATCTCATCCTCGCCGAGAAGATCCAGAGCCAGCTCATGGGCCTGGTGCATTACCTCCAGCACCAAGAGACGGTCTTTCACCGCTGGGGCGCCCGCGACGTGCGCGCCCGTGGCTACGGCATCAAGGCCCTGTTCTCCGGCGGCCCCGGCACGGGCAAGACGATGGCCGCCGAGGTCATCGCCGGGAGCCTCGGCCTCGACATGTTCCGCGTCGATCTCTCCCAGGTCATCTCTCGTTGGGTCGGTGAGACCGAGAAGAACCTCAAGGAGATCTTCGACGCCGCTGAAGGGGGCACGGCGGTCATCCTGTTCGACGAGGCCGACGCGCTCTTCGGGTCTCGCGGCGACGTGAAGCAGGCCCAAGACCGCTTCGCCAACCAAGAGGTCTCGTTCCTCCTCCAGCGCCTTGAGGTGTTTGAGGGCTGCGCGATCCTCACGACCAACCTTCAAGAGAACATCGACGAGGCGTTTTTGCGGCGCTTCGGCGCGGTGATCGAGTTCCCGATGCCCAGCGCCGAGCAGCGCCGCCAGCTCTGGGACAAGGCGATCCCCAAGAACGCCCCCCGCGGCCCCGATCTCGACGTTCCGTATGTCGCCAACCAGTTCATCATCGCCGGTGGCAGCATCGTGAACGCGGCGATCAACGCCTGCATCCTCGCCGCGACCGAAGGCACGGCGGTGCACATGCGCCACGCCATCCGCGCCGTCGGCATGGAGCTGGTGAAGATGGGCAAACAGGTGAACCGCGTTCACTTCGGCGAGTACTACGACCACGTCTCCGACCTCTGAGCCAGGGGCTCAGGGGGCGGGCGCAGGCGCGGGCTCAACGGCCGGAGCAGGCGCAGGCTCCGGCGCAGGCGCAGGCGCGGGAGCAGGCTCCGGCGCGGGCGCGGAGTCAAAACCCTCGGCCACGTACTCGACCAGGGTGATGCGGTTGACCCACTGGGGGTTGGCGAACCCGGCGACGCTCTGGGCGCTGAGCACACCCTGGAAGGTCTGCTCGGCGGAGAGCAGGAGCTCTTGGCCGAGGTCGTAGCGGGCGTCGCTCAACAACGAAGACTGGGCGTAGATGGTGCGGTCGCCGAAGTCTTGGCCGTACAACATCGCCTGAAGCGTGCCCGAGCCGGCCGTGCGCACCGTCGCGATGTCGCCCTCGACCTTGAGCACCTCGTGGGCCACCTTCACGCCGCCCGCCGTGCCGCCCGGCGCCGGGAGGCGCATCGCCACGGGAGAGCCCTTCGTCACCCAGGTCTGGGCGGCGGTGAGTTTGCCGTCGGGGAGCGGCAGCTCCAAGCCGCTCAAGGCCTGGGCCAACAACAGGCGCATGGACTCTTGTTTCTCGGCGGCGCGGCTGTTCGCTTTGGAGACGTCCTCCAGGTCGAAGGTGCGCATCCGGCGGTCCAAGGACCACTCAAGCTGGAGCGTGGCCATCGAGAGATCGACGCTGTACTCCTTGAAGATGTCGCGGAGCTTCTTGTCTTCGCCGAAGCCGCCCGTGGTCCCGGCCATCTCGACGGCCTTGATCTGGCAGAGCATCGCCTGGTACCGCTCGGTCGGGAGCTCCGCCTCACAGACCATGTTCACGGCGACGGTCATCTCGGTCATGCGCGCGTCGAGATCGTTGAACGCGTAGAGGCGCATCCCGTTGGGCGTCGCGAGCCACATCTGGGCGCGGTAGGGGATCTTCACCCCAGCGGGCCAAGGATGGCCAACCGGCCCCGTCGGTTTGCCGCGCCCGGCGGACGCGACGGTGGTGGTGCCAAACAAGGCGAGGGCGGCGAGGGCGGCAGTCCGGACGTTCATTGAGACCTCCAAGGGAAGAAACCCGTGAGGTCCCATAACCCAGCCGATCGCGGGTGGGCTATCGCTCAGAGCGCGGTCTGAAAGCCCAAACGTAGCCCGCCCGAGATGAGCGGCTCATCTTCGGGGTATCCCGCCATCGGCAGGCCATAAAAGCCGTGCACGGTGAGCTTGAACCAGTTGCGTTTGTCGATGGGGATGCCGAAGGTGAGGCGCCCGCCGCCGCCCATGTGCCCCGGCGAGAACCAGCCGTAGTTCGCCGCGAGCAGCAGAGTGGGCCGCTTCTCATGGGTGGGCCGCAGGGCGTAGACGCCCAAGCCGCCGTAGACCTTGGCGTAGACCGACGTGGAGAGGTTGTCCGCGTTCGTCGCGCCCTCGGCGCCGGTGCCGTAGAGCAAGGAGTGGGTCGGGGTGATGTTCACCTCGCTCCCGGCGACGATGGCGAGGTTGTACACGCCGAGCTCAAGATCTACCGCCCCGGAGCCGCCCGGCGCGATGATCAGCTCTCCTTGATCGCTGCCTTCAGTCGTGTAGTGGAAGCTGGGCGAGGCGATGGCCCCGCCGCCGAGCTCAACACCGAAGGCGAAGGTGACGGGCTGGCGCTTCTCGACCCGGGCGCCGCCGCTGTACGGCACGACGATCACCCGGCCATCGCCGGTGCGCGCCGCGAGGTAGACCGGCTGCATGGCGTGCTGGCTCACCACCAGCGCCACGGCCGTCTCGACGGCTTTGGGCAGGCCGAGGGTCTGGGAGTCTTCGACCTTGAGCTCGGCGTCGAGGCGCTCTTGTTCGCTGATCGCCCGAGGCAGGCTGACCGTGGCGCCGGGGCTGAGGTCAAGCTCACCCCGACCGCAGATCACGCCGTCGATGAGCACATGGTAGAAGCTGTGGCCCGGCGGCAGGCTCACCCGCTCGACGCCTAACTCTTGGGGCACGCCGTTCACCACCAGGGTGGCCTGGGCGGGCAAGACGCCGACCTCTAAGGTGGCCGGGGGCACCGACGCGAGGGCATTCGTCTGGGCGGTGAGCGCCCGGTGGGTGGCGGCGTCGGGCACCTCACCGCGGCTGTAGCGCCGGGTGGTGTCTAAGGCGTAGAGATCGACGAAGGCCTTGTTGGTGATGAGGCCCGGGAGCTGCACCCGGAAGGCCGCGGCCTCGGGGGACTCCTTGAGCTCAGCCTCGGAGAAGGCGAGCTGAATCGCTGAGGCCTGCCACAACAAGGCCAAGATCAAGGCGTCGCGGTCGGCGACGTCGCGGATCACGGTGACGTCGTTGATCGCCGTCTGGAGCGCGAGGGCCATGGACCGCTCGACCTCAAACTCCTCTTTTCGCACGTCAGCGGCCTTCTGGGCCTTGCTCACCGCGATGAGCTTGTCGGAGTCCTTCTTGGACCAGGGCTCCGGCGGGAAGATGAGGTCGCTCGTGTCGTAGTGTTGAGCGACCCCCCCCGCCAGCCGCTCGGCTTTGGCGATGGAGGCCTCATCCGGGGCGTCGCGGTCCATCCAGACGACCACCGGGGTCACAGCGGCCGCCTCTTGGGCCGAGGCGGAGCCCGCGGCGAGGAGCGCCGCGAGCGACAAGGAGAGGCGTAAACAGATCATCGCGCGGGAGAGCCCTCGTCAGAAGGTGGTGCCGATGCCGCCGGTCAAGCCGAAGACAGGGGAGACGCGGGAGATGTCGTCAGGGGCGCGCTGGTTGTAGGTGCCGATGAGGGAGTCCTTCGTCGCCACGGACATGCCCAAACGAGCGTCCACGTCGATGAGCGGGCGCACCCGGTTGGTGGCCTTGATGCCGGGGATCGGCGCCTCTAAGGTGTAGCCGACATGCAGGGTGGGCTGCACCGCCCGGGGCACGTTCGTCCAGCCGACCCGCACGCCGACCCGGGGGCCGAAGCCCAAGGAGGCGTCACGACCGAGGACCACGGCGGCGCCCCAGTAGATGTAGCGGTTCCACTGGGTGTAGTGCAGGGCCTCCTCACCTGTGACCACGTCGGGCAGGCCGATGTCGTCCTCATCGTCGGGCGTGCCGCCGTCGTCTACACGCTCCTCTTCACGCTCCTCCTCTTCGACGACGACGAGGTCGCCGCTGTAGGGGCCCTTGTGGAGCGGGGTGTAGTAATAATCGACGTAGTAGCTGTTCTCTTCGCCGAGGTTGTACCCAAACTCCATGCCGTAGTCGATCATCAGGCGGTTGTAGTGGCCGCGGAGCGCGACGGAGACGGGCAGGGTGGAGGCGTTGAGGTCGAGGCTAGAGCGGTCGGTGATCTCGGAGTTGATCGTCGTGTCGAGCACGGTGTTGATGTCGGACTGGTTGATCGTCGGGTCAACGGAGAGCGCGCCGCCGTTGTAGAGGATGCCGACGCTGGCCAAGGCCGCGAACCGCACGGGGAAGCCGTCGTTGCCGCCGCCGACGAACTGCAGGGTGGCCGTGGCGCGGTCCCAACGCCAGATCCAGAGCTTGTTGGGGTTCCCGTAGCGCGGGACGGTGATGTAGATCTCAGAGACGGGGTGCAGCTTCGCGTAGATGGCGAGGTAGGTGAGGATGTCGCCGTCGAGCTCAGGCGTACACTCGTTGGGGTGCAAGAAGAGCTGATCGATGAACTCGATGCCCATCTTCTTGCGGGCCACGTCGCGCACGAAGTAGGCCTTGTCCTCAAACTTGTCGACCTCAAGGATCTCCGAGAGGCCATGGCCGGTGTCTTTGCGGCGCATGTAGATGTCGGAGCGACCGAGGGGCACGAAGTAGCGGGCCTCGTCGTCCACCTCAACGGGCAGGCCGTTGATCACGACCTCGTACTCCTTGTTGAAGGAGTCGAGCGTGAACTGGTTCTCCAGCTCAAAGTCCAGGGGGAACTTGGTGTAGACGCCCTGCTGGAGCTGCTGGAGGTAGAAGTTGACCTGACCGTTGAGCTCGGTGTCGGTGATCTTCGACATCAAGGAGGGGTCTTGGTAGGCCAAGGTCGCGGCGAGGTAGTGGTAGTAGTTGACGAACTGCCCGCCGATGGCCTCGTAGAAGGGCGGCGCGGGGTTGTTCTGGTTCTCAGCGCAGTAGCCGATCTGAACGTAGAGCAAGAACAGGGGCTCACGTTGCTCGGGCTTCTCGATGAACCACAGGCTATCGACCAAGGCGAGGAGCTTCTGGCCCTCGATACCCCACTGGGCGGGGGCCATGGCGTTCCAGGGGATCTGGGAGACGCGGCTGGCCTCGGCGCGCACCACGTCCATGTTCTGGTCGGGCACCATCGCCGGCTGCTGGGCGGGCAAGAGCGTGCGGTCGGGGGCGCGGCGGCCGTTCTGGTACAGATCGACGGAGGGGAAGAACAGGCCGTCGGGGCGGTCGATGCGGCTGCGCACGTTGCGGCGCAGGACCTCGTCCTCGTGGTCGGCCTCGGTGTCGGGCCACTTGAGCACGAGCACGCGGGCGGCCTTGTCTTTGCGCTTCTGCGCGGCCTCCTTCTCGGCGTCGGTCATGGCCTGGGCCTCTTCAGCCTTGTCCTTCTTCTCAGCGGGCTCCAGCGCGTCCAGCGCCGTGGGGCCTTGGGGCGTCCCCGCGTGAGCCGGCCAGGTCGTGACCACCATCACGAGCAGCATTCCGAGCACATGTCGCAGCATCAGAGTCTCCGAAGGAGGGACGCCGCCCGGTCCTGGGCGACGGGGTCAGCTAATTGCAGACGGCCGTGGTGGCCTGGATGGAGCACTTGAGGGACTGGCCGCCGCGCACGGGGCCAAACTGCGCCGGGGCGCCACCCTTAAAGTAGAGCATGCAAGAGTCCGACGGCACCCCCGAGAACGAGGCCTTGCCGCCGCTGATCGACGCCCGCTGGCGATAGCCCGAGGGGCAGGTGACCTCGACGGAGGTGGCGCCGCCGCTGGGCAGGCTCACGGTGAGGCTGCCCGAGGGCACGCTCGGGGCCTTGGGCGCCGCCGGAGTGCCGGGGTTCTTGGGCGCCTTGGGCTTGGGGGCCTCAGGCACCGGGGGCGGGGGCGCGGCGGTGTCGGCCTTCGCTTTGCCCGCCTTGGAGGGCTTCTCGATGGGCTTCTCGACCTCGGGGGCCTGGGCGACGGGCTCGGGCTGAGGCCGGAACCAGATCGCGGCGAAGATCGCCAGGCCGACCAGAGCGAACATCGCCAAGACGATGGCGTAGACGCGGTTCGACTGGGTGCGCTCGCCGGAGTCCGCTGGGGGCGGCGCGACGTTCTGGTTGACCTGAAACGGCGTGTTCGACGAGTACGCCACCGGGCCCTGGGCGATGGGGCCCTGCATGACCGGGCCCTGGGCGATGGGGCCCTGGGCCATCGGCGGCGCCTGCTGCATCATCGGGCCCTGGGCGATGGGGCCTTGGGCCATGGGCGGCCCCTGCATCATCGGCGGGCCAGGCATCATCGGCGAGGCCGGAGAGGACGGGCCAGAGGGCGGCGGCGCGCTGCCCCGGGCGCGGTTTTGTTCTTTGGGCGCGGGGATCGCGAAGAAGGCCGTGGCGCTGGGGTCGTTGCCGTTGTCCTCTTTGTCGAGGTCGTCGTTCAACGACATCATCTGGAGCATCCCCGTCTCTTCGGGGCTGCGGGCGCCGATCATCTTGGGACCGGCCTTCTTGGGCTTGTCGTCCTCGATCTTCTTCGGCGCGCGGGTCGAGACCGGCTCCCAGGCCTCCACCTTGGGTTTGGCCTCGCCGACCTTACTCGACGGGCGGCTAGAGACCTGCTTCGCCGTGGCCTCCCGGGCCATCGACGCCTTGAGACGCTCTTCCATGCTGAGCCTCTTTCCCGCCGCGCCGCCACCGCCACCGCCGCCGCCAGAGGTGTTCAGCGAGGGCGCGGAGCCTCCGCCGGACTCTTTCACCGTGGGGGGATCGGGCAGGTCGTAGATGGAGCCGAAGAAGAACTCGCAGAACTCCTGCATGTGGGAGCCGCGGTCGCGGTAGAGCTGGCGCCGCAGGTCGACGAGCAGGTCTTGGCCGGTCTGGTAGCGGGCCTTGGGGTTGGCCGCGAGGAGCTTCGTGAGGATGGGGCCGATGGCGGGGAGCTTCTGCTCAAGCTCACGGCACTCGTCCAAGAGCACGCCGCGCTCGATGGCGTCGAAGATGTCGCCCAGGGGATCGCGGGAGTTTTTGGGCAGCACATAGGCCGGCCGGTTCATGAAGAGCTCATACGCGATGAGCCCCAACGAGAAGAGATCCGAGCGGTGATCGACGTCTTGGCCCCGGGCCTGCTCGGGCGCCATGTAGATCGGCGTGCCTTTGACCCGGTCGTTCTCTTGTTGGTTGAAGTCTTTGTTGCCCACCCGGGCGAGGCCGAAGTCGAGGATCTTCACCTCGCCTTGGGGCGTCACCATGATGTTGTCGGGCTTCAGATCGCGGTGCACGAGGTGCAGCGGCTCGCCGTTGTCGCCGGGCGTCGTGTAGACTTGGTAGAGCGCATCGGCGATCTCGCAGATGATCTCGACGGCGGCCTCGGTGAAGAACTGCTCGCGGGCGCGGGAGCACTCGTCGAGCATCTTGCGTAGGGTGACGCCGTGAACGTGCTCTAAGGCGACGGCGTTCTCTTCTTCGATGTACTCGAAGACCCGCACGATGCCCCGGTGTTTCACCTGATCCAAGAGCGCGAACTCTTGGCGCAAGAGCTGACGAGAGCCCTCGCTCGCGCCCTCTTTGAGCTTCTTGATGGCGACGAGGCGCTTCTTGCCCGAGGAGAGCCCACGTCCTGGGACCTCGCCCACAGCGGCGTACACGGTGCCGAAGGCGCCCGTGCCGAGCTCTCGAATGACCTCATAGTTACGGATGTAGCGTGCCACGGATGGATCCTGGTCCGTTGGTACCTTCAACCATGCTACGCCATCCACCCCATCTAGGGCAAGTGGCGCGCGTGCCTCACGGACAGCTCCAGTGTCGGAGCGACCGCCCTCGTCTGAACGTTAACCTGCTCCCGGTGGCGCTGCGCCGGGGCCCCCGCCCGCGGGCGGCTTGGGCTTCACGCGCCGGGTTCGACCGAAGAGCGCGCGCCGGGTGTTGAACCCAGCCGCCCCAAAAAAGGCGACGGAGATGAGGATCCCCAAGATCGGCATGACCACCGAGGCGC